>JBBJMD010000027.1:0-31528 GCA_037719925.1 Ferruginibacter sp.
GCAACTGCATTTTACGAAAGTGGATGCAATTTTTTGGGTAATCTTTTTTGAACCCCAATATTGGCAGAAATAAATAAAACAATGGGTTACACTTGGAATTGTACTGAATCTATTGGCAGAACTGCATTATACAGGTTCGAGAAGATGTTTTTGGGTAAACTCCAGTAAGGTTAAGGGGTTTTTTATGCTATTTTAGCCGGACAATAATGTTAAAATATGAAAAAGATAAAAGCTGCTTACTGGATCATCACCGTCCTTTTCGCGGCATTTATGCTACTGTCAGCCATTCCTAATATTTTCGTGGATGCTGAATCGGTAGCGATGATCACAGGTTTAGGTTATCCAAAATATTTTATTCCTTTTATTGGCGTTGCAAAATTATTAGGCGTACTCGTCATCCTGGTACCTGGATTTAAACGACTGAAAAAGTGGGCGTATGCAGGATTGTTTTTTGATTTAACAGGTGCAACATATTCCGTGATCGCAAAAGAAGGTTTCCAATTGGCACTTACCTTTATGATATTGCCTATAGGTTTTTTATTTCTTTCTTATTACTTATGGCATACAAAAAACGAAACGCCGGATAATGCGATGAATACCGGTATTGCAGTTTATAAATGATAAACACAGCTTATTTTGCAACCAATCCATCGCTCCATGTTATTCTGCTACGTAGCTGAAGTAAACTTATTATTTTTGATCAAACGTGTCTGCCTACGCTCACACAAAATATACCGGTCCTGATATAAATTAAACCTCCTGGTATTCCCGGGGTATCTTGCCCAACAATATCATAATACAAGCATTGCTTTGTTTTAACCTGTACGTTGCATTAAATATTATCTTTACCGGGCCATAAAATTTTCAGCTTCCTAATACGCTATATGTTTTTTTTACAAACTATATTAAAAATTGATTGGAAAACAATCATGCTAGGTGGAGAGGAATGGAGTTTTTTAATAGAAACTTCATTGCGCACCTTAATCATGTTTATCCTCATCGTTATAGGACTACGGCTGCTGGGCAAGCGGGGGATTAAGCAGCTATCGGTTTTTGAACTGGTTGTAATTATTGGTTTGGGCTCTGCTGCAGGTGACCCAATGTTTTACCAGGATGTAGGCATCCTGCCCGCCATAATTGTATTTACCCTGGTCATAGGTCTATACAAAATTATAACCTATGTAATTGGAAGGAATAAAAAATTTGAATTGCTGATAGAAGGTAAACCTACCTGTCTTATAAAGGATGGCCTTTTTTCTATTGAAAATTTTAAAAAGGAAGATTTGGGTGAAGACGAGTTCTTCGCGGAGTTACGCATGCAAAGCGTTTCTCAATTAGGTCAGATACAAGAAGCAATCGTAGAAAGTTCGGGCAACATGAGTATTTTTTATTATCCTGATGAAGAAGTGAAATACGGCTTGCCAATAATGCCGGGTGCTTTAGAACCATCTTTTACTATAATCCCCGCGCATGATCATTATTCCTGTGCCTTTTGCGGCTATACGGAGAAGCTAATGCCTTCTGCTAAAATTATTTGCCCGGGCTGCAAAAAATATAAGTGGGTGAAAGCAAGTAATAAAAAGCGTATCAGGTAAATTAACTGGTTGTTTACCTGCCATATTTTTAAGCGTATTAATCAACAGCATAATATTTTAAATAATGACAGGGGAGGAAGAGGAACTAATGGTTTGCACAAAATCATGGGATGAAGCCATGGTGAGTAATGATGTGTAAGAAATATCAAAATTCATGTCCCATGACTGGGTGATTATTGGGTCGGATGGAATTACCTCAAAATCAACTTTCCCTGAATATATCAGTTCCGGAACGGTTTCTCATAACCGGGTGGATTCAGATGAAACCATTCTAAAGATATATGGAAATACAGGCATCATTATAAGCAGGGGAACTACTGCGGGGACCTCCAATAATGAACAATTCAGCTTATATGAATGGTCAACAAGTATTTTTATGAAATCAGAAGGAAAATGGCTTTGTGTATTAACAACCCTTACTCCTGCCAACAACCCTAGTGCATAGCCTTAATGCCAATGCGCCAAATTAATACAGCCTTATTTTAAACCTGATTATTGAACGATTACTTTAATGGTTGTTGTCGTATGGTCTGGATTGGTCACCACTAACTGGTAAATACCGGCAGCCAGCTTAGTACCCGGAAAAATGTTTTCCAACGACGTTTGTGTTGCGTGGTTGATCTTTGTTTTATAAATTGTTTGGCCCAGTGTATTCAATAATCTTGTTTGATAAACTCCTTCGGCCATATTGTTAAATGCTACTCCTATCTTGTCGCCGGGTGCAGGGTTTGGAAATACCCTGATGCCTGAAACAGCGATTTCAAAATTCACTACCACGGTTTTGCTGTAATTGTACTTACCATCTGTACCGGTGCTTCTTACCCGGTAATAATTATTTCCGCTCACAGGATTAACATCTGTCCATTTGTAATCTGTAAAGCTGCGGTCAGCGCCTGTAGCTTTAGTAATATGGGCTTTTTCAAAATCAAGGCCATTGCTGCTTTTTTCCACTTCGTAAGTCCTGATATTTATCTCATTCGCCACTGTCCAGTTTACATCTATTTCCGCTTCCTGTTTTTTAGCGTTTATTGTTGTAAAAGTTACGGGAAGGGGCCCGGACATCTGTTTGAATATGATCCTGAACCATTGGGAGCAGCGCTTGCGGCATCCGCATTGATCTCAAAATCCACCATTGAATTGCTTGTTATACCTAAAACCTTTTTATCACCTGTATACTCATCTACCAGGTAGGCTGTAAGGGTTGGATCAAGGCCAAGGGGTTCAAATGCGATACGGTACCTGCGCTGGGTGGTTTTGGTTAAACGGAGGAATAAGGTATCATTACTACCGGGTAAGGGCCTTCTTTCAAGCGTAAGTTTTTTGGTAGCATTTTCCAGTGCGAGCATTTCCTTTGAATTGCTTTGTTTGATAACATCCCTGTTGTCAACCTCTTTATTAAAAGCAGTATCGAACAGCACCATTACCCCATCTAATAAATGAGTACTGTTATCTTCATTCAGGTGGTAAAGGTTGGCTCTCAATGACGTTAATGAACTTACAGGGCGAAATGCGTTTAGATTAGTCGCGGTATTTGATTTGGCAGTTTCCTTAAATACGATCGAGGCAGGATTGTTCGATTCAGTTTCCACGAAGAAAGCCTGGCTGGATTCCAGCAGTTGGTTCAGTCCTCCCGGGCTCGGTGGTATCATATCATATTGCCCTGCACTCGTTTCTTCAACCAGTATGAAGCCTCCCTGCTCTGTATTCAGGTAAGGGTCCCAAACCCAAAAATGTTTTTTCAAATTGTTTAATTCCAGATTATTGAAATCAACCGGAGCGGCATAAGGGTTGCCGACAAATGTAAATCCACCCATGCTTGCTGAGGCGTTGAAGGTTTGCCTTCCTGTTTGCAGTTTGCCATAGCTGCTTAATGTTGTATTATTACTCAGCGCAGTATTGGTATTGGCATAGTCCCTGTCGCCCCGTACAAAAAGGAAATACGGTATATTGTCTGAGCTGTCAGCGCTGTTCTTCGACAGGTTTACATGCGTATTTGAAACGGGTGTAAGGCTTACACCCACTTTCAGGGAAGAATTATTCATCGGGCTCCAATCCAGGCCATTTTCGCCGGTTGGTTTCTTAGCTGTTGCTCCGGATATATAAGTGCCCTTGCCTGCAGCATACTTGCCACCATTCTGCCAGCTCTCAAAAATTGACCCTGCCTTTGCAAGCGGGGAAGTAACAAGGCGCCACGACCTCCTTGCAGGAAAGTACCTTTCTACTTCCACTTTCCCCGAACTACCGTATGCGATCGCTCCTGTTACCACACCCACCCTTGCAGTTCCCGTGCAAGTTGACTTAAGCACCAGGGTGTCATTGATGGTAAGGGTACCGTTTTGCGGAGCTAACACACCGTATATGGCTATTTTCATTGTTAGAAGAACCGTCGTATTTAAACCCGTAATAGTAAAATTGTTCAAAGCATTACTGATGCCCGGTATTAACTGATCGAACCGGATTGTGCTAACAGTTCCTGCAGCATCTATGATAAGAGTGGAGGAAGGCGAGCCTTTAAATATCCCGGTACCTGTTATGCCGCCATAATTGGTGAATAATTTCCCGTTTAGATTAAGTATAGTACCTGGCTGCATATTTAATTGCTTACACACAGAAGATGTTGTTAACGCTGGCATCCTGATGGCCGTAGAAGATATTATAACGTTTGTGGTAGCAACGGGAACAGTGCCGCAAAACCAGTTATTTGCATCAGACCAATCATTACTCACCGACCCCGCCCAGATAGCTGTATTAGCCGGTATATTTATCCTTCCGGTTACGGTAACCGGGTTGCACGTTCCAATCGTGGTGATTGAATAAGAATAGTTACCGGTAGTAGTCGGCGTTCCGGTAATAACTAAAAAATTAGGCACGCTGAATGACGCCGTTACGCCGGGAGGCAGACCCGTGATAGAATGGCCAGAACCATCGCTGCCTACGGAATATTTAATGGGCGCAATGCTTTTATTAACGCAGCCGGTTTGCTCATCGCTACCCGCCGGGGATACAAGTGTTATAAACGGCGATAAAGTACTGAAAGAAATATCATCCAGTCCAAAGTCATTACCGCTGGCGTCCGTATTAAGGTTCCTGATCCTTATAATGGCGGTAGTAGTGTTTCCGGAAATCCAGGTAGGATTGCTATAAAACCTAACCCAGTTATTTAAATTTACCGTGCCATCGCTGTTTGGTTTCGGCGCTATATTTAAATCCGCAATTGTTCCAACAAGCACCCCGTTTACCTCGAACTGCAATTGCGCCGGGGAGGAAGGATTTACATTCATTGCGTGGGCGCTGAAATAATAATTGGTATTAGGCATTACTGTAACCGATTGTTGCCAGATAATTCTCTGCCTGGCTGGAGAACCTATAGGAGTGGTACTGCCATTAACGATCATAAAGTTACCCGTTTGATCGAGGGTAGTATGGTCTTTACCATAAAAATTGCCGTGATAATCGTGTGCATTGGTACCTATCCCGTATAAGCCTTCAGGATAAAGTTCACCATTGCCTGCACCATCTGATGCATATCCATATTCTGTAAAAAATCCTGTATTGCCATCAGAAAAATCTCCGTTGGTAACCAATTCCTGCGCAACTTGTATTGAAGCTCTTGCCGTGTCGCCATTTATAAACCCTGCTACCACATGATAAAGGTTGGCTATATCAACATCGATAACCGGACCTGTTTCCCCTGTACTCCAGGTAAACGTGGCCCCAACAGGAGATGCCTGTGCTGTTATTCTTACCATTCCTGCAACCACACAATAATCAGCAACGAGGGTAACAACCGGAATGCTGTCTGTTACTGCAGGCTTTAGTGAAGGGGTCTTCATAATTGGGCCATTACCGTCCTCATGATTGTTAGTTCCGGCTTTTGATATATTGCTAAAGCTAACCATCAAAAGGGTCAATGATAGCAATAAATAATTGGAACATTTATGAAATGAGCATGGTATAGCTGTAATCGTCCATTTTCCAGCTAGTGATGAGAGGGATTTATAACTTGTTTTCATAAAGTAGGAAAGGGGTAAAATTATAGTACGAATTAAAAGCTTTGGCTTCTTCCATCACTAAGCGAGTACAATGCCAATTCTTAAATCATTAATTATCAAATAATTGAAAATGATTGAACCAGTCTAATTTCCGGAATTTGGAATGTTTTCCTGAAAGCGGAGGAGGACTTGTAACAGTATTAATAGCCCTTTAAAAAAAGAGAAGATAATTTATGTGCCTTGGTGTACCAAGTATTAAATAAAGTCGTAATTGTTAACAATGTCAATCCATCTAAAAAATATCCCGGTATTGGTGGAAAGTGAAGGAGGAACTACCTGCCTGCTGCGTTTCTCATTCGGGAAAGCATCGCTATTGAAAATTTGTCGTATTTAGCCCTTTTATTGTCGCGTTAACGTGCACCCAACCAGACGTTGCATATTACATTTGTCTATTAAAAACAGGAACATAAAATTAATTAAATTATTAAATTTCCAAAAAATGACAAATCAAATTTTCCCTTGTTTATGGTTTGATGGACAAGCCAAAACTGCAGCAGAATTCTATTGCGGAATATTTAAAAATTCCAGGATTATCGTTGATTCTCCCATGGTAGTATCATTTGAATTAAATGGAAGCAGGTTTATGTGTTTAAATGGTGGCCCCCAGTTTAAATTCAATGAAGCGGTTTCATTCGTAGTTAATTGCGACACACAAGCTGACATTGATTATTACTGGGATAAATTGACTGAAGGCGGCGAGGAAAGCATGTGCGGATGGCTCAAAGACCAGTTTGGAGTTTCCTGGCAAATAGTACCGACGGTGCTGGCTGAATTGATGAAGGACCCTGAAAGCGCAGCAAGGGTTATGAAAGCTTTTATGCACATGAAAAAGTTAGACATAAGCGCATTGAAGGATGCATCATTAATCGCCGATAGGGTTTAACATCAGTCAAAAATCATTGCTGGTAATTATCCGAAACTGATCAGTGAACGGGCAATTTAAAATTATTAACGAACAGAAAATGATTACTACAACCAGGGCTAATTCGACAAATGAAGATTTTCAATACTTAGTTGAAAAACTGGATGAGGATCTGCGAATCCGCGACGGTAAGGATCATCTTTTTTATGCCCAGTTCAATAAGATAGATCACATAAAATATGCAGTCATTGCTTTTGATGATGGAAAACCAGTTGGCTGTGGAGCGATCAAAGAGTATGCCCCTTTCATTATGGAAGTAAAAAGGATGTATGTGATAACACACCGCCGGGGAGAAGGTATTGCCTCCTTCATTTTGAAAGAACTTGAACAGTGGGCAATGGAATTAAATAGTACAAAATGTTTATTAGAGACGGGAAAGAAACAACCGGAGGCCGTAGCAATGTATAAAAAAAACGGTTATAACCTGATACAAAATTTCGGGCAATATAAAAAAGTGGAAAACAGTATTTGCTTTGAAAAAATATTACCCGGTATTGAATGACCGTTCGTTTGATGCTATTTCCAACCTTATATTGAAAATCTTATTCTTAGATATCCCTGGACCTGCGGACTGGCAATCAACAGGTGCTGCCGCGATTAATAAACCTTCTCAATTAAAGAGCCGAAGAGAAAATCTTCGGCCCTTAATTGCATTTTTCCGATATGTATTTTAAAGCGGAGAGAACTTACTGTATGTTCTGCATACAACAGGATGGTTCTTTCTCAGCCCTTGATTTAACGGGCCATCGTAAAATAGGATATTAAGAATGGTTATTTAGAAAATACTTTGTAAAACCTGTTTTTCATCCCCTGTAACATTTTAGCCGGCTTAGTGCTTTGCAACAATTTCTGCATGGTCCTTACCGATTCCAAAACGGATTTTTCATAAACGTCTGTCCGCTTGGATACAAAATGATCGTTTCCGGGAATCATCAGCCTGATATCACACAATTTATTCTGCAGGCCACCATCACTTTGCCGGAGCGTTATTTCCGCACGTATGATATGTTCATTGTGCTTAAATAATTTACTTACTTTTTCAATGATAAAATTCTCTAACCCGGCACCTGCCTTAAAATTAACTGATTGAATAGTGATGTTCATAGTAAAGTTTTAGTTTGAATTGATTTATATAATTTAAACAACAGCGCTTTCTCCCGCTTTCACAAAAGAAGTTTCCAAAACTTTTAAAACTTCCGTTTTAGAAGCAATAGTTGTAGTGGCGCGGATTATCAGCAGGGGTATAGGGCACTGGTGAATTAATTGCTGGCCATAATCACCCAGGTAATAATCTTTGATATTATTGTCAAGTTCCGCGCTGATCACCAGCAGGTCATACGGGTATTCTTTTTTATAAATGATATCCAGCAGGTGTGCAGCAAATTTATTGTCCTTAAAATAATAATCGATGGTGGTATTAAAATGATCCGCCAGCGATTGCTCTTTTAATATCTCCGTAAGTTTGGAAATAATATGCAGCTCCTCGATATACTCAGGATTGCGCAACCCTACAACATGGAGCGTGGCATTGTTCTTCAGGATAATGGGCCGGATTAGATCGTATTTTTCAAATACACTTATCACCGGCCTGGCCGGAAATAATACATCTGTGAAATTTTCATACATTTTTCCGGAAGGAATCAGTAAAACCGGGCAATGTGATTTTTTGACAACATAATAACTGTTCGTGCCTGCATATGAATCCCGATGTCCGGAATTTCCATTTTTACCCATTACTATAATATCTGCATTATCCGATTTCGCTGTTTGAAGAATGGCATTTGATATGAAACCTGATATGTAAGCTATACCGCAATTAATCCCATCCCCGCTTTTTACAGATGCAGCTAACCTGCTTAGTGATTTTATCGCAACCTCTGGGTTCGAATTACTGCCCATATTGTCTTCGGGGTATAATGTATTGTCGATATCAAAAACGTGCAACAATTTTAAGTCTGCATTATGCCTTTTGGCCATGGCCACTGCAGTTTGTAATGCATTCATTGAATTACTGCTAAAATCAATGGGAACAAGAATTTTCTTTATCTCAAAATTTTTCATAATCTTTCTAAAAATAATACTGCCGGCCTTTATTAATTGTAAAACTGCATTTCCGGGGTAACCGATTCATTGAATTGTGTTGCCTCCAAATCGTATCGCTCATTTCCCGCAGGTTTAATGCTTAAGACGGGATAATGTGAGTGATTAATAATATACTGTGTATAATGGCCCACAAAAAATTGGTTCGAAGCCGGATCGATGGTAGCCGTAATGACAATAAGATCAGTTTCCATTAACCCTGCAATTTTTAAAACTTCGTCAGCCATGTTGCTGCCAACTTTAAAATAAGCAGAAGTCCGCACTTTGTCATCCTTAAGCCGTTCATTTAATTGTGAAGCCATATCTTTTAAAATATCAACTTCCCGTTCGTAGTCATTAGCGAGTCCCAATATTTTAATTTCTCCTTCAGTCCTGCTCATGATTTTTTTTACAAAATCATATTTCTCAATGGCGGATGGAATAGGCCTGATGGGAAATAAAATCTTCCTGAACTGTTCCCATTTTTTTTCTGGTGGTATGGTAAGAACCGGGCAGGCTGAATTTATAACTACATTATACGCGTTCGACCCAATGAAAATTTCTTTAAATCCGGACTCACCGTGCGTGCCCATAACGACCAGGTCTATTTGTTGCTCATGACAGGTTGACAAAATAGAAGGCGCCACCTTGCCCTGAACATTAACTACTTCACAAGGCAGCAGCAAACGGTCTATAATGGAAACCTGCAGCGATTGCAATTCATCTTTTGAATTTCGAATCATTGCGTTAATGGTATGCTCATGAATGCTATTGTCTGAAGCCATGCCTCCGGTTTCAATTACATTTAATAATAAAATAGTGGCGTTATGCTGGTTTGCAAGGGCAATAGCGGTATCCAACGCATTGATGGCTGCACGGCTGAAATCAACTGGAACCAATATTTTCCTAATATTATACTCTGTCATGTCCTGATTTTTTCTGCGTTAACAATTATTAATAAAGTACTCCAGCCTGAAATGATAATTTAACGAAAGTGGTATGTAAAGTGTAAATCCATTAACCAGCAAACAACATGATTATTTTTAAAAGTAGTATCTGCTGATTAGGTTTATATTAGAAACAGATTAGAATATTATTAGAATTAAAGCGTAGTGATATTTGACGCAATCGGTAATACGATGGTAAATATGGTTCCCTGGTTAACTTTGGATAATACAGATATCTCTCCCTTATGTAATTTTATAAAACGGCTTGCCAGGGACAGTCCCAACCCAAACCCCGCTATATTCCGGCTATTATCTGCCCGGTAGAATGGCTGAAAGATATTTGTCAGTTCACTTTCCGCAATGCCCTTGCCTTCGTCAGCAACCCTGATAACAATTTCCTTTTGTTGAACAGATAGCTTTACCATAGCCACATGGTTATTGGAATATTTGCATGCATTTGAAACAATATTTTTTAAGGCGGCAAATAACAGCACTGAATTTCCAAAAACAAGCAGGTTTTCTTCTTCTGCGGGCAGCTGATCAAAATCCAGTTTTACCTGGTAGGATTTATCTGTTTTCTTCATTTCTCCCGGGAGTAGCATCAGCACCTCATCCACACGGACCAGGTCAATCTCAATACCGCCGGGCGTGCCCGAGGCCTTGGCAAATTCCAGCAATGTTTGTGTGAGGTTGCTAAGGTGCCGCACATCCTGGTAAACGGAAAGCATTACTTTCCGGTATTCAGCTGCGCCTCTTTCTCTTTGAAGCGTTACTTCCAACTGGCTGGAAATTGAAGTTAGCGGTGTGGAAAGCTCATGTGATGCACTTGCAATAAACCGCCGTTGTATTTCGAAACTATCGTGCAGGCGATTTAGCAGTTCATTTAATGTGCCCGTAAGGTTATTCCATTCATCATTGGCATTACCTGATTTAATGCGGTGGGTTAAATTCTTCGCCGAAATGATATTTACTTCGTCCGTGATCCGCCTGATAGGCAGCAATAATCTCCCTGAAAAAAAATAACCGGAGGCAATAGCGATAAGGATGCCGCCTGTAAAACTGAAAAATAAAATAAATTGAAGGCGTTCCAGGTAATTTCTTCCTTCCTCGTCATAAGCAGCGGTAACAATTACGATCCTTGATTGGTTTTCTACGTCGCACCATGCGAGTACTTCCTTATTATTAATATTAAAAAATACTGCCTTCTTTTTCCTGGCAACATCCAATGTGGCCGTATCGATGTGAATTTTGTCGGTGGGTTTATCGGTATAGGTATAGATAAGGACATTGAAATAATTATAGGCTTGCACGGTTTTATTTTTCATCGGCAAGGCTGTGGAAGAATCTATTTTTTTGATCAGGTCTTCATCAAAGGTCTCTGACTGGTTTAGCAGGCTGGCCGTGGTAAGTACACGGTTAAGCAACCTGTCTTTCACATTTTCTATCCGGTTGGAGTAGGAGAAATAATATACCGAACCACATAATAATGATAGCAGCGAAAATACAATCATTGTAAATAGCAAAGTAATCCTTATTCTTACGGGCATCAGGTTTCCTTTAAAATATACCCCATTCCAACCTGGGTTTGAATTAACTTTTGATCAAAATTTTTATCTACTTTATTTCGCAGGTAGCTTATATAGACGTCGATCACATTCGTATTGGTATCAAAATCCATATCCCACACATTGATAGCGATATCTGCTCTTGAAACAACCCTGTTCTTATTTCTTAAAAGGTATTCAAGCAACTGGAATTCTTTAGCTGTAAGGTTTATTACCGATTTATCTCTTTTTACTTCCTTATTATCAATATTCATTTCGAGGTCAGATAACCGCAGCACATTTCCTACGGGCAAATATTGGGTCATGGATCGTTTCAATAAGGCCCTGATCTTTAACAGAAGTTCCCGGAACTCGAATGGCTTTACAAGGTAATCATCCGCTCCGGCATCATAACCTTCTATTTTATCATTTAAAGCGCTCATCGAAGTAAGCATGATTACTGGCACCTGTTGATTTAATAAACGAATGGCCTTGCACAACTCATACCCATTCATTCCCGGAAGATTGATGTCAAGTATAACCAGGTCGAAATCCTGGACAGAAAACAGGCGGTAACCGAGCTTTCCATCATAAGCAACTTCCACTTTAAAACCATTTTCATTCAGCCCGAATTTTAATGTATCTGCAATCTTCTGCTCATCCTCCACAATAAGTATTTTTATATCTTCCATAGCATGATAAATCGGTGTAAATAAAGCAATTTACTACTAATCACGCTCGCATACAGACTAAACCGTATTATTCTAATCGAATTCTAATGCTCTTCTAATACGATATTAATCCCGGTACTTTACTTTCGGCATCAACTTCAAAAACTTAAAATTCAATGTAGAATTATATCAAACCAATTAAGGCTGTTAATCAATCCCAGGGGAGCAATTTATACAACGGCTTACTGTTCACTAAAACGTAAATAAGTGACCAATACATTAAATACCATTAATTCTATAGTCCACGATCTGCAGACAGAAGGATTTGTCCACACTTTTTCTATTATAAAGGATGAGATTGGGTGCAGCGGCCCGAGGAAATTATACAAGCCGGGCGAAATAAAGATCGTAAAAGAAAATAAATACAGTGCTAACCCGTATTCTGCATCCAGCACAATAATTTATGCCCTGGAAACGAATGACGGGTACAAAGGAATTTTAATTAACAGGTGTGGCATGTATTCCGATAAAGCAATTGAAAAATTCATACAAAAAACGTCTGCCTATTCAAATAATTGAACCTGCATTAATTAGTTCCGTTTTAATTTCCAACGCCAAAGATTACCTTGCCCATTCCCTGTTATAAGCAGTGCCGGGTATTTGTACCTGTAATTTTACCTTTTCCAAACGGTCACCGAGGGAAAAGGTTAACCGGTCCTCGTCCGCTATATCATATGATGGTAAAGCATAGATGATAACTGATTCATGCCCAGGCTTGATAACAGGTAATGGCGATGGTAATAAGTAATAAGGATCGAGTTTAATTGTCTTGCCCGCTTTTGTTGTCCAGTTTAGCATCATTGCCCCTATTAAAAAATCTTTTTCTGAAAAATTCCTGACAAGCAATTTCATATAGACCACCGTCTCCCCAAAATTGATACCCTGCAATACTATTTTAATATCCTGATTAGTTCCTGATGAGTCTATCCTTGAGTTTTCCAATAGTAGCGTGTCATATATATGTTCCTTCTCCTTTGAATAAATGGTTGTTTTATTAAAAGTTTGCTCCGGAGGAGAAACTGAAAAATCAATACCGGGAAATTTACTTTTCAACTGGTCAATACTATAAGGAAGCGGATCTGCCTGGAAGGCAAGGCTATCAGCTTTCACGATTACAGGTTCGGTCTTGTTTTTCCTTCCTTTCTTCTTGGATTTAACCACAGGCGGCGCAACCGGTTCCACTATCACCGGAGGTAATTGTTTTAACTTGTCTGCCCGCGCTCTTACTACCTGGTAAGTAACTATCTTCAGCCTGCTTTGCGCATACTGACTCTGTGGATGAATCGAAACGCTCTCAAGATAAGCGGCTTTGGCTTCACGGAATTTCTTAGCTGCCACAGACTTTTCACCACGTCCCAGCGCCTCTTTATACCTCTGCTCATCGTCTTCTCTTTTAGCAATCGCCTTTGCCCTGTTACTTTCAATTATTTCCGATTTAACGAATTTAACCTGCAATTTGGGATATGTTTGGTCTGGCTTTAGAAGGGCAGCCTCGGCATAATAAAAAAGTGCTGAATCGTATGCCTTATGAATAAGTTGGCTATCGGCCAAAAGTATTTTAGTTTCATAACTGCTGTCAATTTCAGTTAGAATACCTGTTTTTGCAAGTTGCTCGTTTATTATACTCAGTTGTTTTTTCGGTTCTTCCTCCGACAACTTCAAACTCATGGCTTCCTCATAAAAGGACTTGGCACCCAGCAGGTCATTTTCCTTGAGACTGGCTTTTCCATTAGATAAGGCCAGGTTATACTGTTTGTTAACATCCACCATTTGCGGAGCATTATCTGGTTTTTTGGTAATTCCCAACATTTCCGGAGAATTCGTTGGCTTTTTGCGTATTTCCAAATCGATCGGAGCTTTGTTATTTGGAGGTAGATTGGCGGGTTCAACTTTGGCCAGGATATTCGCAAGGATAACAAGGCTTTCTTTTGGGTATCCTTCCTGGGGCTTCAATCCGGCTGCGTCAGAATACAGTTTTTTTGCTTTAATATAATTGCCTTCATCAAATTCCTGCTCTGCATTTTTTATCAGCGTTTTATACCGCGAATTAATTTCCGCCTCCTCTGCCTTACGTTGCCTGTCGGCTGTGGCCTGTGCAACCTGCTCGCCCAGCAACCTGTCTAATTTCTTTATTTGTTCCTGGGATTGTGGTGTTGGGATAATACCAGCGGCTTTAGTATAGGCAATCCTTGCATTGGTGTAATCGCCGGCCTTAAAAAATTTGTCTGCAATTTGCATCCCGGCATTATAATCAATCTCCAGTTCCCGCCGCTTTTTCTCCTCCCTCTTAGCATTCTCCAGTGCAAACTGGTCGGCTACGAGTTTATTTATCTCCTCAATCCGTTTTTTCGGCCAATCTCTCGCGATAAGATTTAGGGCTTTATTATAAGCCATTTTTGCATTGACATAATCCCCCTGTTTAAATAAAGTATCTGCTGTACTTACTGCCGCAGCATAAGTATCTTCTGATTCCTGCCTTTCCTTTTCCAGCTTTTCCGCGGCTAATTGTTGAGCCTGTTTCTGCTTTTCAATATTTTCTTTTAAAATTTGTTCGCTTAATAATTTGTCAATCTTTCTAATTTGCTCTTGCGCGTATGGCTTTGAAATAATGCCTATTGCGCTGTTATAGGCGGTTTTGGCCCGGCTATAATCGCCCTCTTTAAAGTACTTGTCAGCCGATTGCACCATTGCTGAATAATTTTCTTCAAGGGCTTGTTTTTCTTTTTCGAGCTTCTCTTTGAGAAGTTGTTCAGTTATTATTTTCAATTTTTTTAACCTGGTCTTGCGGATAAGGACGGTTTATTACACCCGCTGCGCTATTATAAGCTTTTTTTGCATTGGCAAAATCACCTTTTTTAAAATAATTATCAGCTACCTGCAGGGCATCTGTATAATTTTGTTCCAGCAATGTTTTTTCCTTTTTAACTTTATCGGCAGCCAACTGTAGCGCAATGCGTTCCTTTTCAATAGCCTCTTTTGACGCCTGTTCATTTAATAGTTGGTCAATTTTTTTAAGCTGGTCTTGCGGATAGGGCTTTTTAATAAAACTGATCGCCTTGTTGTAAGCAGTTTTTGCATTGGTGAAATCCGCCGCTTCATAAAATTTATCCCCTGACTGAAGGGCAGACTTGTAGTTATTTTCAAGGGCCTCCGTTTGCTTTAGCAGATTTTCCCTGTCGCTGATTAATTTTAAAGCCCTGGTGGCAACCTCATCTTCCTGCCTGGCAGAGAGAGCTTGTTCATAAGCCGCCCTGGCCTCCTTCAACTGATTTTTACCCAGGGCTTTTTCGCCTTGTGCAATAAAATCATTGTATAAATTGCCAGATGCTTTTTGATTGTTTGTTTCCAGCAACATTTTATCAATGATCTCCATTTGACGGGTTGCGTACAGATCCCCCGGCCTTAGCGTAAGCGCCTGCTTATACAAATTCTGGGCTTCACCGTATTTTTGTTGGCCCATATAATTGATAGCTCCCGCGATGATAAGGCTATAGCTATTATTATTTGCAGTGGTGAGCGCAAAGGATTTTTCATTCGCGGCTAATTTGAGCTTGAGCGCCTCCAGCCTTTGTATGGGGGCCGCTTCATCCGGGCCAAGTAAATGTGCTTTGTCAAAACTTGCTTTCGCCTCCTGGTAATTTTGTTCCTTCATTTCTTTGTCGCCCTTTTCCATTAATGCGGCATAACCCGCAGAAGCAGACGGACGGGCGGAAACACTGGAATCGGCAGTTGTTATTGGAGATATGGCCAAATCGCGCGCTGCAGCCCCCTTGATATGCTGCTCCAGTTTTTCCTCTGTAGAATAATCGTAATAAACCTCTAAACCGCGGCCTTTACTGATATTCTTTTTGAATACGATAACAAACCGGTGATAGCGCTGCGCTTCCTCCACCAGTAAAACTGCAGGAGGAGTATTGTCTGGCCCGGCAATGATATTGATTCCTCTTCCTACCTGTTTAAAACGGTAGGGGATATTGGGTGTTGAAGTAAAACCTTTGGGGATCGAGGGGAAGTCTATTTGAACTTCAGACCTGGCGGTAACATAAATGGTATCGCCAGATATGGGCAATGTCTGCCCTGCAGCGTGCTGGTAAAATCCACTGATATAAAACAGGATCAATAATGCATAACTTTTCTTTCGGAACCTCATCATATTACTTGATTACAAAGTATTAATAATAACTTATTTAAAAAACTACACCATCTCTTTCAAAAATCGAACACCAGTACGAATAAGCAATGGCTGGCAAAATTCCACCCGTTCCGGTGAACTACCAATAAATTTAAGCTAAAAGCATACAAATATCGGTAACCAGCCATTATTATTACGATTATTACGAATAATAACAATTTCTATGGATCGAAATACAGCACCCAGTGACCTGGTGTTTAAAAGTAACATGAAGGCACAAATCGTGCTCAAACCTATTGGCTGCTAAAAAAATTGCATCTACTGAATATCAATAAAATAGTAGCCTGTTTATTTCATTACGCCTACTTTTGTTTTTGCATGAGATAACGGATGGCAGACGAAACCAGGTCCGCTTCGCCATTAAAACACTACCAGGGTATGGATATAACTTTTAACAGGAATGAAGATGCCATGAAACTTGCCTTTAGCCAGGTAAGACAAAAATTAGAGAAGATCTATGAAGGAGGTGGGAAAAAATCAATTGAAAAACAAAGAGAAAGGAATAAACTAACTGCAAGGGAAAGGATCAGCTGGCTGTGTGATCCGGGGATGCCCTTTATTGAAATCGGGGCATTTGCAGGCTATGAAATGTATGCTGAACAGGGAGGCTGCCCTGCCGGCGGAACGGTGGGGGGTGTTGGCTATGTTAGTGGAAGGCAATGCGTGGTAGTCGCAAATGATCAAACCGTTAAGGCTGGAGCTTGGTTTCCTATTACGGGCAAAAAGAATTTGCGCCTGCAGGAGATAGCTATGGAAAATAAGCTGCCCGTGATTTACCTGGTAGACAGCGCTGGTGTTTACCTTCCCATGCAGGATGAAATTTTCCCCGATAAGGAACATTTTGGCCGCATCTTTCGCAATAATGCAAGGATGAGCGGTATGGGGATAACACAAATAGCCGCCGTCATGGGGCCTTGCGTAGCGGGCGGCGCGTACCTGCCCATTATGAGCGATGAAACTTTGATCGTGGAGGGAAATGGCTCTATTTTTTTAGCCGGACCCTACCTGGTAAAAGCTGCAATTGGAGAAGATACTGATAGTGAAACCCTGGGTGGCGCCGTAACACATACAGCCATCAGCGGCATCGCAGATTATAAATTTGAAACAGAACGGGACTGTCTTGATCACATTAAGAAAATTGTGAGCAAGCTGGGAAAAAGAGAAGATGGCGGTTTCGACAGGATTAAAAGTATGGCCCCCGTAAAACCCAGGGATGATATATATGGCATCATAACGGAGGGTAACACCAAACCCTACAATATCGTCGATATTATCGAATGCATAACAGACAGCGGAAGCTTCGACCAATTTAAAAAGGATTATGGTAAAACGATCGTATGTGGCTATGGCCGGGTAGACGGGTGGGCAGTAGGTATTGTAGCCAATCAACGCCTCATCGTTAAAAACAAAAAAGGTGAAATGCAATTAGGCGGGGTTATCTATAATGACAGCGCTGACAAAGCGGCCCGCTTTATAATGAACTGCAATCAAAAAAAGATACCCCTTGTTTTTTTGCAGGATGTAACCGGTTTTATGGTAGGAAGCCGCAGCGAACATTCCGGCATAATAAAAGATGGCGCCAAAATGGTTAATGCCGTTGCTAATTCTGTGGTGCCGAAAATTACTTTTATCATCGGCAACAGTTATGGCGCCGGCAATTACGCTATGTGTGGCAAGGCCTATGACCCGCGTTTTATTTATGCCTGGCCTACGGCCAAAATTGCTGTAATGGGTGGGGAGCAAGCGGCCAAAACCTTGTTACAGATACAGGTAGCTTCACTGAAGGCTAAAGGAAAAGAAATTACACCGGCAGATGAAGAAAGCCTGTTAAGTGAAATTATGCAACGTTATCATACACAAACCTCACCGTATTATGCGGCCGCAAGATTATGGGTAGATGATATTATTGATCCCGCGGAAACCCGGTCCTTGATTTCAGAAGGGATTGCGGCAGCCAATAACAATAAAGACATCGCAGCGTTTAAATCAGGCGTTTTGCAGGTCTGAAACCATCGGTATTGCCGGTACATGAAATAAATTTTTAAAAAGGATCCTGAGCATAAGCTAATTTCATGCGATTTTCAACACCCCAATTAACGCTTATGTGCATTTTAGGAGAAATTCATTTTGCCCGGATTAATTCTTTCGGTTTGTACCCGTTTTATAAATGTTTTTTCTAATTTGAATATATCGGGCTGAACATATTTTATGCCAGTTTCTTTTTGCACAAAAAATCTTATTACTTAATTCAGGTATGGAAAATATTGTGCTTTACACAGACGGCGCTTCAAGAGGGAACCCGGGCCCGGGGGGCTATGGTGCTGTACTATTGTGGGGAAAACATCAGAAAGAATTATCTAAAGGATACAGGCTAACTACCAATAACCGGATGGAACTGCTGGCAGTTATCGCCGGCCTGGAAGCGATCAAAAAAAATGAATTGCCGGTTACCATTTATTCAGACAGCCAGTATGTAATCAATTCGATAGAAAAAGGCTGGTTGAAAAAATGGATAAAAACAGATTTCGCGGGTGGTAAAAAGAACAAAGACCTCTGGAAACATTATTATGAGCTGGCAAAAAAATTCAATATAAAACTTATATGGGTAAAGGGGCATGCGAATAACCCGCACAATAACCGTTGCGACCTGCTAGCTACCCAGGCTGCGGATGGGGATAACCTTTTTATCGACCAGGGTTATGAGGCGTTAACCTAAAAAGGCCATACTAATGATTGGCAATTATTTTTTCACTGATTTTACTGGGCGATAGTGTGCTTGCCGAGGGCATACTTGGTAATAAGAAAGTACCCGCCAAATAATATACCGCTGAAAAACAAGGTAGCAAATAGACTTGCCTGGTAAAAAGGGATACCCGCTGCAAAGCAAGCCATTAATCCTTCCCAGGTTTTAGCATAAGGCAGGTTATCCAGTCCCAGGCCGCCGCCGATCCATACAAGCAGGTTAGATGCAATAAAATAAAAGGTAGCCCCGGTTAGAGCCCCGGTCACAATATGCACCAGGTTCTCCTTTTTTATCCCAAAACCAATTACAGTTAAGCCTGCAAACAACAGGTAATTCAATAATTGCCCTTCATAAAATCCGGCTAGAGGAGAAATTTTAAACTGGAACAATACCTCATAAATAATATCTGATACCAGCATTGAAGCGATAGGCAAAAGAAAGGAATATTTTTTATCTTTTATTATACTCCCGCTAAACAAAGCCATTGCGATTTGGGGTGCAAAACCGAAAGGCCTGCCGGGAAATATACGGTACAGGGAGGCAATCACTACCAGTAAAACAAAACCTGCCACAATTGATTTATCTATCTTCATTTTTTTAAATTTGACAATGGCAAAAATAAGGATTTAATCTATCCGTTACAATATTTAAAATTCAACATGTTGTTAGTTTCCATGGTGAATAAATCATTTGCCGAAAGGAAAAGTAACGGGCTTCATTTTGGTAAACTATTAATTTCGCGATGGCAAAACATATTCATACAGGCAAAACAGGCGAAGCACTCGGTTATGCTTGGTTACTGGAAAAAGGTTATACAATTATAGCGCAAAACTGGCGTCATTCGAGGTGGGAAGTGGATGCGATCGCGGAAAAGGATAGGGTACTCCATTTTATAGAAATTAAAACCCGGCGTTCAAAACGATTTGGGTTGCCCGAGGAAAAAGTAGGCAAAAAGAAGATACAGAACCTGATCAGCGCGGCCGAGGAATACCTTCACCAAAACCCCCAGTGGCAGCGCATACAGTTTAATATCCTTTCCATCCTCATTGTAAATAGTGAACCGGTTGAATATTTTCTTATTGAGGACGTGTATTTGTGAGCCTATACTTATGAAATTCTATCTAACGGGTTTCATCTTTTCAGCAGAACAGCCTAAATTAATTATTTTCATAACAAACAGCTAACGGAATACAAAAATTAATAATAGCTATCTTTAAACAAATTTATTCTTACCGTATAATGGGTTAACCGAAATTGACTTCAATCATCCTTTTTTTATTTTAATTTTTCACATGCTTATAGCAAGACTTTATTAATTAACCGGCATGTGGGAAACGTATAAAAAAGGCTACAAGGCTCATCTCCAGTTAGAAAAATCCCTGAGTGATAACTCCGTTGAAGCCTACCTGCGCGATATTGAAAAACTGACAGCCTGGATAACGGAAACGAAGAACCTTAAAACTCCTGATCAAATTACGCGAACGGACCTTGAAAAATTTCTACGATGGATAAGCGAGTTGGGCATGACGCCAGGGTCGCAGGCACGGATAATATCCGGGCTGAAAAGCTTTTTTAAATATTGCCTCCAGGAACAGGTTATTCTTATTGATCCTACTTCTTTGCTGGAATCCCCAAAACTAAAAAGGACATTACCGGACGTACTAAGTTTGGACGAAATCAGTTCCATGATCAACAGCATTGATCTTAGCAAACCAGAAGGCGGCCGGAATAAAGCCATATTGGAAACTCTGTATAGCTGCGGGCTTCGGGTAACAGAAGCTGTAAACCTACGCATCAGTTGCCTTCACCTCGATGTTGGTTTTATAAGAGTGATCGGCAAAGGTGATAAGGAAAGACTCGTGCCTATTGGAAAAGATGCAATCAAATATATCAGGATATACCGCAATGAAATCCGCGTACACCTCAACGTTAAACCCGGCAATGAAGATATTTTGTTTTTAAACCGGCGGGGAAGCAAACTTACCCGCGTAATGATTTTTTTGATCATTAAAGATTTGGCGCGACTGGCAGAAATAAATAAAACCATTTCACCGCATACGTTCCGGCATTCATTTGCCACGCACCTGGTAGAAGGAGGCGCCGACCTTCGTGCTGTGCAGGAAATGCTGGGGCACGAGAGTATTACCACTACGGAGATCTATACCCATCTCGACAGGGAGTTTCTACGCAATACCCTGCAAAAATTTCATCCGGCTTTTAAATAATGTAGTATAGCTAAGCACTACAAAACGGGCTCCATATAACTGTTTGAAGTGGCGGGATTTTCCTGATTTAGGTGATACTATGGTGATGCTCCTTCCGATATTTGCACTTTACTTTTCCAGCCAATTTTTTTACGTTGTGCAGTTAGTTTAGCGTTGTGTATGACCCTGCTGACCACACTTTAGTTCGCTGAATTATCTAGTAAAAAGACAAACTTGAAGTGATGGTTGGAGGAACTACAAAAGGGTAAGTAAAAATTTATTTGGATCCCAGCAAAACCTCGGTTTGCGGATAAGAAATGTGACTGCCGGGGTAAGCGTTCTTCACCTTGTTGCGGTAGTTTTTGAACATGCTCATCCACCGCAATTTTAATACCCCCAAAATACCCTCCTTTACAATGCCTTTGTTCATTTTACTATCTCCCAGCCTGCGGTCCCTGAATGTTATTGGCACTTCGGCAATCTTAAATCCTAACTTCCAGGCAGCGAATTTCATCTCAATCTGGAAGGCATAACCCACAAAAGTAATTTTGGTTAGATTGATTGTTTCCAATACTGCCCTGTGGTAACAAACAAAACCTGCCGTGGGATCACGCACCGGCATGGAAGTGATGAGCCTTGTATAAAGGGATGCGCCTTTAGAAAGGGCAATACGGTTAGTAGGCCAATTTTCAACCGCGCCTCCTTTTACATACCTTGATCCTATTGCCACACCTGCTCCGTTTTTACAGGCTATATAAAGGCTCTCAAGATCACCGGGGTTATGAGAAAAATCTGCATCCATTTCAAAAATAAACTGGTATCCTTTCTCGAGCGCCCAGCGAAATCCATGTATATAGGCGGTACCCAGTCCTAATTTCCCTTTGCGTTCCTCTAAAAATAATTGTTGGGGATACTTGTAAAAAAGCGATTTTATCAGGCTGGCAGTACCATCCGGTGAACTGTCATCAATTACTAAAATATGGTAACCCTGTTGCAATCCGATAACAGCACCGATAATATTCTCGATGTTCTCCTTTTCATTGTAAGTAGGTATGATAACTAACTTTTCCAAGAATATAAATGCTGTTTAAACGAATTTACAATTTGTACGCTGAATCAAGCGGCACAAATTTTAAGCCCCATCAATTTAGTTATTTTTTAACAGGGTACGGTGTAATATTTCCGTAAGCTTGTGTTTTGTGTGCAGGGGGAAGTCACCACGCATCATCCAATCATAGTATTGAGGTTCTGCCTTCAGCACATCAATGACCGGTCTGCCCTTGTGTTTGCCAAAATTAAAGACTTCTACCCCATTGCTATCAAATAAAAACCTGCGTGCATAATCTACCACTTTATCTTCACCGATCGTGCCAAGAATTGAATCAATTGAATTGCCGAGCTGGGGGTAGCGACGGATCTGGGAAAGCAACACATCAATGGTTGCATTCACGTCCGCTTCCGCGCTGTGTGCATCCACCAATTCCATTTCACAATAAAATTTATATGCCGCGGTAAGGGTGCGTGGCTCCATTGTATAAAAAATATGCTGAACATCGATCATTCGCCTGGTACTGAGGTCAACTTCCATACCGGCACGCAGAAACTCTTCCATCAGCATGGGGATATCAAAACGGTTGCTGTTGTAACCTCCCATATCACAGTGCTCAATAAATTGCTTTAATTCATTACCGCATTGCTTAAAGGTGGGGGCCTCTTTTACCATTTCATCGGAAATGCCGTGTATTTCAGTAGAAGCCGGGGGGATGGGCATACCTGGATTGATTAGTTTTCTTTTTACCAGCCTTGTTTGATCAGGAAGTATCTTGATGATGGCCACTTCAACAATCCGGTCCGCAGAGAGATTTACACCGGTGGTTTCTAAATCAATAAAGGCAACGGGACGGGTTAGTAGTAAGGACATTTGCAGATTTTTGTTTGATCGTATTTATTACTTCTTCCTTGGATTATTTATTAATCATATCCGGAATATATTGTTAATCATATACTAAAACCTACAGGAAAACAGTTATAGGGTTGGATTTTATATTTATACCCGGCATGATTTTGATAAGGAATGCTTAGCAAGATAGCTATAATACTCAAAATTGTTATCATTGTGCCCAAAGAAATGGTTTGTATATTTGCATACCCGAATTAAAATACTTTAATAAAACCCCCCGTAATGAAAAAGATTTTATTATTTGCTTTCATGTTGTCTGCAGGAGTTATGTTGTTTTCTTCCTGCGCTGCCAGCAAAAGAGGAACCGGTTGCCCGATGACAGAGAAAATTGTTCACTAAAATGAATTAAATGGATTGGATAGCATTAACCGAGGAAGCCCAGTTGACTGAAATTAAAAAACTGTCAGAAAGCAAACCCCAGGTAATTTTTAAGCATAGTACCAGATGCTCTATCAGTAGTGTAGTCAAAAACCGTTTGGAACGAACCAAGCCTCCCGGAAATGTTGACTTTTACTTCCTGGATCTTATAAGGAACAGGGACATATCTAACAAGATAGCCGACGAATTTTCCGTGTACCACGAATCGCCGCAGGTACTGTTGATAAAAGATGGTAAGTGTATTTATGACGAAAGTCATTCGGGTATCAGTATGCATGAAATTGAAGAATTAGTCTCCACGCTATAACGCTCTATAAACTTCATTCAGCAGTCAATTATAATTCCCCAAACGGCAAGAGCCGGGAGCCTTTTTTATGACAGCATCATTTCCTTACAGGTTCAATAAAAATGTTTTCAACAGCGCTGCGTCCACATCAATTTTAGTGCTCTTTTTCTCCATTTGTAATTGATGCCTGATAGACGTTGGCACCCGTACAGGAATACCCGTCACCCGCTCAACAACATCATAGAATTTTACGGGGTGGGCAGTTTCCAGTACAATGCCCTTTCGTTGCGGGTATTTTTTCAGGTGATCCTGCAAGGCTTTAAAAGCAACAGCCCCGTGAGGATCCGGTAAGTATTGATGATCCAGGTAAATTGATTTTAAGGTTGCTTTCGTTTCCGTCAGAAATACTGCAACTGCTGAATACATGCTGAAGGTCTTTAAAACGGTGGTGAAATATTTCGAGTATCCTGATAAAATTACTGGGGTTACCAACATCCATGGCATTCGAAATAGTGGCAACCGATTTTTTAGGTTGATATTTTTCTGTCAGCATAAATTCCGGCACCACATCATTGGCATTACAGGCGGCAATAAAATGCTGTACGGGCAATCCTGAAATATGGGCTAATATGCCGGCACAGACATTCCCAAAATTTCCACTTGGTACGGAAATAACCGGCGGATGATCCTTATCAGCCCATTGCTTATAGGCAAAGAAATAATACAATTGCTGTGGCAGCCAACGCGCAACATTGATAGAGTTAGCTGATGTAAGAAATAGTTTTTCATTGAGTGCTGCATCGGTGAATGCCTGCTTCACCATTTGCTGGCAATCATCAAAGGTACCGGCTACTTCAAGCGCATGAATATTTTTACCCAGTGTGGTCAACTGCTTTTCCTGTACAGAACTTACCTTCCCTGAGGGATATAAAATCACCACTTCGATCCCCGGCACATCATAAAAGCCATTGGCAACAGCACCGCCCGTATCGCCCGACGTGGCTACCAAAACCGTTACCTTTTTATTACCGGTACCAATAGCAGCCTGGTTTACAAAATACCCCAGGCAACGGCTCATGAACCGGGCACCAACATCCTTAAAGGCAAGGGTAGGCCCATGATACAATTCCAGGGAAAATATATTACCAGTCACCTGTACAAGGGGTATATCGAAATTGATCGTTTCTTTTACGATCCTGCGCAACTCATCCTCTGGAATGGCGTTGCCTACATAAGGCTCCATTACCCGGAACGCGATCTCTTCATCAGAATACTGTGTAATATTTAAAATCAGGTCGCTGGCTACTGCGGGTATGCTTTCAGGAAAGTATAAGCCTTTATCCGGCGCCTGCCCGTTCATAGTGGCTTGCCTGAAATCTACAACAGGCGATTGATGATTGGTACTGAAATACTGCATTATAATTTGATAATTGATAATTGTAATTCTTTACAGGAAGCGCTATAACGTACAGGGGGAATTCCCGGTGGGAGAACTAGCCATCACTTATTTATGCTTCTAATATTTTTACCCCGGTCGTATTAATGGTAGTCACGTAAGTGTGGTATTCCAACCCGATCCTGTTATAAATTTCCTGCATTACTGCCTGCACTTTCAAGGCCGTAGGCTCATCTTTGCTCAACATAAAAATAGAAGGGCCTGAACCCGAAATACCTCCGCCCAATGCACCTGTTTCCTTGCACCGGCTTTTTACCTCATCGAAACCAGGGATCAGCATACTCCGGACCGGCTCAATAATCACATCTTCGAGCGACCTGCCAACCAGGTCCGGATCGTTTTTCATAAAACCAGCTACCAGGCCCGCAATATTGCCCCATTGCCTGATGGCGTCTTTCAATAACACTTCTTTGCGCAATATCTGCCTGGCGTCCTTGGTACGCACTTCAATTTGCGGATGCACGATGGTTACAAAGAGGTCCGGCGAAGGGATCGAAATAATATCCAGGGGATGAATACTCCGAATCAACGTAATGCCACCATAAATACATGGCGCTACATTATCGGCATGCTTTACGCCCGAGGCCACTTTTTCCCCGAACATGGCAAAACGCACCAGGTCTTTTTTTGAAAATATATCACCTAATAAAAAATTGGCCCCCACTACGGCACCCGCTGCACTAGCAGCGCTTGAACCAAGCCCGCTTCCGGGTTTTATATTTTTATGGATGGTTACCTCAAAGCCTGTTGGCGCATCCAGCTCGTTGATCATTTCAATTAACGGCGCGCCTGCGGTATTCTGAGCAGGATCAGTTGGCAGCGGGTAACCGTCGGCGCTATGAATAACAATCCGCTTTTCCTCCAGCAAAGTTATCTCCATCAGGTCATTGGGTTCATGCAGGCACATGCCCAGGACATCAAAACCGCAAACAAGGTTTGCGACCGTGCCGGGCGCTAATACTTTGACACTTTTTTTTGATGGAGACTTGTTATTGGGTTCAATCATTTTTATTTGCTGGTGTTGAAGCCTGCCCGAAGGCCGTTGCCCCCGGCAGGCTACTTTGCACTAAAGGTTAAATATTAAATCCTGCCTGTCCGTATGATGTCTGCGAATACACCGGATGCAGTAATGTCCGCCCCGGCACCCGCACCCTTTATAACCAAAGGCTGGTCAACATACCTGTCTGTATAAAAAAGTACAATATTATCTTTCCCATACAGGTGGTAAAAATCATGGTGAGGATCAATATGCTGCAAACCCACGGACGCTTTTCCCTTATCGTATTTCGCAACAAATTTTAATTTCTTACCCGCAGCCGCGGCCTCACTATATAAATTTTTGAAGTGTTCTTCATGTTCTTCCATGGCCAGGTAAAAGTCTTCCACTGTTCCTTCCATGCAGGCTGGCGGCATAAAAGAATTATTGGTTATGTCTTCCATTTCCATTTTTTCCCCGGCTTCCCGCGAAAGGATCATTATTTTACGCATCACGTCTTTACCGCTAAGGTCGAGGCGCGGGTCTGGTTCTGTATAACCTTCCTCCTGCGCCTGTTTTACAACCGAAGCAAAACTTTTTTTACCATCATAGTTATTAAATACAAAATTGAGCGTGCCACTCAACACCGCCTCCATCGTATGGATATTGTCGCCGCTACGCAACAGGTCGTTTAAAGATACGATTACCGGCAGGCTTGCCCCCACATTGGTTTCAAAAATAAACTGCGCATTGAATTCCGTCGACAATTTTTTAAGTTTGGTATAATAGTCGAACCCTGAGGAGCAGGCTATTTTATTACACGCCACCACGGCAATACTTTTCTGCAGTAACTGGTCGTAACAGGTGGCTACCAGTTCATTGGCGGTTACATCTGCAAACACCGCATTGCGTAAATTTTTTGCCAGGATGGTATCAATAAATAACTGCATGTTCATCGTAGTTCCGTCGGCAAGTAATTCACGCCAATTTTCCAGACGGATGCCTCCATCATTGAAGAGCATTTTTTTACTATTGGCCAACCCTACTACATTTATTTTCAGATGTAATTTTTCCTGCAGGTATCTTTGCTGTTTCAATATTTGGGCCACCAGTTTGCCACCCACATTACCTACACCGGCAATAAATAAATTCACTTCCTTATACACCGTTTCAAAAAATTCCTCGTGCAAAACATTGATGGCTTTTTTAACATCATAGGTGGAGATGACCGCCGAAATATTTCTTTCAGACGAGCCTTGCGCGATCGCCCTTACATTTACGCCATTGCGGCCGAGGTTGCCGAACATTTTACCGCTGATCCCGGGATGGCTTTTCATGTTATCCCCGACTAAAGCGATGATCGCTAACTCTTTTTCCACTATGATCGGGTCTACTTTTTTGGTTGCAATTTCGTAGGCAAATACCTCATCAATGGTGTGCCTGGCTTCATCAGCGTTGACCGCATCGATACCAACGCAGATGGAATGTTCGGAAGAACTCTGGGTTATCAGTATCACATTGATCTTTTTGGAAGCGAGCGCTTCAAACAACCTTTTTGAAAAACCGGGGATCCCGACCATACCACTTCCTTCGAGGCTTAACAGCGAAATATTATTGATGCTGGAAATGCCACGGATAGTGCTGCCGTTTATAGTGGAGGTGTTTTGAATGATGGTCCCTGTATCCTTCGGCGAGAAGGTATTCTTGATCCAGGTAGGGATACCTTTACTGCTTACCGGTTGTATGGTGGGGGGATAAATAACCTTGGCGCCAAAATGCGAGAGTTCCATCGCCTCCTGGTAAGAAATCTGGGGAATGATCTTTACATTGTTCACCAGCCTTGGATCGGCCGTCATCATCCCGGATACATCGGTCCATATCTCCAGCAACACAACATCCATTGCCGCTGCGATGATCGCGGCAGTATAATCAGAACCTCCCCTGCCAAGCGTAGTATTTGCGCCGCTGGCATCTGAGGAAATAAAGCCGGGTATAATAAATAAAGACGCCTGGGATGCATTGAAATAGTCAACTATTTTTTTATTGCTTGCGTCAAAATCCACTACTGCCGCTCCAAAGTTGGAATTGGTGATGATCAGTTCCCTTGCATCCTTCCATTCGCTGCCGTTAGTCTCAAATATAAACCTGGCGGCAATGAGCTGGGACGACAATATTTCGCCGTAACTCACGATCCGGTCTTGGTACGCTCCGACAATTCACGCAGTAAAAAAATGCCGTTGCAGATATCTTCAATTTCATTGCACAACGTTTTTACCATACTCAACACACTGCTCTGCCGGTCGATAGGGATCAGGTCTTTCGCCGTTTGTAAATGACGCTGTTCCGATTCCAGTAATTTTTCTTTATATAATTCATTTCCTTCCGATGCTAATTTGCTGCAGGCCAATAACAAGTCCGTAATTCCGCCCAAAGCAGATACCACCACAATCGTTCTGTCAAATTTAATTTTTTCCTTTACGATATCAATTACCTTATTAATATTTTCAGCGTTCTTAACAGAGCTCCCACCAAACTTTAAAACCTGCATGACTTGTTATTTGTGTGTAAATGTATAGATGAATTTTATTTTTGTTGACAAAGGCTTTTGCCCGGGGATAATATGAGTTGCACAACCCTTAACGGGTAAAAGACGCAGAAATTGTGATAGTGGTCCTGGTAGCTGGTGCAGCTACCCAAATTTTGCCCGGGATGATATATAAATTCACGTGAACCACTTTTGTAGGCGCAAAATTAGGGATTAAATTATAAGACAGCGGAAGTATTTGAATTTTTTAAAGTATTTTCATGTTTTACTTGTATTGCTGCCAGCATTATTACATTTCGTTAAAATATATTGAATATGGATCACCAGTCAACAAGGGGCTTGCAGCATTTTAAAAATTTGGTAGGAATCAAGTTCCAGTTGTATAACAGCCTCTTTACATCCCTCCCCTTTCACCGTATTGAAAAAACGGGCATTCTCCTGTCCCTCCTGCTAAATAACTGTGAAGAAGGGTATAAGAAAAATCAAAGCCCGGCCGAGATCATCGAAGAATTTTTTACCAAGCACACTACCTATAAACTTCCGCAGGAAAGGCTGGACCTTTTATTTCGTTTTATCCAGTACATAGAGCGCCAGGTTGTATTATTTGATGCACTGGAAGATGCCGGTTTTAAAGAGGTGCACGATACAGGCGGCGTTGGTACTTTAAAACACCTCGAAAGCGAAGTGATAGAACATAAAAAGCAGGAAGAATTAAAAGAAAAACTCAAAACCTTTGCCATAAGGATCGTATTGACGGCCCACCCTACACAGTTTTACCCGGCTCTGTGTTTAAATTATCCATGACCTTTCCAACGCGCTGTCAGAAAATAATGCTGTGCAAATTAATATGTATCTCCAGCAGCTGGGTAAAACGCCCTTCCTGAAAAAACAAAAGCCAACTCCATACGACGAAGCAATGAACCTGGTATGGTACCTGGAAAATGTTTTTTATCCGGCCGCAGGACGAATAATCTCTTTTTTAAAGAACCAGTTCCCGGAAGCGATTGATGATAAAAACCCTATAATCACCATGGGGTTCTGGCCCGGTGGAGACAGGGATGGTAACCCGTTTGTAAAAGCACCCACTACATTGAAAGTGGCGGACGCTTTAAGGGGCGGCATTATTAAATCCTATTATCTCGAAATAAGAAGGATAAGGCGCAGGCTTACTTTTGATGGGGTAGAATCTATTTTGATCGACCTTGAAAATGACATGTACAATAACCTCTTCATCCCCGGCCAGCGCACTCCATTGAACAAGCAAAACATTTTGGATTCGTTGAACAGGATAAAAGAGATACTGATCTATAAACACAATAGTTTATTCCTGCACCTGATCACCAACCTCATCAATAAAGTAAATGTTTTCGGGCTGCATTTTGCTTCGCTGGATGTGAGGCAGGAAAGCAGTATACATGGAATGGTACTGGAAGATATTGCAGCAAAGGGAGGCCTGATCGATGCACATTATAAAGACTTCACGGCAGAACAGAAGATAGAAGTACTTACCGGTATAACGGCAACGGTTAACGATGATCCTTTTGAAAATGAATTAACCACGGATACGATCGCGACCATCAAAGCCATACAAACCATCCAGCAATTTAACGGGGAGTCTGGTTGCAACAGGTATATCATCAGCCAGTGCAATAGTGCGGTGAATGTGCTGGAAGTATACAGCTTGTTCCTGCTGTGCGGCTGGCCCCGGAATGCTATGCATATCGACATCGTTCCCTTATTTGAAACAGTAGACGACCTGCAACACGCGGCCGGGGTAATGAAAACATTGTACTCCAACCAGCTATACAAGGCCCACCTCGAAAGGAGAAACAAGCGCCAGACCATTATGCTTGGTTTTAGTGACGGCACAAAAGACGGCGGTTATCTGATGGCCAACTGGAGTATCTACAAGGCAAAGGAAGAACTAACGGAAATTTCCCTGGAACATGGGATTGAAGTTATTTTCTTTGACGGTCGTGGTGGCCCACCATCCAGGGGAGGTGGAAAAACACACAAGTTTTATGCTTCAATGGGAAAGAATATTTCCAATAAGGAAATTCAACTGACCGTGCAGGGGCAAACCGTGAGCTCAAATTTCGGCACAGTGGATGCGGCACAATTTAACATCGAGCAATTGCTTCATGCAGGCATCTCAAATGACCTTTTTGACAACCGCCGCATCACACTTGAAAAGGATGAAGAATCTTTATTAGAGGAACTGGCAAATGAAAGTTTTACCAAATACAGTTCGTTAAAGGACCATCCGTACTTCGCTGATTATTTATCACAGGTAAGCCCGTTGAAATTTTATGGTGAAACCAATATTGGGAGCCGGCCTGCTAAAAGGGGCGGTGGTAATACATTAGCTTTTAAAGACCTCCGGGCGATACCCTATGTAGGTGCCTGGGCGCAGTTAAAACAAAATGTTACCGGGTATTTCGGTGTAGGAACTGCCTTAATGAAACTGGATAAACAGGGAAAATTTCCCCGGTTGAAAGAGCTGTACAAAGATTCCCTCTTTTTTAAAACCTTGCTTGACAATAGTGAGATGTCGATGAAAAAATGCTTTTTCCCGTTAACGGCTTTTTTAGCAAAAGATGAAAAGTATGGTGCCATCTGGAACATAATCTATGATGAATATATTTTAACCCAGCAATATGTATTGAAACTCTCCGGTAAAACCGAATTAATGAGCGACTACCCTGTAGACCAGCTATCCATCATCATGAGGGAAAGGATTGTAATGCCGCTGCTCACCATTCAGCAATTTGCCATTATGAATATAAGGGAGATCGAAGACCAGCTGATCAGTTCGCCTTTAAAAGAAACGTACGAAAAACTGGTGATGAGGTCTTCGTTTGGAATCATCAATGCAGGAAGGAATTCGGCCTAAATGAAAATACATTATTGGATATGGG
>JBBJMD010000133.1:0-11080 GCA_037719925.1 Ferruginibacter sp.
GTCTCAGTATGGTTGGCCCTAGTAGTCGGGGTGCCGGGTACCCATCCAGGTTATTTTACATCGGATTTACAGAAGGATGCTTATTACTTTAATTTTTAATTGGTCATTTTATTCTATAAAAAATATTTTCGTGGCACCAGTTTAACAACCCGCATGAAAAGGGTTGACTGTTCCTTTACCCGTAAATTATTTTTTTAAGTTCCGGATTTTATACGTCAATTAACATGGCTCAAATATTTTCTTCGCTTAATATTGAACTGATTAAACTTACCATAGTAACAGCTGAACTTTTACTCAGTATTTAATTCAAAAATCTGGCGCAATATTCGCGTTCTCTCCAATATGAGTAAACCCGCAGTCATTATCATTGGCGCCGGAATAACCGGCCTTATCGCAGCAAAAAAATTATCACCTCATTTCCAGGTCATCATCTTGGAAGCCGCATCCCGCACCGGTGGCCGTTTGTACAGCATACGCGGCGGTGACCAGGTCATCGAAGCGGGTGCCGAATTTATACATGGAAATTTACCTGTTACATTACAGTTGTTACAAGAGGCGGGTATTCCTTATACTAAAATAAGTGGAGAAATGTACCGCAAGAGGAACGGTCGTTTCATCACGGTTGAAGAAATGACAGAAGGCTGGGACCGGGTGCTGGAGCAAATGAAATCGGTTGCGGAAGATGTCACTTTGCAGGAACTTCTTGACAAATATTTTGCCGGTCCGGCCGACGTATCCATACGCGAACATGTAAAATCCTATGCTGAGGGCTTCGACCTGGCAGATATCACCAGGGCATCGGTTAAGTCGCTTTATAAAGAATGGAGCGCGGAATCCGATGATAACTATCGTATACCGGCCGGGTATGGCGCACTTATAAAATACCTGCAACAGGAGTGCGAATCTGGAGGCACAATTATTTATACAGACAGCAAAGTTGGCGGGGTGCAATGGACACAGAATTCGGTTACGGTGCATACATTAAATGGCGAGCAATATACTGCGGATAAATTGCTGGTAACCGTACCAGTTAGTTTACTTCAGCATCCGGATTCTGCGGAGTCTATCCGGTTCACGCCGGGTATTCATTTTGATAAAGAAGTTGCTGGCAGGATTGGTTTCGGTGCCGTGATAAAAGTAGTAATTAGGTTTAAACACCCCTTTTGGCAAAAGGATGCAGGTTTTATTTTAAGCGATGAATTATTTCCTACCTGGTGGACACAGTTACCTGCCAGGGTACCACTACTTACGGGATGGCTTGGTGGCCCCAAAGCGGCAGCTCTCTCAACGGAAACAGATGACATCATTTTAGAAAAGGCGCTTGCATCGCTCGCTGCAATATATGATTTACCCGTGCCCGGGCTTACAGCGAACCTGGAAGAAGGAATGATTTTCAACTGGCAAAAAAATAAGTACGCCCTTGGCGCCTATAGTTATGCAACCCCTCTTTCCGGGGAAGCAAAAAATATCATCAATACACCCCTGGAAGACACTATATTTTTTGCAGGGGAAGCGCTTTACAACGGCGATCACCCGGGAACTGTCGAAGCTGCACTTGTCAGCGGCATTGAAACTGCTGCCAGGATAAGAAAACACTAACGTAACAACTTTACACCAGGGATCATTGATATCCCCGCTTACCAGGAAGGTCTCCGCAATTATTTTATAGAAGCCATTCCAAAGGGATTACGGTCTGATTGTAAGCATCGGCAACCTGCAACAAGGTTGGATTACAAAGATTTAACGAAATGATACTTTATTATTCAAATAGCGGCCTCAAAATAGCGAGCGGGGATATTCTTTTCCTATAGAGGGAAAATGTACCTTAGTCTAAATTACAGCACATGGAAAAATTACACCGCCGTGACTGGCTGAAACAAAGCACCTTATTACTTGCAGGGCTTGGTATCACCGGGGCTGTCGGCAGCCGCGACAAACCACTCCTGGAGTTTAATCACGAAAAAGATATTCTCCCATTTGTAAAACTCAGCTCAAATGAGAATCCATACGGGCCGTCTCCAATGGCACAAAAAGCAATGGCCGATGCCATCACTTCCAGTAACCGTTACCCCTGGAAGGTAACGGATGAGCTTCGAAAAAAGATAGGGAAGTTATATGGTCTTGATGAAAATCATGTATTAATGGGTGCAGGGTCCTCGGAAATTTTAGGAACTGTGGCAGCATTTACAGGAAAAAATAAAGGCAATGCAGTGAGCCCTCACCCCACGTTCAGGCTTTGGTGGCAGGTAGCGGAAAGTATGGGGCTGACAATTAAAAAAGTACCCTTAACAGCAGACAAAAAAATAAATACCACCTCCTTACTGGCTGCAATAGACGATCAGACCAGGCTTTTTTATATTTGTAATCCAAACAATCCTACGGGCGAGATTATCCCAGCTGAAGAATTGAAAAGATGTATAGAAATTGCATCCAAAACCGCAATGGTTTTATTGGATGAAGCCTACACTGAATATAGCGACGAGCCGACCATGGCTGCATTGGTTGCTGCGAATAAAAACCTTGTGGTAGCTAAAACATTTTCTAAAATTTATGGTATGGCAGGTTCAAGAGCAGGGTTCGCGCTGGCCCACCCTGATACGATCAAACAGTTGGCAGGTTTCCAGCCCTGGGCCAATGCGGGCGTTAGTGCCGTCTCACTTGCAGGTGCGCTCGCTTCCCTGGATGATATGGGCTTTGTAAAAAAATGCAGGGAAAAGAATGATAGCGTAAAAATATACGTTACCCGTGCCCTGGAGGGAATGAAAATACCGGTGATAAAATCCCACACCAATTTCCTTTATTACCAGGCCGCCGGATTTAAAGGTGATTTCCCGAAATCGATCAACAGCAGTACCTTAAGCGCAGTGCGGGTTTTCGAAGATGAGGGCCAATGGTACCGGACCAGCATCGGCACAATGCAAGAGATGAAAATTTTTCTTGAGGCTGTTAAATCCAAATGGGCGTAGCCTACTTAACGATCGCTGATTATTTGATATTTGTTCAGGAGCACAAATTGATCAGAATTTTCATGGAGCATCATTGCGCGGACGGGCAAAATTATTTGGTTATAAAATGGGCAGGAGCGTGCAGGGAAAAGGGGAAATTTACCTGCTAATATTCTAATATTTTGTCTTTTTATTTAGGGTTATTGTAATAATTTTAAGGTATGAAGCCGTTGGTTTTTTTATGCATATACCTTTTATATGGCCCTATTGTAAAGGCACAGGTTTTTGATGAATATTCCTACATTGATCGAAGGGTGCTCAGCATACCGGAAAGCGAAACGCTTTCATCCGTTTCCATCGCGCGCTATATTCAATCAAATTTTAAAACAGACAGGGAAAAGTTGCGCGCCATTTACGCATGGGTTACCACCAATATAAAATATGATACCGATAGCATGTTCCCTATCAACTGGAGCCTGGAACATGAGGAGAAAATATCCGCAACTTTAAGAAGGAGGCGGGGCGTTTGTGAAAACTATGCAGCTCTTTTTACAGATATCGCGGTAAAAAGCGGCTTTCAATCTTTTGTAGTAAACGGCTATACCAGGCAGCATGGGTTCGTTAACAGGGCCGGGCATAGCTGGTCTGCCGTAAACCTGCAGGAGGAGTGGTTTTTATGCGATCCCACCTGGGATAATGAAAGCAGGGGCAACACGAAATATTTTTTGGTAAATCCGGCGGACTTTATTGAGTCTCATATTCCTTTTGATCCATTATGGCAATTGCTCGAACGCCCGTTGATGGACCATGAATTTAGTAAAGGCCTTTTTAATGGTCCTAAAAGCAAGACAACTTTTAATTTTAAGGACTCGGTAAAAGATTTTCTCCTGCTGGATAGCCTCCAACAACTGGAAGCGTCTAACCGCCGCATTAAAGAGGCGGGTATTGAAAATGTGCGACAGAAACACTGGGTAGCGTATAACCAGATGAAAATTGCAGGTATATATGGTGAACAGGATATGAATTTGTATAATTCAGCAGTAGGGGAGCTTAATAAAGCGAACATTATTTTTAACAGGTATGTTCAATACCGGAACGACCGCTTTATCCCGGAAAAAGCTGATGAGGAGATCAATAATCTATTGGATCCAATAGAACGGCTGCTTTCATCAGCTTCGAAAAAACTTGCCCAAATGGGAAAGGGCGCTGAAAATTTCCAGTATGACACCGGTACGATAAAGGAGCGGTTAGCTGTTTTATCGAAGCGGGTACAGGAACAGCAAGCTTTCTTAAGCCGTTATTTAGCTACAGGTATCGCGGAGCGGGAACGATTGTTTTATAAATAGCGTATCACGGGGTATACAATTATCTATAACAATTGGACCCCCTCGCATTTTATACTGATGATCAATGGATTTATTGGTGCGGGTATTCACAAAAGATTATTAGATTCGCATGTCAAAAGGCATTTCCACTTTATAAATAATATTCAATGAAAAGTTTTATTGCACTCAGCGCTCTTACGCTTCTCCTGGTTTCTTATAGATCGTTTACGCCAGGCACAATCCAGGATGAATGGAAACCACTATTCGATGGTAAGTCACTAACCAATTGGAAAGTAGGAGACAATGCCGGCACTTTTACCGTTGAGAACGGAACGATCGTTGCCTACGGGCCTACGGCACATTTATTTTATGACGGCGAGATCAGCAACCATGCTTTCAAAAATTTCGAATTTAAAACGGAGGTTATGACGACTCCCGGCTCTAATTCGGGTATATATTTTCATACGGCATACCAGCAGGGCGACTGGCCGGCAAAAGGGTATGAGGTCCAGGTTAATAACTCACATACTGACTGGCGCAGGACGGGAAGCCTTTATGGAATCCAGGACGTAAAGGAAGTACATGTAAAGGATAATACCTGGTATACCGAACATATTATTGTGAAGGGAAAAAGGGTGGTAATAAAAATAAATGATAAAACGGTAGTGGATTATACTGAACCTGAAAACCTCAAACGCGAGGGCAATGACTCCCTGCGCAGGGTTTCCAGTGGAACTTTCGCGCTACAGGGCCATGATCCAAAAAGCAAGGTTTTTTACCGTAACCTGATGGTAAAAGTATTGCCGGATTAATAATTAACAGTCAGTAATTCCTGTGAATACCTGGTTTATTGCTGCAGTGCTATTAATCCAGGGTATTCATTTGCCACCTGGCTTACGCTACCTAACCTAGCTTTTAAAAATAACAACCAAAGGTTGCCTGGGGCGATCGAAATCCGGTAATCCCCCATGCACTGTCATATAGTGCGCTCTCCGTTCCCCGTGGCGCCGGCAGCTGCCGGTTCCACTTCCGGTACTTCTCTATTTATAAATTTATTTGCGAAGTGTATAAATGTATCGATATCATCCCGCGTTGTTGGAATGCCAAATGATATTCTCACTGCTCCTCTCATCTTCCCAAAGAAATGTGTCATGTCGTCATACTTTACCCTGTTCCCCGAGGTGAAATATTTTTGAAGCTGCTCCGCAGAAAGCCCGTTATTCAGTTCATCAATACCAGGATTACAAAAGCATCCCGTACGAAGTGATATCTTGGCGAGGTTTGCCTGGTGTTCAATAAATTTTATAGGGAACTGGCGCCCCATGCTATCATAAAAATTCATTAAAAAATTTCCACCCCTTTTGTTGTTGTCTGTTGGCCCATATAGCTTTATCAATCGTCTTCCATTCTGATGCCTTAAAGCCGGTAGGCAATGAAGGAACAGTTCTGCGAGCGCTTTTATCCTCGCTGTAATATTAGCCATCCCGATATTATCAATAAAATCCAACCCGTTTGCGATTGAGGGAATATCAAGGTAATTGATTGTGCCATTCTCAAACCTATCATGTACCGGCAATAATATATGGCCACTATAATTGACACCTGCCAGTTCCACCGTTCCACCTGCAAACCAGGATTTTTTAAGTTTGGCAAATGCTGTTTTTTTGACCAGCAGGCAACCAAGTCCTGTTGGATACCCGAAAATTTTGTAGAAGGAGATGGATACAAAGTCGGGCCTTACGGCTGATAGGTCGAGTTTGGAGGTGGGAACAAAAGCCGCGGCATCCAAAAGAACGTCCCAACCCAATTCTTTCGCCTTTCCGATCCAATCCAAAGAATGTTGAACACCCGAAGCGTTGGACTGAGCCGGGAAAGCGAATAATTTATGCTTGATATTGCCGCTCTTGCGGAGCTGATTCATTAAATGCGTCTCGTCGATGGTCAGATCATCACGATTCATTTTACAATACGAATACTCACCGCCTTTGTTCCCGCAATATTCCCTGATACCATTAACCGAATTATGATTGTCTGCCGTTAGTAAAAAATGACTTTGCAGGGAAAAAGGATAACATTCTCCGACAATTTGTAATGCCCCCGTAGCATTTTGGGTAAAAATACAATGGTAATCAGTTGCATTAAAAAAATCCAGTACCCGTTCACGGGCGGTATTTACAAAATTTCCAGATAATAGGGAGGCGGGGTTCGCGGAATGCGGATTTCCGTACACTTCCTTTTGCAAATAGTTGCAATGTTTATCTACCAGGCAACTGGGGTATATATTCCCTGCGGTGTAATCAAGGTAAACATGCCCCTGCTTATCCAGCCTCGAATATTCTTTTTCGCGAAGCATGGCAAAAAACAATTCGCTGTTTGGTTGTATACTTTTCATGATAACTGGTTAAAAAATCCGGAAATTAATTGAACGTTAATCTTCCTCGTTGATGGCTTGCCACCCGTTCCAGGAGCACATTCAGTAAAATATAATTACAACGCACTGCTCATTTATGCAAAAGGGTGCCACCGTTGATGTTTTAATTTAGTCCGTTAATAAATTTTATACAGGTGCCGGCCGCCGCCTTCATATCTCCCTGTATGAGCATAAGCTTTGCACAAGGCGGAAATGGTGGGGGCTGTGGGCATCTCGCCGATTTTTTTGATTGCTTCTAAAAATTGGATGCGGTTCGGGCGGCTGTCTGCATTCACCGAATCTGGCTGGTTTGCCAGGGGAGGGGTACCACTACTTTCCCCCGGGTCCGGTTTTGCGGCAGGATATGGTAAAGCAGGAATAAAGCATGGCCATGCAAAAAATTTCGATAATAGACGGAGAATTTCATGGACAGGTATTTTTATTGAAGATGAATTAGTTGTATTCAAAGGTCTATTCATGGCGGGAACCTTCCCTTACCCCTTTGGGTAGTTTTTACAAAATACCCGGTATTGGGGAGACCCGATCACCGCTTTTGGGACAACAGGAGGAGAGCAACAAATACTGATTATAACCGTTGAGAACGAACGATAAAAACTGTGTAGTTGGCTATGGAAGATAAGCCTGGGTAATGCAAGTTATAGTCAACGGAAATTATTACCAGGCAAGATCCCTTTCTGGAGAAGATGCTGCGTATTGGCATTGCCGGTACGTTCTTTGATCGGGGTTTATGAATAGAAAGCTCCTGCTATGCCTGGTCTTACTGGTAAGGAATATAATAGGTTACTTGTTTATCCAGGTAACAAGGTCGTGTTTTAATATACCGTGATCATTTTTCCAGGTTATCTTTTTCAACCTGCCATTAACTTCGGACCAGGAAACAATGCATTGACCGGTAGCAGTAAGCTCAGCACACCAGATAAGGTTTGCGAATCGGCCTGCGGATCCTGTATTAATGTATCCCGGTGAATTTGATATGGAGGAGCCGCTCAAACCCGCGGCATCATACCTTACTTCGTGCGTATGGCCCAGCACCAGAATCGGGACGGGGTCGAGATTGATCCTGCGCACATATTCATCATACAATTTGATTTCGTTCATATGCCTGAGTTTATACATTTCTTCCCCAGTATAAACTTCGAGGAAAACTGCATTAAACGCATCTCTGTTCTCAAAATATTCCCAGGCCACGGGGTGCCCGAAAAGCGCCTCGAAAAAATTGTTTGGGTTGTTCCTGATGTCTTTTTGAATATCCAGAACGAGTGCCATATCAGCATCGTTATAATGGCCAGCCGGATGAGACGATACCAGTTTGTTTTGGAATTCACCTTCTGTTGAATTATACCATTTTTTGGTATCACTATGGTTCCAGGCACGGTCGGCACCCTGGTAAGCCCAGGACAACCCTTCGGATATTATTTCTCCAATGCTTGCAGCATAAGGCTGTACGCATGCTTCATCAAACTGGTGGCCATGCGTTATAATGTATTTACATTGATTGCTCCAGTTAACCCTCAGCACATCATGTATTGTGGCATTTAGCCTCCCCTGTATTATATTTCTTAAATCGTTATTCAGGTAAGTATCATGGTTTCCTGATATCTTAATATACCTTCCGGAAGGAATAATCTCATTGGCAAGTAAATCATAATAAGACTCATAATGAGCAATAATATCATTTAAAATCTGCACTCTTTTTGCGTCGCGTATGCCATTAAATTCAGCCCAGTCGGCATTATCCAGGATCGGCAGTTTACGCTTATCATAAGCGGCAACCCGTGCTGCAGCATCCGTTGCGTCAGGCTCGTACACAAGTCCTTCCTCCACATCACCGTTTTCTACAATGGTAAAATCAGTTAGATCCATATAGTGGTGCAGCACTTCAAGGTAGAGAGAATAATTTCCAAGATCATCAAAGTAATTAGGATATTTTTTAAAAGCCGACATATGATGATCGGAAAAAACAACCACATCTTTATTAAACAGGTCATGCTCCCGTTTAAAAGAGTCCTGTTGGCTAGTACCTCCCTGTGCGATAAATGCGATTTCTCCATAAGAAGATTGCACCTGTTCTTCGATGGCCAGATATATGGCATTGCTATCAGGCCATTTTTTATTTTTTGCCCAATCCCTGCTATCGGCTACGATTCTCCAAAGGTCATCAAAAACGGCTTCATCAGCCTGCGACTGCACATTAAATTTTTTCCCTAAAGTCTTACTAACATCACGCGGAGCGTTCCATATCGTCCAGTTATAATCCTTATGGAATTCATCCCAGTTAGCATCCGCCACTTCATTTCTAACCCTGTCTAACACTGACCCATAAACGAAACCCGGGATATCCTTTAAAGAAAAACGTGTTCCAAAGCCATACAATTTTTTTAAGTCTCTTTTTACATGAATGGGCATGGCAGGTTTATTGAAGATTAACTAAAATAGGGATGATGGAAACGCCACCAGCCGCAGGTTGAAGTGCTTTCCCGATCACCGTACCAAAAGCCTGTGTCCTGTCAGCGGCCTTCATCGCGTACCCTTCCGTTTCACTTGTTGTAATAAGGTCTCCCGTTTTAATAGGCTCCTTGCGGGCATCTACTTTGCAATAAACTTTTCCCATGATGGCAACCGGGAGCCTGTTGGGTGCGCCGCTTTTATCCATCACGATGCCGGGTTTATATTTTCCCGCCCCGGCAATTACACCAATTACTTTACTGTCGTAGTTCTTATGGCAGGGTACCAATTTTCCTTTATCATTTAATGTCATCACAGTGCCAGGCACGGCACGCGCAATAACGGCTTCTTCAATATCAAAGTCTTCTGCAAAATCCGCATTTAAAAATTCAATATCCCCGGAAGAGCCTTTGATCTTTATTGTTTCAACGTCATTGCTGTTTTTCACAACAATATCACCATTGGAACCGATGCCCCCCACGAAAATATCTCCATTACCACTTAACACGATCACATCATTCCCCGTTGTGTTTTTAATGGTAATATCGCCGTCAATATCTCCGGCACCCCCTAAAATTATATTTCCATTTCCGCCATCTATTTTTACTGTTTCAATATTTTTATCGTTTTTTAAACTGATATCGCCATTCACGCCTGCAGCACCTCCACCTCCTAAAACGATGCTGCCGTTGCTGCCATCCAGCACAATGGTCGTATCTCCCGTTCCATTTTTAATAATGATATCCCCATCTACTGCTCCATCGGTTACAGAAGTTACCCCACCCAATGTGATATTGGCATTCTTTCCATCAATAAAAATAGATTCCTGCCCCATCTTTGTTTTTAAGTGGATCTCACCATCGCCGGTGCCGCCGAGGTATATGGACCCATTGCCATTTAAAACAATACCCTCTTTGGAGCCTTCCTTGTGCACGATAATTTTTGCAGCAGGTGATGCGGCATAAGCGTCTCCCACGGTGAGGGTTCCTGTGTCAGCCGAATAGCTAAGTGCAGCAACCGTTTGCGAGATGCCATACTGGTCTTCATTTCCCTTTATATTTACAAATAGTGACCCGGGATTTTCTTTATCCCCAATATTTAAGGATTCAAAATTTCCTTTTTCCAGCTTGCTCTTTTTAATTTTGTCCATTTGATTATATTTCATGATTTTAAATGCTGAAACAATTTCTTCAAAACTATGAGAGATAAAAAGTCTTTCCCTTACCCTTTCGGGTAATTTAATTACGGGAGCCCGGGATGATACAAAAGAGGATGGCGGTCACTTCGCCATTAATTCCAGCAACCTTGCAATACCCCTTGTACGGGTAGACACATTTAATTTGAGGTAGGCGTTGTTGATATGTTTTTTAATGGTATTAACGGATATAAAAAGCGTTGTTGCGATCTGCTGATTTGTTTTACCCGCATAAATAAATTGCATTACCTCGAATTCCCGTTCACTGAGTTGTGAGACCAGGTGGGTATTTATCTTTTTGAATGACAGCACTGGCGTATGGCGGCTGTTGTGTCTTGCGAAATTTGCAATGGCCATTTCCAGCGAGGCCAGCAATGCCTTTTCATCAAATGGTTTTACAACATACCCCCACGACTCTACCGCCTTTGCCCTTTCCAATGTTTCCCTGTCAGAATAAGATGTCAGGAATAACAAAGGAAGATTGTATTTTTTATTGATGAATTTTGCGAGTTCTATACCGTCTTCTTCATTATCAAGATTTATATCCAGTAATACCGCGTCTGGTGTATTATCTTGTAATTGCTTCCTGGCATCCTCGGTATCATAGGCGATGCCAGTAACCTTAAAATCGTTGTTGTTAAGGTATAAGGCGATGTTCTCGGCGATCACCGGTTCATCTTCTACAATTAATATCCGCATTTCACTCATAAGAAAATTTAAAAGATGCACTTAACCCGTT
>JBBJMD010000134.1:0-11070 GCA_037719925.1 Ferruginibacter sp.
GTCGGGGATCAATATGCAAACGAATCAGGCGCCGGTATTGAATTAAATTATGAATATCGCGGTATTGAGAGGGGTTATCCTTTTCATTATAATTGCAAAATAAGCTATCATTTAAAAACGGGTAATGAGCTCACCATTGCAACTAACATTATTAATACAGACGAGGGGCTAATACCTGTACAGGATGGCTGGCATCCGTATTTTACATTCGGAGGAAAAATTGATGACCTTCAACTGGAGTTTCAATCCAAAGAGATGGTTGTTTTTGATGAATCGCTTATACCGACGGGTAACGTGGTTCCTTACCAGGAGTTTGGCTCATTAAAAAAAATAGGCAGTGCCATTATTGATAATTGTTTTACCTTAAATTTTGCTGAGTGCCAGCCACTCTGCGTATTAAGGGATGCAGGTAAAAAATTACAAATAGAGGTCCGGCCGGGAAAACACTACCCTTACCTGCAAATATATACACCGCTTCACCGTAATAGTATCGCTATTGAAAACCTAAGTGCCCCGCCCGATGCATTCAATAATAAAATGGATTTAATCATACTACAGCCGGGAGAAAATATTATTTTTACCACTACTTATAAAATTACCCCGCTAATTTAACCTGATGAATACAATTGCCAGATCTGTTTTAAAAAGTTTTAACGAGAATTTTCCCGGCCGGCCCAGGTTATTTTTTTCACCGGGTCGTATTAATCTTATTGGTGAACACCTTGATTATAATGATGGGTTTGTTTTGCCGGCAGCAATTGATAAAGGCGTGTATTATGCAATTTGCAAAAACAATACGGAGAAGATCAATTTTTACTCGGTTGATTACAAAGAACATTTCTCCACAAACAGCCACGAGATAAAAAGAAACGAAGGCTGGAAAAATTATGTCCTGAGCGTTATTAATGAATTCTTAATCCTGGGAAAGAAAATAGGCGGGTTTGATTGTGTATTTGGCGGTGATATTCCCATAGGTTCAGGAATGAGTTCGTCAGCAGCAGTAGAAGGCGGGTTGGCCTTTGGCTTGAATGAAATCTTTAGCCTGGGCCTGGGCCGGAAAGAACTGGCACTATTGTGTCAGCGTGCCGAACATAACTTCCCTAATGTCCAGTGTGGCATCATGGACCAGTTTGCCAATATGATGGGTAAGAAAGGCAGCGTGATCTTGTTGGATTGCAGGAATATTGAACATGAGTATTTCCCATTACTGTTAAGTGGGTATAAGATAGTTTTGATCAACTCAAAAGTGCATCATTCCCTGGCTTCCGGCGAATACAATATCCGCAGGCAACGTTGCGAAAAAGGGTTGTCGATTTTAAAAGAGCTGCTGCATATACAGTCATTCAGGGATATCAATAGTGTAGAAGAATTGAAAGCAGGTAAAGGCAGGATGGAGGAAAAAGTATATAACTGTTGCCGGTACGTTGTTGAAGAAATCAGTCGTACCCGGAAGGCTGCGGCATTATTACAATTAAATGACCTCATTGGCTTCGGCAAGCTGATGTTTGCCACCCATGAAGGGTTGAGTAAATTGTACGAGGTAAGTTGTGAGGAACTGGATTTTTTGGTGGGGCAGGCAAAAAATTATCCTGCTGTGATCGGGTCTAGACTGATGGGGGGCGGCTTTGGGGGTTGCACTATTAATATAATGGCCGAGGATCGAATTGATCTTTTTATTTCGCAGGCCGGCAAGGCATACCAGCAGCGTTTTAACATTACCCCGGAAGCTTACAATGTAGAAATATGGGACCGTACCAATGAAATCACCGTTACACCCTGATGTAGATTTTCTTCTTATCAAGCAGCCACGCAAAAAACCACATTAAGGTAATAAAACAAAGTGCATAAATCAGCGAACCTGCTGCCGGCTGTGATGGAAGGGCCGGTTTGCAAACATGCTCATAAAACCAACTAAAAGGAGAAAGATATTGCTGCTTACCATCTTCAAGGGTACCACCGGGTATTCTTACCAGGGACAACAGCCTGGGTAAAGCGCCGCTCAATACAAAAATAAACACCGCATTTTTTCCAACTACATCAAAGAAGCGGCTCCACATACCTTTCATATTTTTAAATTCAATAGCATAAATCATCACTGCCAGGATAAGTAGGGCTAACCCCGTTGTGTATACGGTATAACTGCTGGTCCATATTTTCTTATTGATGGGAAAGACCATATCCCAGCAATAACCGGTGAACATCAATGCACAAGCCGCTATAAAAAGCCCGTTCAACATTTCCGGTGTTTTTCCTTTTTGTACTATATAACTCCCGCCGAGCCACCCGAAGATCACCTGCACAATAGCACCCGGTATGCTCATCAGCCCTTCCGGGTCAAACGATACTCCCTCTCCCTTATAAATATGCGCTTCCCCTGCAAGCGCCAGGTCCGTTGTTGTCCCAAACCATCCTGCAAGGCTAAAGGGGTCAGGGGGGTTTGCGGCTACGCATACAAACCAATAGGACAGTAATAAAAAGGAACTCACAATAAATGCACCCTGCTGTTTACAGTAATGGGCAATAACGGAAGCAAAAAAGTAGCAAAGCGCAATTCGCTGGAGTACACCAAAAATGCGGACACCGCCAATATTTCCGGCAGCGGTAACAAAGGCCCAGGGTTTGGCGGCCAGGTGCCCGTTCTCCCATTTAATAAATGGAAACCAATTCAATAATATGCCGATTAAAATGATGAGCAAGGTGCGACGGCCGATCTTTTTCCAAAAAACTCCCTCACCAGCGGCTTCCAGCCTGGGCAATACAAAAGCCATGGCATTGCCGACAGCAAACAGAAAAAAGGGGAAGACAAGATCAGTTGGGGTAACGCCGTGCCAGGCAGCGTGTTGAAGGGGAGGGTAAATATCGCTCCAGCTGCCCGGATTATTTACCAATATCATTAATGCCACAGTAGCGCCACGAAATACATCGAGGGAATAAAAGCGTTGGTTCATGAACAAAAATTAAAAATAAGAAAGATTACTGGCCACGAATGCACGAATAATTTTGATAATTTCTTACAACATCAATTGGTGGAATAGAAGATTTTATCGTCTGGTTTTAATATGTTCATCAATAATGCCCGGTATAAAATAACCGGGTTTGCAAAAGCTTTTACAATTAAGGGTTCTTGACCTTCTCGTGCAGAGTGTCGGGGGTGGTCAAACAAGCAGGTCAAAATTTTAAGCATTTAGTCGAAAAACAATATTCTTCAGCATATATTTTTGTGTTTATTTTCGCAATCGTGGCAGTATCACTTTATATCTTTTCACTTAATTCCAGCCAGCGCATTTCCTTTGCATCCAATAATTGTACGATAACGCCGATGCGCTCCGCGGCCTTTTGTAATTCATCAAATCCGGGGTTGCCTTCATTCATTTTTACTTCCAGATCAGCCTTCTCCTTTTGCAATCCGGGCATTTCTTTTTCGAGTAATTCCAGTTCCCGTTTTTCTTTAAAAGACAATTTCTGGCTGTTGGTATTGGTAGCAACAGCGGGCTCAGCGATCCTGGCTTCCTGTTTCATTATTTGCCTGTCGTCGTTCAGTTTGCCCGTTGCAACCGCCTCCCTGTATTGGGTATAGTTTCCGGGATAGTCCCTTATTATCCCATTGCCCTCAAAGGCAAAAAGGTGATCTACCAGCCGGTCCATAAAATAACGGTCATGACTTACAATGATGATACAGCCCGGGTATTCCATCAGGAATTCTTCCAGCGTGCGAAGTGTTTGCAGGTCAAGGTCATTGGTGGGCTCATCTAATACAAGGAAATTCGGATTTAAAAACAGTACACTCATCAGGTGCAGCCTCCGCTTTTCGCCACCGCTTAATTTACTCAGTGGCGTAAATTGTTGCTCCGCCGAAAAACCGAATTTCTCCATAAACTGGCTTGCACTGATCTTGGTGCCGTCATTCAGGGGAAAAAATTCTGCCATGGATTTTACATACTCAATAGCCCTTTTATCTTCTTTATAAATTAATCCGTCCTGGCTAAAATTTCCGAATACGACCGTATCCCCATGGTTGATCTTACCGCTGTCCGGCTTTTCCAATTGCAGCGCGATCTTTAAAAAAGTAGATTTACCAACGCCGTTTTTACCCACCACCCCGATGCGCTCGCCCCGTTTGAACGTGTAATCAAAACCCTTCATGATCTGCAGGTCACCATAACTTTTATGGACTTTTATAAATTCCAGGATCTTACCTCCCAGGCGCGTCATCTTTACCTGCAGGCTTACTTCTTCCACATCTTTCTTTTGTTTCACACGGTCTTCCACTTCTGTAAACGCATCCTGCCTGCTCTTGCTTTTTGTGGTGCGTGCCTTGGGTTGTTTTTCCGCATCCATTCAAGCTCTTTCCTGAAAATATTCTTGTCTTTCTGGAACTCGCTTTGCTGCACCTCAAGCCGCATGCTTTTTGTTCGAGGAAATTATCATAATCCCCTTTATAAACATATACCTTCTCCTCGTCTATCTCAATTATTTCATTGCATACCGTATCTAAAAAATAACGGTCATGCGTAACCAGCAGCAGGGTCACTTTCGCTGCAGCAAGGTAATCTTCCAGCCATTCGATCATCTCTACATCCAGGTGGTTGGTAGGTTCATCCAGGATCAGCAGGCAACGGCCCTGGTGCAGATCAGCTTCTATCAATGCCTGCGCCAACGCTACTCTTTTCTTTTGCCCGCCGCTCAGATTGCCTACTTTTTCATTGAGGTGGTGCAGGTTCAATTTACCCAGGATCTGCTTCAGGTCGCTTTCAAAACTCCAGGCATTGAGGTCGTCAAGGCGCCCCATCAGCTCGCCCAGTTTATCAATATCTTCCTGGCCATCCTCTAAAAATACTTCGTATTCTTTAACAACTTTTACTACCGGGTTGTCCAATCTAAGTACATTATCCCAGATGCTTTTATTTCCGTCAAAGTCATTATCCTGTTGTAACATCACCACTTTAATATCCTTGTGTACCCATACGGTGCCCTCATCAGGAGTATCCAGCCCGGTAATTATCTTTAAGAGTGTGCTTTTCCCGCTACCATTGCGGGCCACGAGGGCAATTTTATCGCCCTCCTCCACATTTAGCGTTATATTTTTAAAAAGGGTCCTTATCCCGAAGGACTTACTGATATTTTCTATTGAAGCGTAATGCATGGCGGCAAAGGTAACGGAGAACGCGAAAATGCAAACCGATTGAGCAATATTAAAGGAGTCTAACGGAACGGATAATGCAGAATGTTTAAGCCGGGACTTATGATAATACATTTACAAGCCTTGGTTGCCAGGGGAGTTTTTTCGCAAATGCCACAACCTTTTCCAGTAAGTATTACAAACCAGGGGGCATAATATAAATATCCAGAAAATGCTTCTATACCTTACAATAGCGCCGATATTCGGTATGGTGTAGCCGATTATCAGCATCATATTTAAAAAAAGAGCATACCCAAAGAGGTTAAAGTTATTAGCACTGTTCCCATTTTTTTTTCTGAAAAAAATAAATGTAACAATGATTACCTGGTAAAAAAATAATTCAATCGCTGTTAAAAGAACAGCAGGTCTTGAAAATTCCCACAGGTAGGGCCTGAACAAAAAATGATTGACAGCCTGGGGTGCGTTCCGGGCGAAACTTTTTATCGTGGGATATAACTCATTCATGGCAATATTGGTGCTTGCCTCACCCAATAAAACAAAATCTGCCTTCCGTTTAACTACTGCCGCTGGCATGTTTACAAACGAATCCGTGTAACCCGAGAGAAAAAATAGCAGGAAAAAAATGGCATAGCCTACAACAAAAACAACATTTTTTTTCAGGGGAAACATTTTAGCCAGCACTGCGATAGCCATCGCCGGCACCAATGCGATCAAAACATAATTCCTTAATAAAAAAACAATCGCCATCCCCAGTAAAAAAAATAAAAGATGTTTGTAGTTGACCGGTTTGGACCCTGCTAAAAAGGTGTAAAAACTAAAACCGGCTATACCTATTCCCAGGAAAGTCAGCCCGTCTTTATGGGTACAGGAAGTATACAATACGAGGGATGGAAGAAAAAAGCAAACCAATAGTAATTTTAATTTGTGGCCTTTATAAATGTCACTGTAAATCCTGTAAAAGGCGACATGCCCGAAAAAAACCAGTGAACAAAAAATGACCGTATTAAAATAAAAGTTGCCGCCCGTTGCAAGATTAAATACTGCCAGTAGTTTGAATAACAAACTGAACCTCAAATAAGCCCAAAAACTGTTTCCCGATTCGAATAAGCCGCCAGGGCCATAAGTATGGAGGTCGGTAGTAAAATCAGAAAAAACGCTTAGTTCGAAATCAGTAATTCATGCTGCAGTTTACCCTCCGTATTATATTCCAGGTAATCGGCATTGGTTCCGCTTTGTTGGAAATAAAAAGCGCATACAAGACCAGCCAGCATTTTAAAAACAAGTAAAATGCGGGCCTCCTTTTCTGTGAGGCCCGAATTTTTGAGGAAAGAGGATTTGGGGATCTGCCATATGCATAACAACACGTAAACAACAAAAATAAAATAGGCAATTCCCATGAGTCTAAAAATGATGGTAGCGTTGGATCCAATTAAATAATAGCCGGCAGCTCAAAATAAGGTAAGCAGGTTGATTAATGTATCTTCGGGCTTACACATGAATAACGGGCAATTGTTCCGGAATTTTCTATACCTTAATGTAAAAGCATTTTTACAGATTTTTACCGCACAATAATGATACTTTTATTTATACAAGCATAAATATCTGTGCTGGTAAAACTCAGGTGATGTTAACCAGTTCCCCCGTATTTTTCCTAAAAGCCCCGTACCATACATTTTCACTTTGCCAGATCTCATCTTCAAATTTAAACCCGCATTGCCCGCATAAGGTTACCATTTCATTCCTCGTCGGGTGCCAGATATGATTATCATCAAAACGACTGGTAAATATTCCCAAAACGCTCCTAGTCGTTTCCTTCAACGTATTTTTTATGGTACTTACTTTTACAGTCATCCCTATTAATAATTTCCCGTTTCCCCTCAATACCCTGTTAGCTTCCAGCAGGGAAAGCTGTGGGTTAAAAAAATGATCTATACAACTTCTCATATTAATAGTATCGAACACGGATGCTTTAAAAGGCAGAAATTCTGCGAAACCTGCCAGGAAATTTAAGGGAAGATGCAGGGGATAATGCTTAAACAGGTTGGTTCTTCCTGCTGCTACTTTGTACACATGAATAAATGGATCTACTGAGCAAAAGGGCTGGTCATCCGTCATATACTTTCTGATGTTCCCCAGTTGCCCGCCAACATCTAATACCCTACCCTCAAGTGGCAGTTTCTGATACATGGGTGCATCTCTTTTTTGCTCATTAATATAATACATCGGGTCGCTTTCAGCATTATCAAGGTATTTAATCAACCAGGGTTCGAAAGCGTCCTGCCCCTTTTGCCATTCATTTTCAAATTGATTGAGCTTGATCCGGAAATCAGGCACTTTATCCTTAATGCTGTACCCAAAGCCGTTTTCAGAGGAATAGCCATCCTTAATTCGTTTCAATGTAGTTTTTGAAATCGGGTCTGCCAATATCTCTTCAAGCCAATCGGACTGTATAATCTCAACAAATTTTTGTTGCGGCATAAAAAGATTTTAGTTCGTTGCGGGGTTTCGCAAAAAAGTATGCCCGCAAAATTAAGGTAATAAGCATCACTTTAAAGTGAGACTAATGTATAGGGTTCATTTACCCCGGGTTTTAACAAGGGCCAAAGGGTTTACAGTGTTTGTATCTTTTACAATCAACTTTTTGATGAATTATTCAAGCCGGCTTTATGCAGCGTGTTTCTATAAAATTTTGCCTCTCATAAGAATTAACTCAAATCTATACTTTTACCCAACAACTGCTATATTTAGTATAAATTTGCGAAATTCAGGAATCATTGCTATGTCAATTTTGGGCTTCCCGTTGGGCCTTTCAAAAGCAAATTTTGCAGGGGCTACATTAAGAAATATTACATTTATGGCCGTTTCTTTAAAGCCCTAATAATAATAATGATAATCTAAATATGAGAAAACTACTCCCTATTGTTATACTGTTTTTTTTCATTAGTATTCCGGATGCTTTACGAGCGCAAAATTTATTATCAACCAATGATTTAAGCCGGGTAAAAGTAGACCAGTTATCGGAGACGGATATTTCCAACATAAAGTTGCAGTTGCGGACAAATAACCTGACGATTGAGCAGGCTGAGCCACTGATATTGTCCAAAGGAATGAGTACTACGGAATTCGCCAAACTGAAAGCGCGCATAGAAACTCCGAATAATTATGACACGAGTCAAACCAAAATTGCCGGCCAAGGCAGAACCCAGGAAGATATCATTAATAAAAAAGTAAAAGATTCTGCCAACATGCTCGTTTTTGGATCAGAGCTCTTTGATAATCCTACCCTGAATTTTGAACCCAACCTGCAAATTGCTACGCCTGTCAATTATATTCTTGGGCCCGGTGATAATTTACAAGTAAGCGTTTTTGGTGTCCAGGAATTTAACGCCAGTATCCCGGTAACGGTGGAAGGGAAAGTAAATATTCAGTATGTAGGCCAGATACCGGTAGCCGGAATGACCATTGAAGCCGCTACTGAAAAAATAACGGCAGCTTTTGCGAAAATTTATAGTTCCGTCAGGTCCGGGCAATCACAGGTGAGCGTGAGCCTGAAAGGGATTCGGACTATCCGGGTTACGATTATAGGAAGTAAACAGCCGGGAAATTATTCCATTTCATCCCTGGCCACTGTTTATAACGCCCTATTTTTAGGTGGCGGGCCCGGCACCAATGGCACTTATAGAAATATAGAATTAATAAGAAATAACAAGGTATTTACCCATGTGGATATTTATAAATTCCTGGTCAATGGAAATCAATCGGATAACGTTGGGTTGAAAGACAATGACGTCATCAGGATACCTTCCTATATCCAGCGCGTTAAGATCGAGGGAAATGTTAAGCGGCCGGGTATTTTTGAAATGAAAAAAGGGGAAACCTTCAATGATTTATTATCGTTCGCCTCCGGGTTTAGTGAATCTGCCTATTCAGCTTCGGTAAATGTTATCCAAAAAACTCCTAAGGAATTTAAAGTAAAAGACATTAAGGCAACAGAATTCGACACTTACCTGCCACTTTCCGGGGATGTTTTTACGGTTGCTGAAATTTTAGACAGGTATGAGAACCGGGTAAAGATAGAAGGCGCCGTATTCAGGCCGGCCACTTATTCTTTTTATGAAGGCATGCGTATTTCAAACCTTGTTGCACAGGCCGATGGCCTGAAAGAAGATGCGTATAGCAAACGTGCTACTATCATAAGGCTTAAGCCTGATCTGACCAGCGAAGTAGTGAACGTAAACCTGGAAAAAGCAATCGCCGGCGATCCGCAAGCCGATATCATACTTAAAAGGGAAGACCAGGTTAAAGTGTTTTCCATATTGGATTTTAAGGAATTGTATAATGTAACAATTAACGGTGAGATAAGGAAATCAGGCGACTATGAATATCGTGATAACTTTTCCCTGAATGACCTCCTGATAGAGGCTGGGGGGTTAATTGGTTCGGCATCTAAAAGAGTGGAAGTTGCCAGGATGATAAAATCTGAGGCGATCGACGAAGGCAATCCCAGCAAAATACAGTTATTCAACCTGGAAATCAATGCAGCAAACAATGAACAGGTAAGCAATTTTGAGTTACAGCCATTTGACGTTATCAATATTCGTAAAATGGCGGTTTATGAAAAGCCGCAGATCATATCGATCACTGGTGCTGTATCGTACCCTGGAATATATGTACTGGCGAAAAAAACTGAAAAAGTATATGATATCATCAAAAGGGCAGGCGGCTTAACCTCCGTCGCTAATGTTAATGGAGTAAAAATAAAACGCCCCATTCAAGCCAGGCAGATAGAGGACCTGGAAAATGTGAATTTGAATTTGGGTAAAAATGACAGCGTTCAAAACAAACTGAGTAAAAAATTAAAGGAAGATTTAAAGTACGCGACTATTCCCGTAGAATGGAATAAGATAATTGAAGATCCCAATGATTTTACGAATATAACCCTGTTTCCGGGGGATGAAATAGAAGTTGCCATTCGCAATGAAAGTGTAAAGGTATTGGGAAATGTATTATTAACTTCCGAGATACCTTATATAAAGGGGAAAGGCTTTAATTACTACCTCAACGCCGTTGGAGGCATTGATAGCAAGGCATGGAAAAGAAAAGCTTATGTCATTTATCCCAATGGTAAGGCAGCAGTTACCAGTTCCTTTCTATTTTTTAAATTTTACCCGAAAGTAACGGCTGGGTCGCAAATCGTGATTCCCGAAAGGCCTGACACCAGGAAAATTAGTATTGGGGAAATTGTAAGTATCGCCAGCGTATTGGTGGGAATGACAGGTGTGGTAATTGCCGTCCTTAGATAATGCCTGTATAAATTTTCAAAAGGATACAGCAATTATTTTAATCCCGTGATCTATACAATACAGGCAGCAACGGACAATTAATTATTTTCAGTTCAAAGGTCCAGCCGCAAATTATACCGGATGTACTATCAGCGAAAACTCTTGGCTAAATGAACAAACAAATTCCCGGCGAACAGATCTCCTTAAAAGAATTACTTGTTAAAATGAGGGAAGGATATTCGTACCTGCTTTCCAAATGGAGGATCATTTTTTTGTTTGCAATAGCAGGAGCTCTTTTAGGATTAAGTTATTCTTTTATAAAGAAGCCCGTTTATACAGCTTATTTGTCGTTTGCACTGGAAGATGACCAACAAGACGGCTTAAGCGGCGCATTGGGCCTTGTTAGCCAGTTTGGTTTTGATATCGGCGAAAGCGGGGGAGGCATGTTTTCCGGTGCCAACCTGATCGAATTGTTTAAGTCGAGAACGATGGTAGAGCAAACTTTACTAAAGCCCGCCGTGGTAAACGGAAAAACAATTTCTTTGGCAGAAATGTACATTCAACATGCAAAATGGAGGGAGCTATGGGTCAATAACGCGGCATTAAGTAAACTTCAATTTCAGCCAAATGCAGGGCGGCAAACCTTCA
>JBBJMD010000028.1:0-30828 GCA_037719925.1 Ferruginibacter sp.
GGCCTTGAGATGGTAATGCTGTACGTATGCGGTGCTACAAAAGTTGCCACGGCGGATCCTATGAAAGTACTGCCTGGAAATACCGCGGAGGCCCCATTGAAATAAACCAATACTGTTTCCAGGTCATTTGCATCGTGTGTACCACCCAAAGTGAATTGGATATTATTGACGGTTACTGCTGGTGTAGTAACAGACATTTGTGCTATGTACACAATATTGTTATTGGTGCCCTGGTTTAAATTTGCCGCAGGTACAGGCGAAGTGGTAAGGGTAACATCGGCGTACAGTGTATAGCTCCCAGTTAACAGCGCAAGAGAAAATAAAAAGGCCAGAAACTTTTTAAAGGAAATTGTTCTTTTTACAATAAGGGATCGAAACAAATTTGTTGACTCAAAACAAAAAGATCCAGGTATTAATGTGTATAATTTTTTCATAAAACGGTTTTTACAAAATTTATCTGTATGAATGATGGATGAAGTTAAATTGTGAGGCCAGCGCTACGGGTCAGTTACCTAATTGAGAAAAATATACTGTATGAGTATTAAAAAAAGTGTATGATCAAAGTATAAAACGGAAAGACACAGTTTACTTACATAAAAATTACTGATCGGCCAAAACAAAGGAGAGCCGGACAACTATTTTCAGGTATGACGATTCTTCGTGCTCATCAAGGCGGTAAAATTGGTAAATTAAAATGATAAATGCAATACCCTAAAGTGATTATTCCATCAAATAAAAAGTCTCCGGAATACAGTGCGATAGTGTGTGGTTGTTACTGCTAAAACATCGTAGCTGGCATGTTTCAGCAAGTTTTCGGGGCGATACCGCGATATGCTGTTTCGAACCCCCAAATCCCTCGCTGAAATTAAGTTCGAATCCCCGGGGCTTACACTTGTACCCATCTTAAGGGCTAGCAAGTAATTGTTTAAAGCCAAAATTGAGATTTGGAAGATAGTACCGATTTAAGAGGAGAGGATCCCAATCTGGCGATAATTTTGGTAATTATATTATGCAACATAGTTGCATAATATTAAATAATTGCCTAATTTTGATAATCCTTCAAGGCATCAATTAAGGGAAATTGGAAACATTGCCTGCCTGCCTGCCCGGCCGGAAGAATGCTAATCACTAAAATGACAAAAAATGACTCAAAATAAAATTTACGATGCAATTATAATCGGGGGTAGTTATGCAGGGCTTTCAGCAGCAATGAGTTTAGGTCGCTCCCTAAGACAGGTATTAATAATTGATAGCGGCAAACCCTGTAATAGTAAATCGCCTCATTCGCATAATTTCATCACTCATGATGGACAGGCTCCCGGTGAAATTCTCAAAATTGCTAAAGATCAAGTGTTGGCATATCCCACCATTGAGTTCCATAATGGGTTAGTGGCAGGGGCTGTTAGAACCAGCGATGGCTTTGAGCTCAAACTGGCTTCAGGAGAATCACTTTCCTGTAAAAAAATAATCTTTGCGACCGGCCTGAAAGATATCATGCCGGATATCAACGGTTACGCCGATTGTTGGGGAATTTCTATTTTGCACTGCCCTTACTGCCATGGCTATGAAATGAAAAATGAGTACACGGGACTGATCGGGAATGGCAATTTTGGTTTTGAGTTAACCAAAATGATCCGGCACTGGTCAAAAGAATTAGTCCTTTTTACGAATGGAAAATCAATGTTGACAAATGAACAAGCGCACAAGCTCAAACAGCACCGTATCAAAATCATTGAAACAGCTATCACAGGCATAGGCCACCAGGATGGGATGGTGCAACACATAATTTTACAGGATGGTATAAAAGTGCAGGTAAAGGCAATCTATGCTCGGCCTCTATTTGTTCAGCACAGTGATTTACCAAAAGAACTGGGTTGTGAAATAACTGCGGAGGGTTTGATAAAGGTTGATCAATTTCAAAAAACAACCGTTGCCGGTGTTTTTGCATGCGGCGACAATGCAACATTCGGGCGGGCAGTTTCAATGTCAGTATCCACAGGGTCTTTTGCAGGAATAGTTTGCAATAAAGAACTAATCGAAGAAGCTTTTTAAATTCTACTAAAACTACCTGTAACAAAGTATTATATAAATTAAAAAAAGCGCCAGCTAAAGCCAGCACCTTTTATTTGTGTACTATTTCACCTTTACGATCCTGCTAAGTCTGTAATTTATTTAGTTGAATTCGATTAAAATCTTCTTTGCCTGTCGTGTTTCTGACGGTAAATATTCCGGCTGAGCCTCTTGTTATCCCTGCGAAGCTCGGCTCTTTCACGTCGGCTGATATGGCCATCGTTTTTCTTATAGCGCATAGCTTCCATGCGCAAATGCTGTTTTTGCCTGCTCAACGTGTATGTTTCCCTGGCATTCAATTCCCCGTTTCTAACGCCATGGCGTATCCGCTGATTTTCGTCTCGTAAGCCGCGGTTGTTTTGTGCTGATGCATTTATATTTAAAACGCTTAATAGGATGACAACAGCCAACATTAATTTTGATTTCATGATTTTAATTTTAAATGTTTTAGTAAATAAATAACAACCGGTTACCTATATACAGACCCGGTAAGGGCAAGGAAGTTTAATCTGTACAAAATCTTTGTCAGAAATTGCAATGGGTACTTGTTGTTGCCATTAGCGAAATATTAGGGTCAATGTAACAGCGGCATCCGCTGAAAGGAAGTGATCAGAAGTTACTTAAACGTTGAAGGGGGTTAAAATTACTGGCTGAGTATTTCTAAGTGGCTGGAATAAATATTAAAACTTTTGCGATGGTATTTGCATAGGCCGTGGGCTTCGATTGCCTTACGGTGGAATCCGGTTCCGTAGGCCTTATTTGTGTTCCAGCCGTAGTGTGGAAACTCAAGGTGCAATTGTTGCATGTATTCGTCGCGGTGGGTTTTCGCTAAAATACTTGCGGCTGCTATTGAAGCATATTTACCATCGCCCTGTATGATACATTCATGCGGAATACTGCTGTAAGGTTTAAAGCGATTGCCGTCAACCAGCAGCAGATCGGGTTTTACCGGTAATTTATCTAACGAAAGATGCATGGCCTTAAAGGAGGCCTGTAAAATATTGATCAGGTCTATTTCATCATTATCTACTGCTGCAACTGCAAAGGCGATACACTCTTTCTCAATAATGGGCCTGAGCAAATCCCTTGTTTCTTCACATAATTGTTTACTATCATTTAATAGGGGATGATTAAAACCTGCTGGCAAAATCACAGCAGCGGCGTAGACCGGACCAGCGAAGCAACCCCTGCCGGCTTCATCAAGACCGGCTTCTATTAAAATATTTTGAAAACAAGGTAACAGCATCTGCGACAAATATCGCGAATTCAATAAAAAGTCCATTGATTGTGGAAAACAAACCATTGCTGAACTAACTTTGCGGACGCAATGAATAACACATTACAAGATAATGGAAGGGCCAGCATATCCACACGTGGAATTGCCATTTGGTTGATGGTTGGTGTAGGGATGATCATTATCCAGGTGCTCCTTGGGGGAATTACCAGGCTGACAGAATCAGGCCTTTCTATTACAGAGTGGAAACCCATAACGGGTGCGTTGCCACCACTTAATGATATTGCCTGGCAGGCAGAATTTGATAAGTATAAGGGAACCGACCAGTTTAAATACGTACACCAGGATTTTACCTTATCTGACTTCAAGTTTATTTTTTTCTGGGAATGGCTTCATCGTTTTTGGGCGAGGCTCATGGGGATTGTCTTCCTGGTTGGATTTATCTATTTTATAGTAAAAAAAAGGTTCAGCAGGGAAATGATCCTGCCCATGGTCATCCTTTTTACCCTCGGTGCGCTCCAGGGAGCAATCGGCTGGCTGATGGTTAAAAGCGGGCTGCTACCTGAAAAATATTTTGTAGGCCATGTAGAACTGGCATCTCATTTTATTGCCGCCATGGTATTATTGTCTTACACATTATGGTTTGCCCTCAGCTTTTTAATTTTGCGGGACCAGCTGTTGGTACACCGCCCCTTACAAAAATTATTGCTCGCGATATTGATCGTGCTATTTCTCCAATTGGTTTATGGAGCTTTTATGGCTGGATTGAGAACAGCCATCGTTGCACCAACCTGGCCCGATATCAATGGTAAAATGATACCAACGGGTATGAAGGAACTGGCATTCCGAAATATATAACCCGCTCACCATTCATTTCATTCATCAGGCTTCTTCATACTATTATACTTGATATTTATCTGGTGGTGGACGGCCGGGGCTGTTATAAAAACAGGTTATTTCTGCGTTTACGATTTTCATTGATACTGCTCGTAAGCCTGCAGGTGATCCTGGGCATATTGACCGTAGTAAACGCCACGTACCCAGTCCAACTTGCCTGGTCGGGGTGTTTCACCAGTTGTTGCCTGTTGTTGGTTATGTGTGTAGTGTGTTTATTATTTGTAGTAAACCCCGGTTGCCGCCAACGTTACCCCTGTATTGATCGACGGTACACCATATTTTTTTGAATGAACCCCGGCGCTGGGCTTTTTGAACTGTCCGGCGAAATTAAGAAACTGCATTGGAAAATTTATCGCTCTTTTAAAAAGCGACATCTTTAATTACGCAGGCCTCCTATGTGGTGCCTGCTAAATCAGGTTTATAAATAATTTCACATATTAAAAACCTGTTTTTGACGTTGTATATCAAGCAAAAACGATTGAATGCGGCTTATAATTAAAAGTATTTTTTATTCCTTTCCTGTACAGCTGCTGATATTGCATTTTCGTAAGTACCAGATACTACTTATAATCTGGGGTATTCTTACCAGTGTTGTTAATAGCAACTTCATGAAATCCTTTGGGGCGGATTCTTTATTCTTTGTACCCGAATACATGGGCCACGTGGGTGCTGTAAGCGCTTCGTTGGTAGGCATTGCCATGGGGGTATTTTTTATGAGCTGGAATATCACCACCTTTATTTTACATACCAAGCGCTTTAAGTTTTTGGCCACCACATCAAAGCCTTTTTTGAAATATTGCATGAATAATTCAGTATTGCCCTTGCTATTCTTGTTTTTTTACCTCTCAAAATCGGTACAATATAATTATTATCAGGAATTGCTTACCATTCCCGAGCAGGGTATAATGATCGGCGGTTTTTTGGGGGGATTGATTTTATTGATCGCGTTTTCCTTCGCTTTCTTTTTTGGGGCCGACAGAACAATACTACGCACAATCGTTCCGGTTATTGCAAGGCCTGAACATTTTAAAAAAGCATTCGGCCCATCGGGAACTTCCCAGGCAGATGGCTTTGGCATGAAAGTAAGTTACTTTGTTACGGGCCGATTAAGGTTTAAAAAAGTACGGCCTGTTACGCATTATAGCCAGGAGTTTCTAGATACCATCTTTAAGCGCCATCATTTTGCCGGTATGGCGGGTATCTTACTGTCATTTATCTTTTTGATCACCGGGGGATTTTTCTTAGATGTTAAATTTTTCCAGGCACCGGCTGCTGCCAGTATCCTTATTTTTTTAGCTATCCTCGTAGCGGTGATCGGGGCCCTTACTTATTTTTTGGAGAGCTGGAGTGTATTATTTTTAATCGGAATGGTGATCATTTTAAATGTCTTGTATCAAAAGGAAATCATTGATCCGCGCAATAAGGCCTATGGGCTTAATTACGATAACAGAAAGGAACGGCCTGCATATAATAAACAATCATTGCAGGCCTTGTGTGCGCCCGGACCCATCTCCAGGGATAAGGCCAATATGGTAACCATATTGGATAACTGGAAAAGAAAGCAGGTTTCAGATAAGCCCTTCATTATTTTTATCAATGTAAGCGGGGGAGGGTTACGAAGTGCTACTTTCGTAATGAATACATTACAACAACTCGACAGCATTACCGGTGGCAGGTTGATGAAGCAAACATTTCTCATCAGTGGATCAAGTGGTGGTATGCTGTCCGCAACTTACTTCAGGGAATTATATGCAAAACGGAATGCGGGCCATTCCATCAATCTTCATGATACCGCCTATATCGATAATATCACGCAGGACCTGTTGAACCCCATATTCTCTTCCATGGTAAGCCGGGATATTTTCGCGCCTGCTCAAAAATTTTCTATCGGACCCCATCATTATGTGAAAGACAGGGGTTATGCTTTTGAAGAAAAGCTGAATGAAAATTCGGGCGGTATCTTAAGCAAACAATTGAAAGATTATCAGAAAGATGAAAAAGCAGCCATTATCCCGATGATGATCTTTAACTCGGTGATAACGCTCGACGGCCGTAAAATGATGATCGGAACACAACCGCTTAGTTTTATGATGAAGCCGCTGGCATTTTCTGCAGATACCGGTTATACGCCTGATGCGGTAGATTTTGGGGCTTTGTTTGCCCGGCAACAACCCGGCGATATACGCCTGCTGACTGCCTTGCGCATGAATGCCACTTTTCCTTATATTTTGCCCAATGTCTGGCTGCCTACCCATCCTGTTGTGGATGTGATGGACGCAGGCGTACGGGATAATTTTGGGCAGGAAACCACCTTGCGTTTTGTTGACAATTTCCGGGAATGGATAAGCGCTAATACAAGCGGGGTAATTATACTTCAAATTAAAGACAGGGAAAACGACCATTGGCAGAAACACCCGCTGGAGACAGGTTCCATTACAGATATTTTAATAAAGCCCGCGACCATTCTACAACAAAACTGGCATAATTTCCAGGAATATAACCAGTCGGATCAATACAATTATATAAGTGATTCCGGCAGCACGGCCCTCCATCGCCTTACTTTTATATATGCTCCCCGGAAGGAGGAAAAAGGAGCAACCCTGAACTTTCACCTGACAGCTGCAGAAAAAAAGGATGTGATCGCATCCTTCAAAACAAATTATAATCAAAAGGTGCTGCGCGATCTTATGCGGTTAATCAATCAATAGCATATCCGGCTCAATAGATTTTATCCTGCATCTCCGCAAACTCCTGCAGGATCAGTTTATCAAAAACCATTTCCTTGTTCTCAATCGCTTCCCTTAATATATCGTTGATGGTGATAACGCCCTTAAAAACAGTTTGATCAAAAGCAAGCAGGTAGCGGGTTTTATGGGTATTAAAGAGTTGCATGCATATTTCGGCGGTATCCTGCATGCTCACGATCGGCAGCGAGGTGCTCATCACTTCTTTTACCGAACTCGTATTACTTTGCAAACCTTTTAAAATTACATTCCTGCTATAATCACGCTCAGAAAATATACCATGAAATTCATCGTTGCGCTTTACCACCAGGTAACTGAGGTTAACGGAATTCATCAACTGCAGGGCCTCTATTACTTTAGCATCGGGATCAATAAAATTAAATACAGGAGGTTTATTTTGTAGAATATTTACAACCGTGCGCATATCTCGTTAACTTTTTGATGAAAAAACTTGTAATACTGTAAGTTACCAATTTATATTTAAAAGAATCTATCGGGGTTGCAGCAGTTTGAATGCATCGGGAATCACCTCAATGGCGAACTTCATGGAAGCAGGGGACGGATCACCGTCAATATGCAATGGGGCTCCATCATGATTGTGAATGATCAGTTTGTCGGTTTGAAAGTAAAACACACCTGTTTGATTAAAATTCTTTTCATCAAATTCTTTTAATTTGCCCCATAGTACTTGTTGAAACACTGCCCATAAAAATTTTAATTTATTCATTTTTTTTACAACTACAATGTCGAGAAGGCCGTCTTTAAGACTCGCCTTAGGAGCAATTGTAAACCGGTTGCCAAACTGGTTACTGTTCGCAATGCTGATAAAAAAAGAGGAGGCAGTGAAAGATTTACCCTTGTTTATAATTTCAAAACTCCAGGAACGGATTTTAACGAAATTTATAACAGTCTGTTTTATATAGGTAACCAGGCCTCTTTTCTGCTGCCGTGAAAAATCATGTGCCACCTGTGCGTCAAAACCCAATCCGCACAGCATACAACTGAAATTGGTGTTAATGAAAAACGAATCGATGTAGGTTGCTTTGCCTGTAAAGATGATATTGAGGGCTTTATCGATCTGTTTAGGTATCCTGGCCGCGAGGGCAAGCCCGTTACCGGAGCCCATCGGGATAATGCCGATGTTTACGTCTTCATTTAATAAAGTGCCGGCTACCTGGCTTATGGTACCATCACCCCCGCAGATAACGATATCCGTAATATTTTCCCTGGTGATCTTTTCTTTCAGGAAATAATAATTACCCCCGGGGTTAGTAGTTAAAATTTCAAAGGGGATATTTTGACTGGTGGTTTTTTCTGTTATTTTTTTTATTAACGGTTCCTTCGCCCTTGTTCCCGAAACGGGGTTGACGAAATAAATAATTTTGCGGCTCATTTATTATAATTGCGGCTAAGTTAAATTAAATTATTTTTTTTAAATGGTATACATTAACCGAAATCATTACTAATAAAGTTTAAGACTGGATTGAAAAAAGCTATAAGTGTACAATAGCTTTGCAATTGTCCGTGCTGGCTCATATCATCATTGAAAAAGAACTGATGGCTTAAATCTACCCGCCTGCGCGTGTTTTGAGGAACAAGTCTTCAAAGGAGCTCTCGAAATGTGTTGCAGGATAACCTTAATATAAAAGACTGCCGGACCCGTTTATATTATGGAGCAAAAAAGAGTTGCCGCAAAAATTACCTCCAGTATAACCTACCATTTGATCAGCACACTGGCCCAGGTGTACCCGCTGCCAAAGGCCGCCAGGCAAACCAGGTCGCCTTCTTTTATTTTTTGCTGCTCCCAAGCTTCGCATAAAGCGATCGGGATGGAGGCCGCGGTGGTGTTACCGAATTTCTGGATATTATTAAATACCTGGTGATCCCGGAGCCCTAGTTTTTGTTGTATAAACTGACTGATACGTAAATTAGCCTGGTGAGGGATCAGCATATCAAGGTCGGCAATAGTAAGATCATTTTTGGCCAGCGCCTCTATCACAACTTCCGGAAATTTAACGATGGCCTTTTTGAAAACTGCCGGGCCATCCATAAAAGGAAAGTTCTGCGCATGATCGATCATTTCTTTACTCATGAACATGTCTGCGATGTCAGCTTCGTTAAAATCCGCTACCTTATCTTTTACCCAATGATTGGCATGAGTGCCGGGGTTATACATCGCCAAAAGCTCTGCACTTTCCCCGTCACTGTGCAAATGGGTACTTAAGATCCCCTGGCCTTCATTTCCTGATGGTTGTAACACTACTGCTCCGGCACCATCGCCGAATATTACAGAGATATTTCGCCCCCTTGTTGTAAAATCCAATCCAAACGAATGTTTTTCGCTGCCGATCACCAGTATATTTTTGTACATCCCGGTTTTAATGAACTGGTCGGCTACCGATAACGCATACACGAACCCGCTACACTGATTGCGGATATCCAAAGCGCCTACTTCTTTCATCTTCATGGCCCTTTGCACGAGTACCCCGCAACCCGGGAAATAATAATCAGGGCTAAGTGTTGCAAAAATGATAAAGTCTATCTCCTGGGGGGTGGTGCCTGCCCGTTCAATTGCGATCTTAGCTGCTTCCACTCCCATTGTAGTGGTTGTTTCCCCGGTACGGTGTGCGTATCGCCTCTCTTTGATACCGGTACGTTCCTGTATCCATTCATCCGATGTCTCCATGTATTGCCTGAGGTCTTCGTTGGTTACGATATTTTCGGGTACATACATGCCTATACCGGCAATTTTGCTTTTAAACATGCAGCAATCATTTAATGAAAGAGCAAATTACAAAATTGTAAAGGATTTGCTGCTGTTTCCTTTGCCATGAGAAAAACCGGCATGAGCTATCTTTTTATGAGCATACTTCAGTATACTTCTAATGCAAGAAGAAAAATTTGCCGCTTCAGTTCAACAAACGACGTTCGTTAGTTTCTATTGTTGCTGATGGCTTTCCCGAAAGCGTAAATTTCAATTTTCTCTTTGAAGTTTTTTTAAGAAAAAGAGGTGATCGTAACCGGGCACCGGTTTTATTTTATAGTGAAATTCAACGGCAGTACGCAATTCCCTGCTGTTCTTTATCAGTTTGGAAGTAAAATATTCTGCGAGTGGCAATATCGATATTGAGCTGGTATCTTTTATCACTTCTGCAATGTAAACCCTGCCCTGGATGTAGGCATTTAAAAATTGTTTCCCGGCAATGGTTGACAGGTAAGCTGTGCCTTTGATTGAATCGTTCGTGACCAGGTGGTAGCGCTTTAACTCGTTAATATTACCAGAGATCACGAAGTCATAATCCATCTCCGTTCTTTTTTCAAAAATGACCTTTACCTTTTCTTCTTCAGCAGGAGGATTTTTACCTGGTGCCCTTTGTACAAATGCGTGCCATTTCCCCAATAATTGTTCATCAATATTTTGAAGGGGCGATTCGTGCAGGTTATAAGGTGAATCATACGGGCAGCCATATAAAATGGATGTTATCATAAGGAATAAAAAAACACGGGGCAGCTGTTTCATGCTGTTTTGAATATACGCCTAATAAAGCTAACCGCCAAAAAGCAACTGTATCCGACCAGGCAACCAAATGCCCATCAGGGTGATGCCCCTTGCATTATATAATAAAATACCCACCGAGGAAACCCCCTGTTTCCATCATCCAGGCAATACCTAAATGCACCAGCAGCCCACCCCTTATACTAAAGGTATTATAGGAAATTATTCCCAGCAAAATGCCACCAAAAAAACTACTGATTGCTTCGCCCATGGGTTTACCGAAGTGTATGGCGCAATAGAAGCAGGCGACAGGTATTATGCAATGTTGCCCACAGATTTGCCACAATGCCAGGATCAAAAATCCGCGGAAGAAAAGTTCGATGCTTACAAAATCAAACCCATAACTTAATTCAAAAAAAAGGTAACGCCAGCTGTCCTTCCAGTCACTTATGGGAATGTCCTTTATTAATTTTGCCTTGGGGTACACTTGTAAAAAATCATGCTGTGTGCTTGCCGCTGCGATCAGTGGTACCATTGCCAGTAGCATAAGAAAGTAAGGCCTAATATTTCCCAGGGGCCCGGATCCATAAAAGGGATGCTTATTCCTGTCTTTTATCAGCCAGACAATAAAGACCGGGATCAGCAATACAAAAACACGCGTAATCCAGTTAATGCTGTGAAGATAGAGGCCCTGGTCTGGCCCCTCAAAATGCTGCAGTAGCCATGATTTATGAAAGTCAAAGTTTACGCGAAAGGAGAAAAAAGCCGGCGCTAACAGAAGTATTGCCCAAAACCAGCCATTGCGGTAATACCGGCAATCCCGGTAAAATAAAAGCTGCATTAAAAAGCCCAGCGCAAAAGGTATCATATACAATAAATAAAAGCCCGCGAACCTTTGGAGCTTTGTTTTACCGCCTTCCACCCAAATTTTTTCCAATCCATGCCAGTAGTTGAGGTAAATTAATATCCCCAACATCATCATGATCAGCAGCAGGTAAAAAATTTTGAATTCTTTGGTATAAAAATCCCTGATGTATTTAAAGACCTGGCTCAATAAAAATTTTTTTATGGGATAAAAATAAGGTGGTGAATGCCAGGAAATAGATCCTTGTTATGATTCACACATGACAGCCGGGAAGCGGAAAATTGAAGTTACTTTGATGGCGCATTCAATGTTTTCCAAAGCAGGTCCTTGAGTTCGGGCAGCCCCTGCCCGGTAATAGAAGAAATAAATACACGCGGGATCTTGCCAGGTAATTCTTTTGCGATGGCGCTTCTAAGCTCGTCATCCAGCATATCATTTTTACTGATGGCTATAACGAAATCCTTTTGAAGCATTTCCGCATTGTATTCTTTTAGTTCATTGACGAGTATCTCGAATTCTTTTTTATGATCCGCGCAATCCGCGGGAATCAAAAATAACAGGATTGAATTTCGCTCGATATGTCTTAAAAAACGATGGCCCAAACCTTTGCCTTCAGCAGCACCTTCAATTATGCCCGGCAGGTCGGCAATGCAAAAACTTTTTCCATCCCTGTATTCCACCATCCCCAATTGGGGAACCAGGGTAGTAAATGCATAATCAGCAATTTTAGGTTTAGCGGCAGTGATTACAGATAATAGGGTTGATTTTCCGGCATTCGGAAACCCGACAAGCCCCACATCGGCCAATACCTTCAACTCCAATACTTTCCAGCCTTCCGAGCCTTCTTCCCCGGGTTGTGCATATTCAGGCGCCTGGTTAGTTGATGTTTTAAAATTGGCATTGCCGAGGCCGCCGCGGCCACCTTTTACCAATACCACTTCCTGCCCGTCTTCCAGGATTTCAGCTTCTTTACTACCACTAACCTCATCCCGCGCGATAGTACCGAGAGGCACTTCAATAATAATATCCTTGCCGAATTTACCGGTACTATTGTTTTTACTGCCGCTTTCACCGTCTTCAGCCAGTACATTTTTGTAGTAACGCAAGTGTAATAAAGTCCATAACTGTGAACTTCCCCTTAAAATAATGTGCGCGCCGCGGCCACCATCACCGCCATCAGGGCCCGCCATCGCATTGTATTTGGTTCGCATAAAATGCCTGCTTCCTGCTCCTCCGTGCCCACTCCTGCAAAAAATTCTGATATAATCTATAAAGTTTGATTTTTCCATAGCAGGCAAAGGTCAGTAAATTTCTTTTGAATTACATTTAGTAGCTTCAATAAAGCTGCTCGCGCTTAGTTAACTGCTTTCCAGGGTTTATAATCTTCACTTTGAATGGCGCGGCCAGGCGGCACCTGGCTTAATGGCTCACATGTTTTCCAGGAGGTAAACATTTCATTTGGCAATTGGCGGTACATTGCCGTGCCCGGTGATTTCCATACCAGCATTTTATCGCTTACTACATTAATTTTTTTGGCCGGGTACCCAACGACCAGGCTCCGGCTTTCAAATATTTCACCTGTTTTATAAAACTTAAAGCGCCTATAATGCTTTCATCACCGATCAACACATTATCCATTATCACAGCGTTCATTCCAACCAGGCAATTGTTGCCGATTACAGCGCCATGAATGATTGCTCTATGACCTATATGTGCACCATTTTTTAATAGCACGGAAACCCAGGGAAACATATGAATGGTGGAGTTTCCCTGCACATTGCAGCCATCTTCAATGAGGACCTGTCCCCAATCACCACGGATGGCAGCACCGGGGCCGATATAACAATCTTTCCCGATAATTACATTACCAGTTACGGCTGCCTGCGGATGGATAAATGACGATGGGTCAATAACGGGTTTGTATCCATTGAATTCGTAGATCATGATGAGGTGTTTTTATCGCATAAATACGCAAGTTACCTGCAAGCCTATTTGCGGCAGTATTCTAATTAGTGTCTACAAGAAAACTATAAATTCTTTATTGGTGGCTGATTTCGATGCAAATTGTTGGTCGAATAATTATTAACAGGGTGTGAATCTACGATAAGCAGGCTAAATTTTTGCGGCTTATTCGCTATAAAATCTTGCGTATGCGCCAGCGTTTTGAGCAACAAATGAATCTTCGGATAGTACCTATTGCAGATGTAAAGTTTCCTTTGAAAAGTCGTGATGAATTGCCTCCTGTTTTAATGGCTCTTCAATACATTTTCGTTACACCTGAATTAAACGAAAAAGTGTTTGCACTTCTTGAAAAAAAGATATGCAATGGCAAAAAGAAAACCGGAAGAAGAGGAATGGATCTGTGGCATATCCTGGTACTGGCAGTAGTTCGCCATGCTTGTAATGTAAACTGGGATACGCTTGAGTCCTGGTCAAATTACCATGAGCTTATTCGTCGGGTGATGGGCGTGCATGCAACTGCATTCATTGAAAATGATAAAATAGAATTTAACTATCAAAGCATCTTAGACAATGTGAGCCTGGTTGATGAAGCATTACTTCAAGAGATTAACCTGTTGATAGTAGATGCGGGACATAAACTGGTTAAAAAAAAAGAAGAGGAAGCATTGAAATTGAAAACGGATAGCTATGCGCTGGAAACCAATGTACATTTTCCTACTGATCTTAATTTATTGTGGGATAGCTTACGCAAGTTTTAAAGGCGAAGCAAAAAAAAACACTGTGCAGTAAAATTAAAAAGAGTGCGTTTTCTTGAAGGCACTAAATATTACCGCCCTTTCAGGGCTTTGTGTTCGGAGACATTTATTTCTACGCTACACATGGATGGGAATTATTAACATTTCAAGAGGCCCGAGATTGGAGATGCTTTCTTTTTCCCAGGGGTGCACCCTGGGCTTAATTTATCATTTTTTAAGGGCTTTGTGTTCGGAGACCTTTATTTCTACGCACCACACATGGATGGGAATCATTAACCTTCAAGCCGAGATTGGAGATGCCTTTTTTGCCTGGGTTGCGCCCTGGGCCCAGAAGAGTATCGCCCTTTCAGGGCATTTGTTTTCTGCCCTTTGTTTATAAGGTACTAAACCATTGCCTACTTTCTTCTTGCAAGTACGATCGCATTTTTAAATCGCCTGGCGCTTCCTTTTAAATTAAAAATTTCTGTAAAAATTACATACAGGCCTGTCGAAAGCCGCTGGTTTTTTTCTCCAAGGCCATCCCAGCGATAACTTCCTTTTGTCCCGCACAAAGCATTTCTTTGCAGGTAACGTACCGGCCTGCCCGAAGCATCAAAAATGGTGATATTGGCCACATAGCCGGGCTCCGAAAAATGATAATCCACCTGGGCAAAATCGTCCTGCCCGTCATTATCAGGCGACACGATCTCAGGACTTATTTTCACTTCGCCTTGCACTCCGTCGTTTACCCGGTACTGTGAGTTCTTATAGGTAGGTGTGCCATATCCTGTAGATGTGGCGGCAGAATGCCAGTTTTCCTGAGATTGCGTAGGAGCATCATAATCGATTCTTTCTAACGCCACTCCTTCCCTGTTGTCAATAAGTTTAAAATGCCACTTTTCATCATAGTGCAATTCATCCGTTACATACCCCTGCGCATTCAATATTAGGACCGTGCCTTTGTCATCATTAAACGAAGGCATAGTATTGATTTCAATAAGTGCATCCATATTTTGTACGATATAACCCGACTTCACAATGGCGGTGTTTTCCGACACCACCAAAAAATCGTCCGGAAATAATAAAGTACTTTCCATACTGAGCTGCGCAATACCGATGATTCCACCACTGCTGCTCCTGCTGGCAACATAGGTTTGACTAAGATCAATTATCTTCTTGCTCCGGTTATAAATTTCAATATAGTCAGTTCCGTTAGATGGAGGGTTAAACAAAATTTCATTGATAACAATATCTGATGCATCTGCTACTTCGCTTAAGCCCGTTTTTACCATGTTACTTTTACCAATCATATTCCCACCACAGTCTGTAAGGCCGATGGCAGTAAGGGTGTAAATTGTATTCCGCAACAATGGTTTGCTTAACTGTAAGCTCACCCTGTCAAATAAAGGTGAAAGTACGACTACACTTGAAGGCACGCCAATACCGTCGCTGATAGTAAAGTTACCTGGATTACCGGCTTTCAAACTATCCACGGCCTCATCAAATACAAGGATAATATTTAAGCTATCCGCCGGGTATGCCCGCAATAGCCGGGGAGCACTAACATCAGGATTTAATGCGGCTACCGAATTTTTTTTTGCAGGTGACCCTCCGCGTAAATCTGCACTTGCTTTCCAGTTGGTAGATCCGCTGCATGGATTGCGGGTATCGATCATTTCAAGTGTCCAGCCACCCTCTTTTTTCAATTCGTTCCCGTACCAGTCGTCTTTATAACTTACCGAATGAATAATTCCGTTTTGAGGTGTTTTTAAAAGGAGCAGGTCCGCCGTATTATCCAGCGATGGAAATGCGGTGACCGCAATGGCAGGACCAAAAGCAGCCATAGAGGAAACATTGGTAGCGGCACAAACGATCACTGCACTATCCGGCAAAAGAATATATGCTTGCATGGGACCACTTTGGCCAGTACTGCCGCCAATTCGCCAGCCTTGTAAATCAATCGCAGCGGCAGTAGTATTCGTTAATTCGATCCATTCATTGCCAGGCAGCTTTACCAATGGCGTAGGATCCGCCATAACTTCACTGATCACAACATCGTACAGGCGCGGAGCATATGGTTCGAAATACGTAAAAGCTGCATTGCCGTTTACCATCCTGTTACCATATAGGTCCTTTACATTATTAACCGTCAGGAGATAATTCAATCCGCTTGTAAAACTCCTTTGAAAGGTTAGATGCACCAGGGCTTTATTATCAGGATCCACAACGGAGGCACGGGGAACTCCTAACATACTACCGGCACTATAATTTGCCGCTACAGACCCGCTGGTAATTTCTATGTGTTCACTAAATAAAACATCGACAGTATTTGGTGATATCGCAGTTGCTTTTTCAATAACAGGCGCTGTAATATCAGCACTATACGGCTTTACAATTATGTCATCAAAAAAGTGCCGTTGGAAAAATGATGCCGTACTTTGCTTTACCAGCAGACCGAAAAAAGCTGAGTTGCCGATAGTAGCATCTGTAACTGAACCTTCCGAAAGAAAAGCGTTACCCGTTCCCGTTATATCGCGAAATAGTGTCCATTGATTGGCGGCATCCCTCGTTACTTTTATCTTTAAAGTGTTGTTTACGGAAGCAGTGATCCCGTTTACACCGTCTATAATTTTAGTTATTCCAGCGGTAGTCTTCCGGTATAAACTGATCTCATCATCCGTATTCCCTATGCGAACAAAATAGCCGCTAGTACTCGAGGCGGTAAGATCACTTGAGGAGGCAGTTAAAAAAATATCGGCGTAATTAGCGGATGATGTGTTAAACCCGAGCCCGACATAGATTTCCCATTCTGCATTGGTAGCCACTGTACTCGGCGTACTAAGGTAATAAGTACTGTTTGCTGTAGTGTTATTGCTCTGTAACTGGTAAACCGGGTTAATGATCCAATCAGCACCCCCTGGGATCCATCCCGGGTTTGTCAAATAATTTCCGTCTGAAAAGTTTTCCGTGATTTGCGCCCTGCCTGTAAAGATGACCAGTAAAAATAATGTAAATGGAAAAAATGATTTTGTAATCATACATAAGGTTGACTTAAAGATACTGACTTATGAGTGTATCCCCATAGATCAAACAAATCTTCCTGTTTAGATGTCACAGTAAAATTTATCTTTTTGGTCAATTAATTCTTTTTATTATTTTTACATCCTGATGATGAAAATAAAACATACAAATGTTACGAGGAAACATCCCCTAAAAGGGAAGGTTAATTAGTATTTTGTTTGTTGTACAATATGCAAAACCTTCCGCAAAAACGGGAGGTTTTTTTTACCCAGGTCCTTAAATGCCCAACCGGTAACCGGGTTCGGTGCGTATAAGGCAGATAAAATTGAAACTCATTTAAAAAAGTAAAAACAACAAAAATGAAAGTAGCTGTAGTTGGCGCAACAGGTTTGGTAGGCAGCAAAATGTTGCAGGTATTAGCAGAAAGGAATTTCCCGGTAACAGAATTAATTCCTGTTGCTTCTGAAAGATCAATTGGTAAGGAAGTAGAATTTAAGGGCACTAAGTATAAAATAGTAGGTTATGCCGATGCCATCGCGGCGAAACCTGATATAGCAATATTTTCAGCAGGGGGCTCCACATCACTGGAACTGGCTCCAAAATTTGAAGAAGCCGGCATTACGGTTATTGACAATTCAAGCGCCTGGCGCATGGACCCTGCCAAAAAACTGGTGGTGCCTGAAGTAAATGCAGGCGTATTGACGGCTGCTGATAAAATCATTGCCAATCCAAATTGCTCCACCATACAAATGGTGGTGGTTTTAAAGCCCCTGCATGATAAGTATAAAATTAAGAGAGTAGTGGTGTCAACTTACCAAAGCGTTACAGGTACAGGCGTTAAGGCTGTTGACCAATTGATGAACGAGCGACAGGGTATAACCGGCGAGATGGCTTATAAATATCCCATAGACATGAATGCGATTCCGCATATTGATGTTTTCCTGGAGAATGGCTACACAAAGGAAGAAATGAAAATGACGAATGAAACAATCAAGATCATGGGTGACAAAAGCATAAAAGTTACAGCCACCACTGTCCGCATCCCCGTAATGGGAGGACATAGTGAAAGTGTGAACATAGAATTCGAAAATGATTTTGACCTGGCGGAAGTAAGAGCGTTGTTAAGTAATTCGCCGGGTGTAGTCGTGCAGGATGATGTTGCAAATTTCTTATACCCGATGCCATTGACGGCGCACGAAAAAGATGACACTTTTGTGGGTAGGATAAGAAGGGATGAAACGCAAGCGAACACGCTTAACTGCTGGATCGTAAGTGATAACCTACGAAAAGGAGCGGCCACCAATGCAGTTCAGATCGCGGAATATTTAATGGAAAAGGACTTGTTGTAAGGAGTTAGGAGTCAGCAGGGATTCACGCCATTCAAAGAATGCTAACTTATCGTCCAAATCTCGTTTCCTCGTAGTAATTTATCAAGGTCACCCTTGCCTTTTTTGGCAATCACTTCCTCTATCTGCATCGCCATGCTGTCTTCATAGCATGCCCTGTCGGTCTCGTAAAATACACCAAACGGCCTGGGCAGGTGACCTGCTAATTTCGGATCATCAAACATACGGATCATAACCTGTGCCTTATAAAAATCGCGGTCGTCATGAATCCAAAGGTCGTCTATAGAGGCATCCTTTCCTATTTCAACAATCACCGGTTTAAACCCATCCAGTTTGATCCCCTTGTTTTGCGCAGCGCCAAAAACAAGCGGCTTCCCCTGTTCTACAAATAATACTTCTTCAGGCTTGCTTGTTTTTTCAGTAAATATCTCAAAAGCTCCATCATTAAAAATGTTACAGTTTTGGTAGATTTCGAGGAAAGATGAGCCTTTGTGCGCCTGGGAACGCAATAACATAGCCTGTAAATGCTTTGGGTCCCTGTCCATGGTCCGAGCAATAAAGCTGGCATCCGCCCCCATCGCAAGGGCGAGCGGGTTAAAAGGGTGATCAATACTACCAAACGGAGTCGATTTCGTTACCTTATTTTCTTCAGATGTAGGAGAGTATTGTCCTTTTGTTAAACCGTATATCTGGTTATTAAACAATAAAACATTTACATCGAAATTCCTGCGTAATAAATGAATGGTATGGTTGCCACCGATGCTTAACCCATCTCCATCTCCGGTAACAATCCAGATACTCAATTCGGGGCGGGCAGCTTTTAGTCCGCTGGCTACTGCTGTAGCCCTGCCATGAATACTGTGCATTCCATAAGTATTCATATAATAAGGAAAACGGCTGCTGCAGCCTATTCCGGAAACAATAACTATGTTTTCTCTGGGTATGCCTAAGGTCGGCATAACTTTTTGCACCTGGGCCAGGATAGAATAATCTCCGCATCCAGGGCACCAACGTACCTCCTGGTCAGTAGTAAAATCCTTAGCGGTTAAAACTTGCTGGGTAGGGATAGCTGTAACGGTTTCAACCATATGACAATTATTAAATAAATACAAAGTTAACAAAAAAGAGTACGCGATGTATGGTGTTGAATGTTAAGGTGCGTATAACAATCAATATCCCGAACAGCTAATTGCCCTGGTATATTAGGAAAAACATTTCCTAAGGGTGGATCGGCCAGTTAACTGTGTTTTGTATCCCCTTTCTCCAACCCCTCTCAAGGGAATAAAAAGTAATTATAACAACACCTGTAATAATAAAATATTTATGGTTCTTTTTGCCGTTATTCCTGAAATCAGGAACCGCTAATTTTTCTTGGTAGCCTCCAGGAAATCTTTGATCCCTTCCACGATCTTTTCCGCCAACTGTTGCTGGTAGCCCGGATCAAGGATTTTCATTTCTTCTTCAGGGTTGCTGAGAAACAAAGTTTCCACCAGCGCATTGGGGTATTCAGTCGGGCTGTTCAGCATAAAATTAAAAGAGCCTGTATTACCGTATTCTTTTAATCCCAATTGGAGCATACGCCTGTAAATATTCAGGCTAAGGTTACGGAAACCCACATAACGGTAGAAAGCACCTGTTCCGCCAACTCTTATAGGATCTTCCGACGAGTTCAAATGAATACTGACCAGCAGGTCGGGTAGGCTATCCCTGTAAAAAAGAATGCGTTCCTTATTATCAAAAAACTCCTCTTTTGTCCGCGACATGATCACACGCGCGCCTTCTTTCTGCAAGACCTTTTGTAATTTTAATGAAACTGCCAGTGTTAATTCTTTTTCGGTTACACCAGTTGGACCAACGGCTCCCATATTGGTTCCACCGTGACCTGCGTCAACCCCGATGGTAAGATATTTAAGTGATAAATTCTGCGGCTGGTGCTTTACCCTAATCACCAATGTATTGCCGGCATAATACAATTGGTGCCCCCAATGCTGGTCATGCTTTAATTCTATAGTGATCCTGAATACTTTATCTTCCACCTGCTCATAGTGCACATTTTTTATCTCCTTTACATTTTGTAGCTGGGTTATCCAGTTGGTGTTGTTGGTGGCCCCATAAACATCAACGACTATTTTGGATGGGTCAGTTAATTGGAACGACTGGTAAGGAAGCCTTGCAAACAGGCCCACTTTCACATAATCATATTTACTGTCACCATATACGTTCCAGTTAGTAGTTAATGATGCCGGGGTAAAAGTTCCTTTTGGCATGAACTCAACCAAATCGTCCGGGATATAGGCGGTATGGGCTTTTGAAAGTTGCACTTTGTAATGTGAGCCTACCTTCCCAATAATTTTCAGGATGATATTGCTATCAAGGTAACCGATTTTTGAGCCCCCAAGCCGGTCATCGCCCAGCCCATATTCAAGATGCGCCAGCCTCCCTTTGGTAATGGCAATATCCGGAGCCATGGGAGAAAGTGTAGAAAAGTAATGATTAGTTTCTTTATAAAAAAACAAGCCCAGGGAATCCGTGATCAGCACCGGTATCTTTTTTCTCTCCATGGTATCGGTTTCCTTAAATGTGTATTCACCTGGTAAATACCCGGCATGCCATTCGTCAGGCTAACCGGCAGTTCATATAAAATAACACCCTGCATGGCTTTCACAAGGCATCTGGTTAAAGCCTTTACCCTAAACTCAACTTTGTCTCCCGGGAGTAACAAGAGGTCACCTTCCGGGAAAGTTCGGATACTTTCAATCATTAATGTTTTTACGGGTTCCGCAGGCTTTGGTAAGGTGTACGTGTAGTTGATTTTTTTAGAGATGGATTTACCCGATGTTTCCGCCAGGATCGTAATAGCAGAATCCCCGGGCAACAACGTTAATTCATGAACAAATGCACCTGTTGGGTATACCTGTACTTTTTTACTATTAATGGTGACCGCGCAGTTTTTACAAGTGGAACCGATTATAAACTGCCGGGAATACTTTACCGGGTTGGTTGCTTTATAGGGGTTGGTCAAACGGATAAATGGAGTTTTGTCGACCTGGGCAAAAAGAACCCCGGTTATGCAAATCAGTAGGAGGGTACAAAAAAATTTCATTGCAGAAAGATAATTTTTTTTGTGGTTCACTTACAAAAAGGCCATTTCCGGTCTTTTGAAAAAGGACATATTATTAATCTACCGTGGACCCAACCGTACTATGCACTTCAACAGAAATCAACGTGTTGTTACCAGGGATATTTATTCGCTGCGATCAGATTATCGGCGATCCTTCTGCGGGCATCCTTGCTATTAAATGGTGCCGATTTGGTAAAGCGTTTAAGCCCCAGTAACATCATCCTTTGCTCATCGCCCTCTGCAAAGCCATTGATAGCATCTTTACCCGCTTTGTTTACTTTATCGATTGCGTCGTTGAGGTAGCAACGCATCATATCAACCTGAACATCGTGACTGGATTTTCCCTCTTTATTTACCAGTTTTGTGATACGCAGTAAAGTGCTTTCCGCCACAAATGTTTCAATAGCCATATCCGCAATATTCATCAATATTTCCTGTTCACCTGAAAGTTTTTGGGCGAGCTTTTGAACAGCGGCTCCTGCCACCATCAAAATGCATTTCTTCATATTCTGTACGGATTTCCTTTCTGATGCAAACGCCGTATCTTCATCGCTGCCAAATTCCGGAATGCTCATTAATTCTTTGGATACTGCCATGGCCGGGCCCATCAGGTCGAGCGTGCCTTTCATGGCTCTTTTTAATAACATATCTACTGTAAGTAACCGGTTGATCTCGTTAGTTCCTTCATAAATCCGGTTAATCCTGCTATCCCGGTATGCCCTGCTGATCACATATTCATCGCTAAACCCATTCCCGCCAAACACCTGTACACCCTCATCGACAACGTAGTCCAATACTTCGCTTCCATGAACTTTTAAAATAGCGCATTCTACCGCGAATTCCTGGGCGGCCCCTAACAAGGCTTCGTTAAATGGCTTGCCTTCATTCGCCAGTTCTGCTTCCTTATCATCTACCCATTTCGAGGTGCGGTACAAAGCGCTTTCACACGCAAATATCCTCAATGCAGCTTCCGCCAATTTATATTTTATAGCGCCGAAGTTGGCAATAGCTGTCTTGAATTGTTCCCTGGTTTTGGCATAATCAATCGTAATATCCAACGCCATTTTAGAACCCCCTACAGCCGCTGCACATAACTTTAAACGCCCGATATTCAGGATATTAAATGCTATGATATGCCCCTTTCCTATTTCACCTAATAAATTTTCCACGGGCACTTTACAATCCTGGAAATATAATTGAACCGTTGACGAACCTTTGATTCCCATTTTGTGCTCTTCCGGGCCCTGGGTAAATCCTTCAAAACCCCTTTCAACTATAAATGTAGAAAATTTGGTTCCGTCTATTTTAGCAAAAACAGTGTATACATCGGCGAAGCCACCATTGGTTATCCAGCATTTCTGTCCATTTAAAATATAATGTTTACCATCAGCGGATAAAACGGCTGATGTTTTTGCCCCTAACGCATCGCTGCCACTATTTGGTTCCGTTAGTCCATACGCGCCCTTCCATTCTCCCTTGGCCAGTTTGGGAATATATTTTTGCTTTTGCTCTGTAGTGCCAAAGTATAAAATGGGCAAGGTACCAATACCTGTATGTGCCGCGATTGCCACGCTAAAAGAGTACCCTCCGCCGAGGCCTTCATTTACAAGTGTAGAAGTAATGAAATCTTTACCCAACCCACCGTATTCTTCAGGGATGGAGGCACTCAATAATCCCTGTTCGCCTGCTTTTTCCATGAGTGATGGCATTAACCCGGGCTCCAGTTTATCGATACGATCGGCTACCGGGTGTATCTCCGCACCCAGGAACTGCAAACACATATCCTTAACCATCAACTGTTCTTCATTAAAATCATTGGGTGTAAAGCATTCAAAGGGTTTGCTTTCCTTTATTAGCCATTCGCCACCTTTTATGGAAGTGGCAGCTGCGGTAAATTCACTCATAAAATAAATTTAATAGGCCCCTTCGTTCCGGTGGAAATTGGGAAAGCCATGTGTATTAAAACTTTTTGATTGTGGTTGTTCTTAAACCACAATAGAAATAATTCTCTTAACGGTTGACGGTTACCTATTGCTGGTTTCTCAAACAATTAAACCGGGCCGGATTGGGTGGATTTCGCGAGATTATCATACACCATTTGTAATACTTCTTTTGCAATTTCAATCTGGCCATTAGTAACACCTTCCAGGGCCTCATTCAAGGTTCGGTTGGCCAGCCCCATGGTTTGTTCCTGGAGTTCCTGCGATTCCTGTGTCAGGTATATTTTATTAATCCTTCGGTCATCCTTAGAGGCAACCCTTTTTACGAGTTGTAACTTTTCCAGGTTATCTACCAGCCGGGTTATACTTGGCTTGTCCCTGAAAGTGGCTTCACACAATTGTTGCTGGCTCAGGCCATCCTGTTTCCATAAATGGTATAAAACACTCCACTGTTCAATGGTAATATCTACATTCGCCTGCTTAAAATTCTTCTGCAAACGCCTGGCAATGGCCGTGCTAGCCTGCCCCGTGATAAAACTGTATAATTCCCCTTTTTTAAATTGGTTGTTAGGCATATAGTTGTTTAAACAACTATATAAAGATAATGATTCATTTTAATTTTTAAAAATTATTTTTGCCTCCTGGCCTGAGCCATTAACTAGCAGTACTTTTAAAAAAAATATTTCACCCTGCTACTTTCAGCTCCTTTCTTTTACCGGCACAACCGGGTCTGATAGTTGCTTGCAAGGCGGCAAAACATCATGGAGCCCGTTATTGTCATTATTTCTTTCCTGTTATTCATTAGTTACGCTATACTTATTATTTATTACCGTCAAAGCTGGATAAGCATCCCGCAGTTCAAGGTTGACGGTGCTTCCCTACCAACAACTAAAATTTCAATTATAATACCTGCAAGGAACGAGCAAGAGAATATTGGAGCATGCCTCGATTCAATCAATCATCAAACATATCCGGCACATTTATTCGAAATACTGGTGGTAGATGATTTTTCTACTGACAAAACCGCTGCAATCGTTTTAAACTATGGACAACATAATATCAGGCTTATTTCCCTAAAGGATTTGGTTGAAGCAACTGCTATAAATTCTTACAAAAAAAAAGCCATTGAGATTGCCGTTGCCCAATCAACCGGTGAACTCATCGTAACCACTGATGCTGATTGTATCGTTCAACCGCGTTGGTTGCGGACAATTGCCGCATTCTATGAAAAAAGCGGGGCGGCTTTTATCGCGATGCCGGTCGTTTATGAATATAAATATAATTTACTGGAGATATTCCAGGCATTGGATTTTATGACCCTCCAGGGAATTACCGGCGCTTCGGTGTACAAAAAGGCGCATAGCATGTGCAATGGTGCCAACCTTGCCTACCAGAAAAAAGCTTTCCTGGCGGCTGACGGCTTTAAGGGGGTTGACAATATTGCCAGTGGAGATGATATGTTATTGATGCATAAGATTTTTAAAATATTTCCAGCGGGGGTTTTCTTTTTAAAATCCTGCGAGGTGATAGTAAGCACGAAACCCATGGAAACGTTGAAAGGTTTTTTTAACCAGCGGGTAAGATGGGCCAGCAAAGCGGATAAGTATGAGGATAAACGAATCTTTGCTGTTTTGTTGCTGGTGTATTTATTCAATGCCTGGATAATTTTGCTGGCCATAGGGTCCGGATTATCCAGCTTTTTATATTGCCTCCTTGTCTTGTTAGCCGGTAAAACCATCCTTGAATTGTATTTTTTATTCCCCGTGGCACGGTTTTTTAATAAGCAGGGTATCTTATGGTGGTTCCCGCTGGCACAGCCATTTCATGTTGTGTATACCGTTATTGCGGGATGGCTGGGCAAATTTGGTTCATACCGTTGGAAGGAAAGAAAGGTTATCTAGGAATTAATCGTAAATGTTTTGATGGGGAAAATAACCAGGGTGCAGGAATAACCATTCGGCCTCCTTTTATAAACGCAGAAACTGGCAGGTACCCTTGTAATAATACGAATCGTATAACTGCTTACTATGATCACGCTTCATTTTATGCGCTAAAAAATAACACTGAACATGGGTTTAAATAAAAAAACCAATCTGCAACCCGATATCATTTTGATAGGTGCCGGTATAATGAGTGCCACACTGGGGGTGTTGCTAAAAGAGTTGGACTCCAATCTTAAAATCGCCATTTTTGAAAGGTTGGATGAAGTGGCGGCAGAAAGCTCCGATGCCTGGAACAATGCCGGTACGGGCCATTCTGCTTTTTGCGAATTAAATTATACTCCCCAGCAGGCCGATGGGTCTGTCGATATCAGCAAGGCGATCAAGATCGCGTCTTCTTTTGAAGTGTCGAAACAGTTCTGGTCTTACCTTCTCCACCAACAATATTTTTCCGCAGCCGAATCTTATATTAGCCATATTCCCCACCTCAGTTTTGTTTGGGGCGAGGAGAATGTTACCTTTCTAAAAACCCGGTTTGAGGCATTAATAAAAAATGCTTTGTTTGAGGGAATGCAATACACTGAAGATCCTGGAATATTGAAGGAATGGATGCCACTGGTAATGGAAGGCAGGGCAACAGGGGGAAAATTAGCCGCCACAAAAATGGATATTGGAACTGATGTAAATTTTGGGGCGCTTACAAAAGGGATGATACAGCACCTGCAAAAGCAGGATGGTGTAGACCTTTATTTGGGGCAGGAGATTAAAGATATTGAAAAACAGAAAAACGGGCAATGGGCGATTAAAGTAAGGGATGCTGAGAAGGGAGAAAAGCTAATTTTTAATACCAAATTTGTTTTTATCGGCGCCGGTGGCGGCACGCTCCCCTTGCTCGAGAAATCCGATATAGCCGAAGCTTCGGGTTATGGGGGATTTCCTATCAGCGGTCAGTGGTTGAAATGCACTAATGAAGCGATAATTGCAAAACATGATGCAAAAGTATATGGCAAAGCCGCGGTAGGGGCACCGCCCATGAGTGTTCCTCATTTAGATACCCGGATGATCGATGGAAAAAAAGCGTTATTGTTTGGGCCATATGCCGGTTTCAGTACGAGGTTCCTGAAACATGGGTCCTTGCTGGATCTGCCCAGGTCGATAAAGCTGGATAATATTATTCCTATGTTGTCGGCCGGGTTAAAAAATATCCCGCTTACCAAATATTTAATCCAGCAGGTGAGGCAGTCTCCCCAAGAAAGACTGGAAGCATTAAAAGAATACTTTCCCACAGCAGTAATTGAGGATTGGGAACTCGCCATCGCCGGTCAGCGGGTGCAGGTAATAAAGAAAGATGAAGAAGAAGGCGGTGTGCTTGAATTTGGTACGGAAGTGGTTTGTGCCGCGGACGGCTCCCTTGCCGCATTGCTCGGTGCCTCCCCGGGGGCCTCTACTGCTGTTTCAATAATGCTGGATGTATTGAAAAGGTGCTTTAAAGATAAAATCGATACCCCGTTATGGCAGGCCAAATTAAAAGAAATAATTCCAACCTATGGCAAATCACTGGCCAGTGACCCGGACCTTTGCAGGATGATCAGGAAACAGACAGGTGAAACGTTAGGATTGGATTAACCGGTAAAAAAGAAAGGAACAGATCCGTAATAAACGATCCATATTTATTCGCCACAACGAGCCTGAATTGGTGGCGAAAAGTTACCCGGGTGAAGGGTTCGCTCACGAAAAACAGCACGCCCATTAGATTCCGTAATAAACTAATTTTAGACTAACCGGCAATACGAACGAAGCCTTAACTTAGCTTATGGCAGGCCCTTCATTTTCTTATTCGCAGCAAACCTGGATGCGCCTTAAAAAAAATAAAGGTGCCTTATTTGGTTTGGTGATCATCGGCGCGGCCCTCTTCCTTACCACTTTTGGATATTTTATTTCGCCGGATGGCTCGCCAAACGCCGATCTGCAAACCGTAGAAATACAGGCGAAAAAGCCTGGCTATTCCCAGCAATTTTTAAAGATCCCGGATAAAAAAGGCAGTCGGCCTGCGTGGCTGGCGCAGTTGGTCAACGGGAAACCGAATGACTTCCTCTACCTCCCCATTAATGGTTATTCAATCAAACAGGATTCATTGCTTGTAAATAAATACGTGGATGAAGATACTTCGGTGGTGCAGTATTATTCGGTTAAGGCACTGACCGGTAACCGGCCCCACAGGCTGGTTGCTGAAAATATTATTACCAAAACCTATTGGTTTGGCACTGACAAATTTGGCAGGGATATCCTGAGCAGGCTGGTAATCGGCACGCGTGTCAGCCTTGCTGTCGGCTTGATCGCCGTCATCATTTCGTTGACACTCGGGATCATATTAGGAGCGCTTGCCGGGTATTACCGCGGATACATAGATGAAATGATAATGTGGCTGGTAAATGTTACCTGGAGCATCCCCACGCTCTTACTGGTATTTGCGATTACCATGGCGTTGGGGAAAGGCTTTTGGCAGATCTTTGTTGCCGTGGGGCTAACCATGTGGGTAAGTGTGGCCCGGCTGATCCGCGGACAGGTAATTGCTTTAAAAGAATTGGAATATGTACAGGCAGCAAGGGCGCTTGGATTAAGTGATACGAGAATAATTTGGCGCCATATATTACCCAATGTCCTTGGACCGGTGATGGTTATTGCAGCCAGCAATTTTGCAACCGCTATTATAATTGAGGCGGGCTTAAGTTTTTTAGGGATCGGCGTTCAGCCGCCACAACCTAGTTGGGGATTGATGATCAAAGAAAACTACCATTTCATTATCACGCATAATCCAATGCTGGCATTGATACCGGGATTCGCAATAATGTTGCTGGTACTAGCCTTTAATCTATTGGGTAATGGTTTGAGAGACGCAGTGGATGTTAAAAGCGCGCCTTGAATGGTCGAAGGGTCTAAGTTAGTATCTCAAACGGGGAGTACCAGGTATTGTGAAACTGTTTGTTCCCGCGCGGTTAGACAATTACTTTTACTTAAAAAATTTGTAACGGGGGAAATAAACGGCAGTTTATTCAGCCGGTGCCACCTGAACATTCCGGGTAAATCCTTCTTCCAATGAAATAAATGTTTCGGTGCGTTCAATGCCTTTTATTTTTTGTAATTCATCATGCAAAACATAACGCAGTTGCGTAATATCCTTGCAAACAATTTCGATGAACATGCTGTAATTACCAGTGATATAGTTTAGCCGGACGATCTCCGGTATTGCAGTTAATTCTTTTGCAACCGTATCATATAAAGAACTTTTTTCCAGGTAGATACCGACAAAAGCGGTGATATCATATCCTAATTGGCGAAGATCAACATTTAGCCTTGTTCCTTTTACGATATTGAATTCCTGGAGCTTTTTTATACGGACGTGAATGGTGCCACCGCTTACGAATAATTTTTTGCCTAATTCCGCATAAGATATCTCTGCCGTTTCCATCATTTCATGAATAATCTGGAGGTCCAGTTTATCGAGATTCAATTTGGTAGCCATATCAGTATATATTTTCAGGTTTTTCAAATATAGATACAATCTATTGACGAATTTCGATTTTACAAGAAAAAATATCCTTAGTATAAAAAGCTTAAATCACAATCTTTATGACCTAATTTAAGGGATTGGAATGAAGGGATTGGATTGAAGGGATTGCCGCAGAGAACAGGAATATATTAATCATCCCAATTTGGTAAAACACTTCTTGTCATTAATGACTAAACCAAAATAAAAGTTCAATACGATTTATAAAATTAGAGGCTATTTTTATTATTATCGAACATAAATCATACTTTCTTAAATATTTTCTATTATTTAAAAATAATTGATAAAATATTTTCAATGTAATTACAATTTACTGTATTTTTGCATTCTAATATTTTCATATACTGTGGGGTGATGAAATTTTTGGCAGACATGCCCTCTTGTCTCGGGGGTGGAGGTTACAGGATAAATATAGCATAGAGCCGAATCAGTAGCAATGCTGATCCGACCAGGGTCGACCACTCAACTTTGTGCTACAACTAACTGCTCCGTGGAGGTTCGATCCCTCCCCTACAGCAACTAAAACCTCAGAATCAGCGTCCAACGTAAACTCTGAGGCTTTTTTGTATTTTTTGGTGTACCCACGGGTGTACCCAGCTATATTCTCGGCAGCTTTTGAAGTAGTTTTCGATAAGTTGAGAAACTGTTAACCAGGTTATGATAAAATAAGCATTCTTACTTAAATGGGACATTTCTTAGTCTCTACCCCCTTTTCGGGGAGATTTCTTTTCCACTCGTAGTTTAAAACCCACCTGATCGGGAAATTTAAAACCCCCCTAATCGGGGAAAATTGATACTTACAGGAGGGAGAAATTCACATCATTTTACCTAGGAAGGTATTGAGCCCAGCAATAGCCGAAGATGCAGTTCGGGGAGGGACTAATCCTGTTTACAACCAAAATATCATGCAAATACCTACCAGGAAGCGGGTTTTTCCACCGTTCTGTGATTTTTTGCCTTTATGGTAAAGCGTTTCCAAGGCATACATTGTAAACCAACTTCCAATAATGGAATAAATGATAAAAATCTGTATATCCTTAATTCGCCATTCCACCTCCGGGAATATCCTTTTATGGCACCAACGAACTATTAAATAGGTGGGTATAATCCCAATAGTCCAAATTAAATTAAAAGTAATCTTTAATGTTTTTTAAGATAAAAATGCCCAATCAGGTAACGAATTCTGTAAGAGATTAAGTTTAAATGATTAAGGAAAAAGTTTGAGATATCTTATCATATAGTTTTTACAAATACTAATTTACTATTTATATTATTATCAATATGATAAATATATCAATATTGGCCATAGTATTAACCCATTCGGGAAAGTTCCGTATCAATCGTCGATAGACTATATGAATGCAGGTTTAGTCGATGATTTAAAGAGGCAGTTGGCCTGACTTGTCCATTAGTAATTCCCCCAATTGTATTTGCCAGTTATTTTCCATTATTATCGAACTCTAGATTGCCAAAACCGACAATCAAAAATGCGGTTCTTAAGTATTTGAATCAACAGATAAAAAATGCAGACAATTACATAAATTGTTGTGTTGGTAGGTGTCTATTTTATTGACCCCTTTCAGAATAATTTTTAAACTTATTCGTTATTTCCCCGGAATATTTTTTATTTATTGACTATATAATTAGGATTTTGATTTTGTGCAAGGTTAAGTGAAGCTTTGTGGACAATTAGAAAAATTGACACAATATTGTTTTAAAACCCTAATTAAGGATGGTTACCAAAATTTTACGTTTGTTTATGACCTCTCTTTGGCATTCATTTAAGTATGTTTAGATCCATACTTATGATCAATTATTATTCCGGCAATAATTACCTAGTATATCGTTCTTAAAATAACATTGCAAATAATATTGCTTATCTTGCTTTGC
>JBBJMD010000135.1:0-10664 GCA_037719925.1 Ferruginibacter sp.
TGCCCGATAAATGGGAGTATCCCTGGTATGCAGCCTGGGACCTTGCCTTCCATTGCATTTCGCTGGTGATGGTGGACCCGGAGTATGCAAAGCACCAGTTGCTGCTTATCATGCGGGAATGGTACATGAAACCGGATGGACAGCTCCCTGCTTACGAGTGGAACTTTAGTGATGTTAACCCGCCTGTGCAGGCATGGGCGGCTATGGAAGTTTACCGCATAGAAAAAGAGACCAGTGGAAACGGCGACATCGTGTTTCTCAAAAAAGTATTTCAAAAGCTCCTCATCAATTTTACCTGGTGGATCAACAGGAAAGACCGGAATGGCAACAATATTTTTGAAGGAGGCTTTTTGGGCCTCGATAATATTGGTGTTTTTAACAGAAGTCATAACCCAACCGGAGAAATGCAACTCGAGCAGGCGGATGGTACCAGCTGGATGGGCATGTATGCGCTGAATATGATGGATATGGCACTCGAGATCGCCAGGCACGACAGCGCTTTTGAGGATACCGCCACTAAGTTTTTTGAACATTTCGTATTGATTGCCGAAGCGCTCAATAGTCATAGCCTTTGGAATGAAGAAGATAAATTTTATTATGATGTGCTACGCATAGGAAGCGCGGATCCGATGCCTTTGCGCATACAGAGTATCGTTGGGTTAACTAGTTTGTTTGCCGTAAGTAAGATCGATAAGGAAATTTTTTACCGCCTGCCTGATTTTAAAAAAAGGATCGACTGGTTTGAAAGCTACCGGGCAAAAAACAAACGCTACTGGCCCAATGAGGAGCGCGGCGACGGTGAAGAAATTTTATTATCCCTCGTTAAAAAGGACCGCCTTATTCACCTCTTACGCCGTATGCTCAATGAAGAGGAATTTTTATCCGGCGGTGGGATCAGGGCCCTCTCAAAATATCACAAGGCAAACCCGTATTCCGTTACGATCGATGGAACGAAATATGAGATCCAATACGATCCCGGGGATTCTACCAGTAATCTTTTTGGGGGCAATAGCAACTGGCGGGGCCCGGTATGGATACCGATCAATTACCTGATTATTCGTTCCATTCGAAAGTATGGCGAATTTTATGGAGATACGCTTAAAGTAGAGTGCCCTGTTGGTTCGGGTACTTACCTGAACCTGGTAGAAGTCTCCAAAGTATTAACGGAAAGGGTGGTGAGCCTGCTGGCGATGAATGATAAGGGAGAGCGTAAATTGAATGGCAATCAGAACTGGTTCTATAAAAAGCCCGGCAATGAAAAGCTGGTACTATTCTATGAATATTTCCATGGTGATACAGGTTGTGGACTGGGCGCCAGCCATCAAACAGGCTGGACCTCGCTTATAGCCGACCTGATCGGGGGCAGCAAGGTAAAAGGTGAAGAATGGAAGGAAGGAAGTGGTCACGAAATTTTTATAGACGATTACGAAGAAGATGAGACGGAATGATAAACCTATTTTATTCAGGATGATAAATAGGTTTACTCCCTGCGGTATCTCCCCGGGCTGCCGTGGGCTGAGTACCGTGCGTTTGCATGGTAATTGTAGCTCATTGGTAGCAGGATTCCCGCCCCACCACCCAGCCCTTACCCGGGTCAGTGGCGACAAGTTAAATGGTAACCAATCAATACTCTCCTATCCCCTGGCCCTGTCATACTGCACGGGCCATTGCACATCCACCCCTAATTCTTTGGCTGCATGTAAGGGGAAATAAGGGTCACGCAAGAACTGGCGGGCCAGAATAACCAGGTCTGCGCTTTGATTGGTGAGGATGTCTTCTGCTTCGAAAGCCGTAGTGATAAGTCCGACCGCGCCGGTCATGATGCCTGTTTCCCTTTTTATTTTTTCCGCAAATTGTACCTGGTACATTGGGCCAACCGGAATTTTCTGAGCCGGGGAATTACCCCCGGAAGAACAATCAACCAGGTCTACCCCATTTCTTTTTAAGAGTTCGGCCAATTTAACGGAGTCGTCACCCGTAAAGCCACCGGGTACCCAATCGGTTGCTGAAATGCGGACAAATAACGGCAGCCCTTCCCCGATCACTTTACGCGTGGCCGTAACTATTTCCAGGAGCAGGCGCGCCCTTTTATCAAATGATCCGCCATAATCATCTGTACGTTGATTGCTGAGTGGAGATAAAAATTCATTGAGCAAATACCCATGGGCCGCATGTATCTCTATTACCTTATACCCCGCCTTTACCGACCTTTCAGCGGCATGGATGAAATCAGCGATGAGTTGTTCAATATCCGCAATATCCATTTCCTTCGGGGAAGGTTCCCCTTCTTTAAAAGCTATTTCACCTGGTGCAAGGGTTTGCCAGGCACCTTCTTCCGGCGCCAAAGATCCGCCTCCATTCCATGGTTTATGATGGCTTGCTTTTCTTCCCGCGTGCGCGAGTTGTATACCAGGCACTGAATTTTGTGCTGTAATGAATTCGTTGATGCGTTGCAGGAAGGGGATATGCTCCTCTTTCCAGATACCCAGGTCATCTGGGGTGATCCTGCCTTCGGGCGATACGGCTGCTGCTTCGGAAAGAATCAACCCTGCACCACCTACGGCCCGGCTTCCGAGATGCACGAGGTGCCAATCGTTCGCAAAGCCATCTATGCTTGAATATTCACACATCGGGGATACTGCGATCCTGTTCTTTAATGTTATATTTCTTATCGTGAGGGGTTCAAAAAGAAGTGCCATTTTTAAATTATTATTTGAAAGAGTAACCGGGTTTATAACTACAATAAATATCATTTTATGAAAGATTCATAATAGCTTACTGCCTGCATTATTAATTGAATAGGCGCTGCCGGTTTGTAGAAATCTTCCATTAAATTATGTCATATAATGAGAGATAGTACAGGTACAACCTGTAGTTGATGGCTCCCGGATTTATTTTATTACAATTAACGACATCATTTTGTTTGTTGACTGAATATCATTGCACCGCCCGGGATATTCCCTGACGGCTTAAAAGTTATTTTTTAAAAAACTTTGCAAAGAGGGGCATCTTGGCAAGTTCTTTTGCTTCAACTTTTGTAATGAACCAGGTGAAGAAGAAAAACAGTAAAGTAGCTGTAGTCAATGAAAACCAAAGGTGATTTGAATAAAATGAATTAAGGCCTAAATGAACGAGGTATATCAAAATAACCATCACCATGTAGGCAATTAATTTTTTAACAGCGTACGGTACGGGGTAATATTTTTGCCCAAGCTTATAACTGCATATCATCATAAATAAGTAACAGGTAAACGTAGCAATGGCAGCACCTGTATAGTGCAGCACCGGGATAAGTAAAATATTAAGTACAATTGTGATAACGGCTCCGATAATGGTAATGAGTGCCCCGTAAGTATTCCTGTTGGTAAGTTTATACCACACACTGAGGTTATAATATATCCCGAGAAAGATATTTCCGAGGGCGAGCAAAGGCACCACCTGTAATCCTTCGGCCCAGCGCGGGTTTGCAAAAGTTGTAAATATCCATTTAAAAACATCCAGGTACAGACCAATCAACAGAAACATAAAACAGCAGGCGATCACAAAAAACTTCATAACCCTTGCATAAGTGCGTTGGGCATTTTCATCTTTGCTTTTATTGAAGAAAAAAGGTTCGGCAGCCATCCGGAACGCCTGTATCAAAATAGTAATCAGCAATGCAATGCGAAAAATGTTTGCAAAGATGCCCAGTTCATGATCAGCCTGCTTTTGAGGCAGGTCAACCACATGCCGGTAGATAAGCCTGCTTAGCACATCGTTGATCATTCCACCCAAACCAACGATGATCAGGGGCGTGCTGTACCGCATTACTTCTTTCCATAACACTTTGTCAAAACTCAGTTTAACCTGCTGTATTTCTTTTGATAATACCAGGAGCGTAAAAATGCTGCCGCAAAGATTGCCTAACAGGTAATAACCCAGGCCGAAATTTTTATTATAAATGTGGGTTAAGAAACTGTCAGGATTGCTTTTTATTATTTTGGGTACAATGGCTAAGAAAAAGATAACCACTAACAAATTAACAACGATCCCTGCTATCCGGCAAAGGCATACCGCTTCGGCCTGTTCTCCTGCCTCAGTTTTGCAAGGGCAGCGTGTTTAAATTATCAGCCGCAATGATAGCGATCATCCAAAGTACAAATTCAGGGTGGTTGTTAAGATCAGCAGCATCTGTAACCGCCCCTTTACCAAACCACAACAAAATAGTAAAAACGATGCTGCTTAAAAAAAGTGAAATGGATAAGGTACTGTATAATTTCAGTTTGTCAAGGTTAGGAAAACCGAAATAAGCCGTTTCCATACCATAGGCATACAGCACATTCAAAAAGGATAATTGTATAAACCTGTACGAGGTCGGCAGTTTTTTCGGGCAATGCGATAAAAAAAGGCAAGGCCATGTTCATCAGGTAACCTAAAACCGGCTGGCAATAGTTGGTATCCCATACCATAAGGTTTGCCCTGCTAATTTTTATACTGCTCAATTAAAGTGTTTACCGGCAAAATTACTTGTATAATTTTTAATATCAGGTTACTTTTAAAGTCAAAATATTTAATGGAAATTTAAATATCCAACGAAAGAAAATGGTCAATTTACAAACAGGATTTGAAGTTACTTACGCGTTTTATTTTATTATTATGAAACTTTGAAATTAACCCCGAAGAGAACACAACCGGGGTTAGCAAGGCTTATGCATAAAGTCATTTGCGTTTATGCCTTAACGTTAATACAATAATTTATTTTTGCAGCAAGTATACGCAACAACAATAACCCGCTCTTTTCAACCAGCAATATATTTACTTCTACAATGGAATTTTAATTGGGCTGGGCAAATCTTGGATCAGATAATAGCTCCCGGTCGGTAAGTGTTTCTAAAAATACGGCAAGGTCTACTTTTTCCTGGTTGCTAAGGGCGATCCTGTTCTTCAATACCGGGTCTAGAGTGGGTTGATGTACGGTGATCCCCGAACGGTAATGCTCGATGGCGGACAGGAGGGAAAAGCGCCGGCCGTCATGCATGTACGGAGCGGTTAACGCCACGTTTCGGAGGCTTGGAACCTTAAATTTCAGGGAGTCGGAAGGATCGCCCGTAATCAGCATACGGCCTTTATCCTTCAAAAACGGGTCGAGTGTAAGGCCGTTGTTCCGGAAAGTATTATCTGTAAACAATGGCTCGGTATGGCAGGCATTGCATTTTGCTTTAAAAGTGTTGTACCCGTTTTGTTCGGCAAGGGTAAAAACTGCTTCGCCTCTTTTTGCCTTGTCATATTTAGTATTGTAAGAAAGGATGCTACCGGTAAATTGTGCCAGTGCCTTTAAGGTTCGCTGGCTGTTAATAGTTGGATCACCAAATGCTGCAGTAAACATGCGTAGATAAGCGCTGTCGACGTTCAGTTTTTTCAACACATTACCGATCGATTCCGCCATTTCAGTAACATTGGTGATGGGGGCGAGTGGTTGCACTTCTATATGGTTGATACCTCCATCCCAGTGCATTTCTTTCATCCAGGCTACATTGAATATGCCCGGTGCATTACGGAAGGTAAAGGCATTATCAAAGCCATGACTAAACTGGTGGTCATACGTAGCAAATGCGGCAAACTGCTGGTGGCAACTCGCGCAGGGAAAATTTCCGTCCTTGCTTAACCTTCCGTCGTAAAATAATTTTCGACCCAGTTGAAATCCTTCTTCTGTCAGTGGGTTATCTTTAAAAATATCGATGGGTGTTTGAGGCCAACCCGCAGGTATGTTGAATTTCAAAAAGGTAGGATTGTAACCGGGAGAGGGCCTGTCGCCATTGTCTGCTTTTTTGCATGCATCCAGCAAAACCAATGTGCCCGTCATCAGGAGGAATAAATATATAAGAAATCTAATTTTCAATTAACCGGTTTTAATTATTCACCACTTCTGTAACGGTAAACATTTTGCTATAGTTGTCTGCCACTTTTTTTGCCGCCTCCCCGGGCGTAGTAATAACGGGCAGCGCGGCAATTTTTAATTCATTGGGATACTGCCACCATTTATTAAAATCAGCTTCCACAATTATTTTACTTATTTGCCCCGGTTTTATTATCAAAGGTTGACCGGTGGGAAAAGCTACTGTAATTTCTTTTAATACATTGTTAACTCCTGAAAAGCCGCCGATATGATATTCAATTATATTCCCCGGCCGGTTAGAAACGGTGGATGTGCCTTCCATTTTTGCCATGATATACCCGCTGTTCCAGGTCCAGAACATCTCATTCAGCGGATCCATTGCGCCGGTCTGGGCCCCGCTTACGTTTCGGGTGCTGTCCACACCCAGTAAAAAATGTATGTTGTAGAAGGTATTTTCAGACAATTCAAATTTAAAGCCCAGGCTCCCTGGCTGGTTTTGATCTACCAGGTGGTAACTTTCTTTTTCTATAGCTGAAGTTCCTGGACCACTTAAACGGATATTACTGATATAATATTTGAACTTTGTAATGGTATAGGGCTCGCCAAAAGGATTGGTATAGGTATCGGATTTAACACCATAGGACTGGTATTAAAATTGTTCCTGAATGTAAGTTGTACCATCCCCGGGCTGGAATTATTCGTATTCTGGCAACATACCGATATGATAATGATGGAATAAAGTGTAAACAGCTACTTGAAAAAGCATTTCATAACTCACAATTTAATTTTCATCCGGGTTTGCTTTATTTCACCTACCTTCTTTTTCACTTCAATTCTTTTTTCCTTTGCAACTTTGCCGGGCCGGGTCGGCCTTCTTTTTTTAGGTACCACAAGATGCCTCGTTACCAGCAGGTTCATTTTCCTGATCACTTCCAGCTTATTGCCCAGTTGCGACCGTTCGGTTTGGCTTTTTACCAGGAAGAATCCCTGGGTTGAAATTTGATTGGCTAATTTATCGTTTAAAAGAGCTTTTTGTACTTCCGTCAAAAGGGCAGAAGAAGCAACATGCCAATATCCTTCAACCATTGTCTCGACTTTATTTACATTTTGACCTCCTTTTCCCCCGCTCCGGGCTGTTTTAAATTTTATTTCCCCCGCAATGTCCATAACCAAATTTACTTTATTTACGTAAATGATAGTGAGTAAAGCCATTCATTTGGTATCTTTATTTTAATAAGAGAAAAAAAAACAGGATTTTTGCAACTAACCAACCCATAGTTGATGTTAAAAGGTATATATCACTCATTAACCGAACGAAAACGAGCAGGTAAAAAATCATTTGCGGTATTAATTGATCCGGATAAGGTGAACGACAGTAATATGGAATTCCTGATCGATCTTTCCGTTGCCGCCAGGGTCGATTATTTTTTAGTTGGGGGCAGCCTTGTTATCTCCAATTATTTAGATGAGTGCTCGCAATTGATCAAAAGAAGCTGTTCTATACCCACCGTACTTTTTCCAGGAAGCCCCTCACAGGTAAGTAAATACGCCGACGCCTTATTATACCTGTCGCTGATCAGTGGCCGCAATGCGGAATTGTTGATTGGCCAGCATGTGGTATCTGCACCCTTTGTTAAAAAAAGCGGTTTGGAAATAATGCCGACCGGTTATATGGTTGTAGACGGCGGCGCCCCTACAACGGTTTCTTACATTTCCAATGCAAGCCCTTTACCCGCCGATAAAAACGAGATTGCCATGTGTACGGCTTTGGCGGGAGAAATGCTGGGGATGAAATTGATCTATATGGATGCGGGGAGTGGTGCCAAACGAGCGATCAGTGAAAGCATGATTGAAAAAGTAGCTCAATCTATTGCGGTACCCTTGATTGTCGGCGGTGGTATTATTGATCCTGAGAAGGCTTATTTGAATTGCAAAGTTGGAGCTGATGTAATTGTAGTAGGCAATGCCATTGAAAAAGATGCGTCGCTAATTAAAGAAATGGCGGATGCGGTCCACAGCGTTCCGGTCATTGTATAATTAAGCATTTCCAGGATAGCAGCCGGTTAACCGATGCACCCGGCAGTAAAGGCTCATCATTTCCTTAAACTTAACGGCCTGCCGCCTGCTAACTTCCACTTTTTCGCCACCCTGCAGATCAAGCAACAGCCCGCCATTAAAATAAGGTTCAATTTTTTCGATCATCCGCAGGTTTACAATATGTTTCCTGTTGGCCCTGAAAAAAGTTTTCTCGTCCAGCCGTTCTTCCAAAGCATTCAGCGATTTTAATATCAATGGCTTGTTGCCCGCAAAAAATACCTTGGCGTAATTGCCCACGCTTTCAAATAAACGCACCTCTGAAAGTTTTACAAACCAGCAGCGTTCGCCATCTTTTACAAATACCTGGTCGTTTTCCGTAAGCATACCGCGGTTAAATGCCTGTTGGGCCGCCAATTCTTTTTCTTCGGCCTGCTGCAATTTTTGTATTGCATCGGCCAGTCTTTTTGGCTCAATGGGTTTCATCAAATAATCCAGGGCATTCACTTCAAAAGCCTTCAAAGCATATTCATCATAAGCGGTAGTAAAAATTACGTGAGGGGCTTTATCCAATTCCTGCAGCATGGCAAAACCGGTTTTACCAGGCATTTGTATATCCAGGAAGATCAGGTCGGGGTTCAATGCATCTATTTTTTCAATGCCTTCCGCGGCATTGGCGGCCTCGTCTATTACTTCCACATCAGGAAAGTCAAGCAATAATTTTTTTAATTCATTTCTGGCTAACCTTTCATCGTCAATAATGATTGCTCTATGCATAATAGAAATTTATCGGTTTATAATCAGGAGGCTTAAACGAAATTAATAAATATGTGCTAAGCAGCCGCTTAAATATCCGCCAGGAGTGCCCCTGCCAACTGTAACGCCTTTTAAACCGCAACAAGTGGCATCGTTATCCTTGACTCGACCATTTCGGTATCCAGGTTTTTAATAGCAAAGGTGGCCTTTCCCTGGTAAAGGAGGTTGAGCCTGTCCTGCGTGCTTCTTACGCCAAAGCCATTTTCGTTTTTGTGAATGCCTAACTGCCCGGTATTTGCACAATCAATTCATGGTGGTTCTCTTTAAAATCAGAAGTAACACGGATGGTGCCGCCGTCAACTTTTTTACTGATGCCATGCTTGATCGCATTTTCCACCAGCGTCTGCAGCATCATAGGTGGTACTGGTTGTTCCAGGGTATCTTCATCAATATCCATTTCTATATTCAGCCTTTCCTCAAAACGCATTTTTTCAAGCGCCAGGTAATCCTTTACAATATTCAATTCTCTTTCCAGAGGCACGGTTTCCATTTTTTCTGTCTGCATACTGCTACGTAAAATATTACTTAATTCAGTAATGGCGGTCCTCGCCCTGGAAGGGTTTTCATCTACCAGTGCTCGAATGCTGTTCAGGGCATTAAAAATAAAATGCGGGTTGATATGCGATTTGATCGTTTTTAGTTCCAGTTCTTTTACAAGAGATTGCAGCTTCAAAGTATTTACTTCCTGTCGCCTGGTACGTTCTACATAGTGAATGGTGTAATATAAAAGGTTCCAGATAAATAACAGGAAAAAATTACTGATAGAATTGCGGGTAATCTCGTTCATCAGGGACAGGTTGGGGGCATTTTTATCACGCAGTCCAAATGTCCTTTCTATCGCAACATCCGAACATGCGTAGAGGGAGGCAAAAACAATCGTAACGATAATAAAATAGAAGACCTGTTTGTTAATCGGTTTTTCCAGGAATTTATACTCTTTGATGATCATACGCATGATATGGGTAAATAAAAACCCGAGTATCACACTGATCGTTATCAGCGTAAAAAAAAATTCGATCTTGCGTTGAGCCAGGTTCAGGTAATAAAAAACCGAGATCGCAAAATTAGTTCCCCATCCCGCAAGCTGGCACATCCAGTAAAGGCTTTTTTTCATATAGATACAAAGCTACGAATTGCCATTAGGGTATAAGTTTTTGTTTTTATTAATGGTGAAATGATGGGTTGAGAGGTGTGGGTAGAGTGCCGCGCACGGGCGTTAAAAGGCATGTAAAAACAACAGTATCATTTACCCCGCAAATCCTGGCTGCATCCCGTGTTTTGATTTATCGCAATCTTATTTTCAAAAGTGACCTGATAAATTGCCGGCACGGATTTTTACGGGTTACGTTGTGCGGCTGATAAATTACCGCGTCGCTCCACGTTAATTTATTATTTTTACAGTATGGCAAATCCAAATTTAAATACGGATGGAGAACTTTTAAGTGCGGTTGAAAAGGAGTTTGAAAATAATATACGTCCCGCCGAAATGGCTGATTTTTCCGGCCAGCCCCAAACAATTGAAAATCTGCGCATTTTTATAAAAGCGGCCAGGATAAGAGGCGAAGCACTGGATCATATATTATTCCATGGCCCACCCGGATTGGGAAAAACTACTTTGAGCAGGATCGTGGCAAATGAATTAGGGGTTAAAATAAAGGAAACAAGCGGACCCGTGATCGAAAAGCCCGGCGACCTGGCAGGATTACTTACAAACCTGGAGAAAAATGATGTACTCTTTATTGATGAGATACACCGGCTCAGTAATGTGGTGGAAGAGTATTTATATGCAGCTATGGAAGATTACCGAATCGATATCATGATCGATAGCGGACCCAATGCAAGGAGCGTACAAATTAACCTGGAACCATTCACTTTGATAGGTGCTACTACCCGCAGCGGCTTGTTGACCGCTCCCTTATTATCAAGGTTTGGGATAAAG
>JBBJMD010000029.1:0-30043 GCA_037719925.1 Ferruginibacter sp.
GTTTATGTTGTGGGTTGTTTGCCCCCCTTTTTTTGTCCTTTTCCGACATCCGCAGACTGTGTTTAAATAACGACCGGGTATGTGAGTCCGCCGTCTGTAGATAATTCGATCCTCACATTCGCACAACTAACAGGTGCGGAGCCTGTTCCTGCCGGGTTCCAGGTAATGGTTTGAAAATCGTTTACTACCCAGTTGATACCCGCGGTATTAGGATAAGTGATAAGGAAAGGGCCTGCAGTACCATTTACCGTAAGGGCAACTTCGTCAAAACATACCCCACCCCCACCGGCCCGGTTATCCCTGGCGGTGAGCCTGAAGTGCAGCGTGCGGGCATAAGAAGGCAATAGTTCGCCCTTGGTGGTTGTATTATTAATTACATCAGTCAGAGCGGGAAAATAACGTAAGGGCCCTGGCTTGGGCACAAAAGAACGAAACAAGGGAGCATTTCCTGAAGGGCCGTTCCAGGCGCCAAACGGACCGCCCACATCTACCTGTTCCCAGCTATAAGTGAGTACATCTCCGTTAGCATCCGTAGCGCTACCGGCAAGGCTAAACGGAGTTGACCGTGGTATAATGTAATCGGGCCCGGCGTTCACTACCGGAGGGATATTACCTGTATTGGTCTTAATGGCACAACTGTTCCCGGTACCTAAAATGTTATAGGCTGTTATCTCATCAAGGCTAATCGCATGGAACTGCGAATTGCTGTTCGCCTGGAGGTCATCCCCTCCGCAAATTCCGGCATAAGCCATGATAGTGCTGCCGCTCCCTGGTTCTGCATTACTTTCAGGTTCGCCATTTCCACTACAGGCGCCGTCAGCAGAATTAAACGTATGATTGGCGCCAAACTGGTGTCCCATCTCGTGCGCAACATAATCGATATCAAACGGATCCCCTACAGGGGCGGTTGTACCGGTGACACCCTGCGCTTTTTGACCTGCGACACAGATCACCCCCAGGCCTGCCACTCCACCACCTCCGGTACTAAAAACATGCCCGATATCATAGTTAGCATTGCCAATAACTGCATCAATATTTGTTTGATTCTCAGTAAGCATGATATTATTGGGATTATTGTTGGTATAAGGATCTGTGGTGCCCTCCGTATAGATAAGGAGGTTATTGTTAGCCACTAGTACCATCCGTATGGCCGCTTCACGCTCATAAACGCCATTTACCCGGTTCATTGTAGTTACCTGGGCCGCCATGGCGCCTTCTATGGTTCCGCCATGATAATCCGTGTATTCCCCGTTTGCAGCAAGCGCCAAACGAAAAACCCGTAATTGGGTACCGGTGCATACACCCGCCAGTACATTCGATGAAGAAGCAGGGCGATTTTGATAACCGGATAATTTTACAGGCGGCAATTCCGAATATTTCCCGGCCTTATAAAAATCACTTTTTTTATACGAAATATATTGCAGGGTATTATTTCCCGAATAAGGGTCTATGAATACTGTTCCTTGCACCGAAGAAATGATCATTGCATGAAAACCAAATTGTGTAAAATCAATTTTTATGTTCGCCGTTGGGTCATCGATCCCCTGGCCTGTAAAAGTTTTGATACCCGGAAATTTTGCCGCTAAAGCGGGTTCCATTACCGCACTCTCCCAAATATTAAACCTGGCGATGCTCCCGTCCGGCATAGGCACCGAAATTACAGGGCTGGTATTCCTGGCAAAAAGGTTCTTTTCTGATGGTACAGTGACAAGAAATTTCGATAGCCCTGACCGGTTAAGTGTCACCGTGCGGTACTTCGAAGGAACAATGGATCTCTTTTTTGCCGGAACGCTAAACGAATTCTCAGAAGCATCCGCGAAGAATGTATTCTGTGCTTTTACTGCGCAAACAAAAGCCGAACATATAAACAACAGCATCATCCGTGGTAGAAGAAAATATTTCATGGTGTCAATTTGAAAAAACCTGGTCAATAAAACGTAAGCAATAAATTAAAATAACGGTTGTAGAAAAGTATTCAGGAAGCCAGTATCTCCTGCAAGGCAGCATTTACTTCTGCTGCTTTGCTCATAACCATAAAATGTCCCCCTTTTTTAATGACGTGCGTAGGCCGGAGATTGTTGATAGGAAATATTTTGTCGGCGTCCCCATGCACATGGTACAGCGCTTCCGGTTGCCATTCGTTGCGCCATTTCAATACTTCATTGATCGCCCAGTCCAGATAGTCCTGTGGCACATTCCTGCGGTAATTATTCACCATTTCCTTTTCATCGGGGGAACTAATTCCAATGAACCTGTTTTGAATAGGTTCCATTAGCTTATATGAACGCATGGGGAAAATCTTATTCAGCTGCAGGGCACCCGCTGCTTTCATCCAGCGGGGAAGTTCATTTCTGGACCTGATACTGGAGATCAGGATGACTTTTTCGAAAGAAATGAGTTTGGCAATTTCGATACACACCATACCGCCAAAAGAAAGACCCATCAGCACTGGCTTATCGGCGGTAATGGAATTGCTCATACGAATAGCGTACTCTTTGATACGCTCTTTAGGCAAGGGTCTCAGCCAGGGCAAACAGATTATTTTATATCCTTCCAGTTTCAGCCGGGAAAATGCCCGCTCATCGGCACCAAGCCCGCTTATACAATAAATCGTTTTCATTTTTTACAGGGGTTGTAGAAAGGTAATTTATTTTCAGGATTTTGGATAGTAATTTTTTAGTGCCTGTATTTGCCCGATGCTGGAATAATTAAGTGTTGGACTGGTGACAGGTTTATGACTCAAAACGGGGAACACTCAAACAGGGGGTACTTCCCTCACAAGTTTACCGTGACAACCCATAATATTCATCCTGTCATTAGCAAAACCCTGAAGATGTGACGCAATCACCTGTACCGGCTTGTTACGGAAATCTAACCAGCCTAATTTTTTGGCAAACATAGGTTTCATCTTCAAGTGTGATATTTTGCCTGAAAGGATTATCAATCGTTCTACCACATTTCTTAGTTCCCGTATATTACCGGTCCAGTTATACTGGGCCAGCAATTCCAACGCTTCATTTTCAATCATTTTTTTTGTCTGACCATATTCGGCTGCTATCATTTCGAGGTAATATTCGATCAGTAATGGGATATCTTCCCGGCGCTCGTTCAGCGAGGGCACATGTACAATAATAACGCCCAGGCGGTGGTAAAGATCCAGGCGAAAACTTTTATCCTCAACTTCCTTAAGAAGGTCTTTATTGGTTGCTGCCACTACTCTTACATCAACGTTAATGTCCTTATCAGCGCCAACGCGGGTAATTTTACCTTCCTGCAAGGCGCGCAGCACTTTAGCCTGGGCTCCCAAACTCATATCACCTATCTCATCCAGGAATAGTGTGCCTCCGTTTGCCTGCTCAAATTTTCCGATCCGTTGCTTGATGGCAGAGGTAAAGGAGCCTTTTTCGTGGCCGAATAATTCACTTTCAATCAATTCACTTGGAATTGCCGCACAATTTACCTCCACCATCGGGCCTGTATTACGGTTGCTTTTTTCGTGGATCCACCTGGCCACCAATTCTTTACCCACCCCGTTTTCCCCGGTGATCAATACCCTTGCGTCGGTTGGGGCTACTTTTTCTATGGTATCTTTTATTTTGTTGATAGGCGCACTTTCACCAATCATATCCTGCACTTTACCTACTTTTCGCTTTAACACTTTGGTTTCCGTAACCAGTGTTTGCTTATCTAATGCATTGCGTAAAGTGATCAGCAGCCTGTTGAGGTCGGGCGGCTTACTAATATAATCAAATGCCCCTTTTTTTACCGCTTCCACTGCTGTCTCGATATTGCCATGGCCACTTATCACGATCACAGGCACATCGGGGTTTACTATCCTGGCCTTTTCAAGAAACTCTATGCCATCCATCTTAGGCATTTTGATGTCGCACAACACAACATCGTAAGTTGCGCCTGTAAATTTTTTCAATCCTTCTTCCCCGTCTGCTGCCTCTTCTATTTTATATCCCTCGTAACTCAAAATCTCAGATAATGTTTTCCGTATTGATTTTTCGTCGTCAATAATTAAAATACTTGCCATATGTCTAATTGAGTTTGTGGATTAAATGCTTTCGGGCATCCCACAGAAAATAACGATAAAATTAACGATTTATGCACATTAAAACATTAATCCTTTACACCCTCCTGCTTTGCCTCTCCTGTCACGACAATATTATTTCTCCTTCAAATCTCAAAATTACGAGCCAAGCGAGGACGCCTGATCCGGCTATGGACGCTAATCCCTACCATAAGATAAACGAAATACCCCTGCCCGTTGGATTTCAAAGAGCCAGGGGCATTGAGGCTTCTTTTACTGGCTGGCTGCGGAATGTTAAATTAAAGCAGGATAAAACTGTATATGATGGCCAACCCAAGGGAAACCAGGAAGCCCAGTTTGCCGTACTCGACATCAGTGTCGGGGACCAGGACCTGCAGCATTGTGCAGATGCAGTAATGAGGATAAGGGCGGAATACCTTTTCTCCGCAGGAAGGTACCAGGATATTCATTTTGCGGATTATGCCGGTAAGAACTACCAGTTTTCAGAACCTTACACACATGAAAATTTATGGCGGTACCTGCAAAAAGTATTTAGCAGGTGTGGTTCGGCTTCACTGGCAAAACAGCTAAACAGTATTTCGTTCAAAGATATACAGCTTGGCGATGTGATCATAAGGGGCGGCTTTCCAGGCCATGCGGCAACAGTAATGGACGTAGCTACCAACAAGGATGGTATGAAAATATACCAGCTGGCCCAAAGCTTCATGCCCGCACAGGATATCCACGTGCTGGTAAACCCCGCAGATAGCAACTTATCACCCTGGTATTTGTGTAATAATAAACCACTTGTCGAAACACCAGAATACATTTTCAAAAAAGATGAACTGATGCGATGGCCGTAATCAGTGCGTGAGACTCCGGCCCGAAGTAACTGGTCAGTAAGGGATACCGGTTCAAGTGAAACCATTTAACCGGGTAAAAAATTAATTTACTTTCCCACGATAATTTATGGGATAAAATTTTTAACCAGGTTGGAGTGAACAGAAAACCACCGTTACTTCCTGCTATTAAACAGGGTATAAAAAAGGCTAAACTGCAATACACCGTTTTTAAAATCCGGGTGGATGCCATTATTCGGTTTAAAATCACCAATCTTTGAGATGCCGGCAGTATAGCGAACCCCTATCCCGAGGCCGGTTTTACTATGAAATCCAATTCCGCCGGCAAAGGAAAAATCAGTACTCTTGGCGAGGCTGTCGATGCTTGAACTTGTTTGCCCGGCCTTAAAACCGATTTGTGGACCTGCTTCAATATACATCCCCGCCGTTGAGCGGTATTTCAACATCACGGGTACATTTATATAAGTGACCTTTAAATTCTCTTTGTTGTTTGCTTGCTCGTACTTTGCTCCCTGTGACGATAACAGCACTTCAGGCTGGATCGCGAAGTTATTTCCCAGGAAAAAACTTATAAAACCCCCCACATGAAACCCAACCAATGATTTTGTTTTGGCATTTTGCCAATTATCCGTACCGGTAAAATTGCTGACATTAATACCTGCCTTCCCGCCAATTTCAAATTTTTGCGCGATGGCGCCCGAACTCACAAAAAACAATAGGGAGATCATAATTTTTTTCATAAAAAATGTTTTTGTAATTAAGTAGAAAATTCAGTTTATGATTTGTAATAAGACAGTTCAAAAAGACTATTTGTTGCCCGCTGGCAATTATTTTTTTTGAGAGGTAAGCGGTTAAATCTTGTTGAGGGCACAATAACCTTAATCGCCTGGTAAGGGATTCAAGTATTACAAAGATGATATAGCGGAATTGAGTGAGGGCCCGAGGTAATCTCATAGAAAACAAAGCAGTGTCCCGGCTTTTCCTGGTGGATCTGTTTAAAAGTCTATTGGTGGAAAATTCTAAAACTGGATGCTACAGTTAATCCCGGATTATTTTTTCAGATACATCACTTCTTTTACCAGTTTTACCGTTCTTGCTACATCCGGTAAATAAAGAGCAACCAGGTTTGGGGCATAATGCATGGGCGCGTCTACCGATGTTATTCTCCGGATAGGTGCATCCAGGTAGTCAAAGCCTTCTTTTTGTATCCGGTAGGTAATTTCCGATGATACGGAGGCGAACGGCCACTGTTCTTCAACGATTACGAGGCGGTTGGTTTTCTTTACGCTTTCCAATATAGTAAACCAGTCCATTGGCCTAATAGTAGCGAGGTCGATAACTTCTGCTTCAATCCCTTCTTTTGACAGTTCTTCCGCGGCACCCAATGCCACTTTCATCATTTTATTAAAAGATACAATGGTAACATCCTTTCCTTCACGTTTAACAAAGGCCTTTCCAATGGGTAAAAGGTATTCTTCTTCAGGAACGTCGCCTTTTTCTCCATACATTACCTCGCTTTCCATAAAAATTACAGGGTCATCATCCCGTATTGCGCTTTTCAACAATCCTTTGCCATCGTAAGGGTTGCTTACAGATACTACTTTTAAACCGGGGATATTTGCGTACAACGCTTCAAAAGCTGTAGAATGCTGGGCCCCCAATTGCCCTGCGCTTCCTCCCGGACCCCGGAAAACTATCGGGCAGCCTACCTGGCCCCCACTCATGGCCAACATTTTGGAAGCCGTATTTAGGATTTGATCTAAAGGTAAAACTGCAAAGTTCCAGGTCATGTATTCAACAATGGGCCGTAACCCGTTTTGAGCCGCTCCTACAGCAATGGCCGAAAAACCCAGTTCGGCGATAGGGGTGTCAATGATCCTCTTTACACCAAACTCCTCCAGCATACCCTGACTGACTTTATAGGCCCCATTATATTCGGCTACTTCTTCACCCATTAAAAAAACCCTTTCATCCCTTCTCATTTCTTCCTGCATTGCTTCTCTTAAAGCCTCTCTAAACGCAATTTGTCGCATATATTTTGCTGGTTATTTTAATTAAGCTGGACCGGAGCGATCCAATAATTGACATTCATTTTTTAATAATGTGCAAATTTATTCTTTCGGAGTCAGATAAGCAAATAGACTTAAAAGTTATGTATACACCTTATAAACAGATCCTTATAATTTACGGATGTAGGTTTTGTTTTTCCCACGCTATTTTTTGAAGGGCTTTCATAACCCGTTAATGGTTAATCTCCCTGCTCAATAAGGTGATAAGAATAATGAATACCCCTGGAAACAGGTTGCAACCTTAAGTTAATAAAGTTATTGTGGCAATAACACCTTGTCGATAATATGAAGCACGCCATTAACTGCATGCTTATCTAAAGAAACGGCTGTGGCCGCGGGACCACTATACGGAGTGCCACCGGGAGGAAATGTACCCAAGCCAGTAAACTTGAGTGATGAAACCACCGGACCGGTAAATGTAGGATTCACCATTATTCCAGGGTGCGGTCCAAAAGAAGAATTCACGAGTGTTTTTACAAAACCAGGAGGAGAAGACATTTTAAAATTTACAGAGAACACCCGTATATCGGGCAAATAATTGCCACCTGCTTTTTCGGAAGCAAGAATATGATATGCCAAAATTCCCCTTACGGAAGAAGCGGGTAATAATCCAAAGAAGTCCGGGCTGCTGAAGATGGCAGGCCCCAGGGCCACCGCTCCGGTAGCCTGTGCATTGGCCACGGCAGGTGGCGCTCCCTGGGAGAGTGCGAATCCATAAGCTGTACCATAAATGAGAGACTGGAATGCGGCATTATTAGGGGCTAGCACCGTCATATTGGTAACGCCATATTTAAACAATGAATCGAATTTTCTCAATCCTGTCTGCCCACTATCCCCCCTTGCAACCGCAGCTGTAAAGTAAGAAAGGTTAGGATCCGCATAAATCAAGCCCGCTAGCACGTTTGTAGGTGGTGCCACTACCGTAAATACATGATGTATCACACCATTGGCGGCCATTTCATCAATTGCGGTAACCGGGATGTTATTGACATAATTCAATTGTGTTCCGGCGGACGGGAATGTTGTCAACCGGATCAAAGGATTAACAGGTGGCGCCTGTGGAAGTATAATTTGCGTGGGCAACTGGAAATTAGGAAAAGAAGAAGGTACCGTTGCAGAAGTAATTTTTTGACTGATGGTATTATAGCTTACGATACCTGCGGCACTCGCCACCGGAATATTTGCGGTGATAAAACCGGAGAATACTTCATCAGGTGCTGCCAATGGAACCGCACCACCCGAAATAGCATTTATAAAGATTTTCATACCATTATTATCTGGTACAAACATGGTATAAGTTGATGCTTTATTATTGATGACGGGTAGCATACCCGATTTTACGATCAACCGGTAATAAAGGCTGTCTGTTGGCGAAGCGGCAAGTGTCTCTCCCAAAGTAAGTCCGGATGAAGGGGTGACGGGTTGCTCAGGAAATTGCTCGAGGTCCTTATTGCAGGAACTGGTACCAATTACCACGACCGACAATACGGCAAGCCCTGCAATTTTGAATTTATTTATTAAATGGATCATAGCATTATTATTTCAGGGAATTAGTGAATCGGGATTAATAAATATTGTAGCCAAAGCTGAGGTAATACAAGCCGCCAATTTGAGAATTGCCGATAGCATTGTAATAATATTGGTTGAGCAGGTTATTGGCTCCCAGTTTCAATACAGACTTTGTTTTGGGAAGTTTTAAACTTACCTGCGCATCCACCGTTTGAACCGCGGGTAAATTTCCATTAGCGAGATCGCCCTGGAAATAGAACGCATCCTGCCACCTGTATGCAACAGAGAATCCTATGCGTTTGTTTTTACCAAACCCCGAATTGGCAAAAGTGGCATTAACCTTATATTTCGGAGAATTAAAAGAAGCGATAAAATTAGTAGGAACATCCGTCAGGTTATCCGAAGCCGCATTAACACTTATGGAGAAATTAAGCGGCAGGCGATAATCGATCCCAATCCCGAATCCATATGTTTTTACTTTGGTTGTTGAGTTTATCGGTACAGAATAGATCTGTCCTGTACTTGCATTTGCAGGCGTAAGAGGTACGGCCGGATCTTTCGATTGCACTACTATCCGCCGGGCGAGGAAATCCGTATACTGGCCATAATAGCCATATATATCAACCAGCAATTTTGAGTCGATGAGTAATCCTTTGTATCCGGCTTCAAAGGAAGAGATCGCTTCTGGTTTTAAAGTTGGAAATTCCTGTCTTACCATTTTGCCAATTCCGATGGAATCCCGGTCATAGGCGAAATTTGTATCAAACCCATAAATTTGACGAAAGGCTTCGTTACCGCCAATGAGTTTATAGGAAACAAGGTCGAGGTTGATCCATTGCATCTGTGTGGAAGGGAAACGATAGGCTGTCTGGTAAGAAAACCTTATGTTATTATTTTCACCTAATTTGACTACAGCTGTGATCCTCGGGGTGAACCGCCCTTTAAAATTTTCATTTTTATCATACCTTCCGGACGCGGTTAACTTAAAGTGGCTTGATATATCTTTCGAGGCCTGGATGAATGCCCCGTATTCCGTGATGCTGATGGTACCTGCCGTATCTGCGAATAAGGTTCCCTGTGAGTTCAGTACATATTTCTTATAATTGGCCCCCACAATGATATCAGCAAAGGATTTTGTAAGAGAAGAAAAGTTATAATTGCCTTCAACGCTGTAAAGATCCGACCTGTCTAACAAAGCCCCGCCTTGAGGTACCGGTAACTTACGTATCCTTTCATATATGTCATTAAAGGCCTTGGTTCCCACAACCGGCCTTCCAATATCGGCAAAGGCCCTGGCCGCGGCATGTGCATCCGCTTCCGATGCGCCATTTAGCCTGGCACCTAAGAAAGTCTGACCGTATTGAGCAAACCACCCGGTTGATCCGCCACTTGCTTTCCAGGTTTCATTAAAGTTTTGAGTGGTAGCCCCGAGATTAAAGGTTTCACCTGCATTTTCCTGGGTGGTAAATGCCCGCAGTAACCAGTTCTTATTATTCAGTTCCAGTTTGTATTGCCCCATTTTGAATTCTTTGATCGAATACCTGGAAGCCCCTGTGTAAACAGTGTTACCGGTGCCCCAATAACCTGCCAGTATGGCTTCCGTTCCCGGTGTTATTTTGTAATGGAGCGAGCCCCCAAGTTTGAAATTGACCGTGTTAGGGTTTAATATCTGTTGTTCGGTATAGCCGGTACGCGACACATTGATCGGGTTTGTCATTAAGGTGCTTATAAAAGGCGCTAAAAAAGGAGCCTGGTAAGCGATACCGGTTAATACCTGCCGAAGGTCAGCGGTTGTTTCATCCCCGTAAACATTTACGCCGTCATAGTTTGGATCAGTTGCCCTCGTCCCACCTTTAAGCACACCATTACTTCTGTCGTAATTGCGGTAATCCATACCTATCCAGTCCTTGGCCTGGATTAGTTCAGCCGTAACCTTAAAAGCAAATTTTTCCGAAACCTTCTTTCCCCACCTCAAACTCCAGTTGAAGTAAGGGGAGGCAGGCCGTTGTTTTCCGTCTGTATGGTTGATTCCTGTTTTAACGATATAAGACAGCCCCTGGTATTTGAAAGGATTTTTGCTGGTCATCAGCATTGTTCCGTTCATGCCACCCGGGCCATATAAAGCCGAAGATGCACCTGATAATAATTCTATGTTATCGATGTCCAGTTCATTTAACCCAATAATTGCCCCTACAGAAAAATTGAGGCCCGGCGCCTGGTTGTCCATTCCATCCACCAGTTGATTGAACCTTACATTGCCACTGCCGCCAAAACCTCTTGTTGTGGGGGTTTTAAAGGTTAAAGAAGAAGTGGTAACATCAACTCCTTTTAAAGTTGCTACCACATCATAGAAGTTGGCAGAAGGGGCGTTGCGAATTGCCGCAGCATTTATCCTTTCGATTGAAACCGGCGATTCCATAATTTTTTGGGGTACTCTTGAAGCGGATACTACTACTTCCTGGCCGAGTGAATTGGTTGGTACAAACTGGATGGATAAAGGCCGCTCAGCACTGCTGACAACCACTTCCTGCAATTCGTACCCTACGGAAGATATTAATAAGGTTACCGGAAGATTGTTTTTAACTGTTATCCTGAAGTTTCCTTTGTCATCAGTAAAGGTACCGTCGGGTGAGCCTTTTATCGTTATCGAAACAGCGGCAACGCTTTCGTTGCTGACACTGTTTACGATGGTGCCGCTGATGGGAGTGTTTTGTGAGAAACCAGCAATCGCGAACAGGTTCATAATTAATACAGCGATCAGATGGCACGCAATTTTTCTCATGATGGTTTTTTTAGGTTGAAATTATGAGCAAAGTAAGCAATGTTCTTTTTTTGCGAAAATTTTTATTTAGAAATGATTGCTGAAATCTCTTGGTACTAAATTGGGCGGATACCCCGTAACCTGTAATTTAGCAGCATGGCAAATTTTCAATTCCCTTTACAGACTAATTTGTATAGTGGCAAAGTAAGAGAAGTATATACCATATCCGATAAATGGCTGGTGATGATAGCAAGCGATCGTATCTCTGCGTTTGATGTTATTTTACCAAAGCCTATTCCCTATAAAGGACAGGTTTTAAATCAAATAGCTGCATTTATGCTGAAGGCTACTGAAGATATATGCCCTGGCTGGTTGATCACTACACCCACCGCTAATAGCGCCGTGGGTAAAAAATGTGAACCTGTAAAAGTCGAAATGGTTATCAGGGGTAATTTAACCGGGCACGCCTGGCGCACATACCAGTCGGGTAAGCGGGAACTATGCGGCGTTCCAATGCCTGAAGGATTAAAGGAAAATGATTTTTTTACTGAGCCAATCATCACCCCTTCAACAAAGGCGGATGTTGGGCATGATGAGGATATCAGCCGGGACGAAATACTTCAAAAAGGCATCGTCAAAGAAAACGATTATGAATTAATTGAAAGATACACCCGTGCACTTTTTGAAAGGGGTAAACAATTAGCCGCGGATAAAGGATTAATATTGGTGGATACAAAATACGAGTTTGGAAAAATCGGCGATATCATTTACCTGATGGACGAGATCCATACCCCGGACAGTTCAAGGTATTTTTTTGGAGAAGGTTTTGAAGAAAGGCAGGCGTCCGGTCAGAAACAAAAACAACTGAGCAAAGAATTTGTGCGTGAATGGCTGATCGAAAATAATTTTATGGGAAAAGAAGGCCAGGCAGTGCCCGCCATGAGCGATGAGTGGATAGATGTGATCAGTAAAAGGTATATTGAATTATACGAAATAGTCATCGGTGAAAAATTTATCCCGCATGATATAAGTGAAGCCGAAACCTTTAAAAAAATTACACATGTGCTGGAAAATTTACATGCTGTATAAAACTACAATTGTGGTTAATAAATTTCCTAAAAATGTTTCAACATCAACATGCCAGGTAAGTTTAGGGGAGATACCCGGAAATGCCTCAACCTAACTCCGGGCTTTTCCCGGGATCATGGTTTAAGTCCGTGACGATAAAATCGTACATTTATTAAAATAAAATATTCAATATGGCATCCAGATTATTGCTTAGCCTGCTGTTTATCTTCAATGTTGCATTTGGCCAAACAAATGTGCACCTTTTAATCGGAACCTATACCTCCGGCAAAACTGAAGGCATCTATGTTTATAATTTCAATGTTGCAAACGGGGACAATAAATTTATAAGCTCGGTAAAATCTTCAAACCCGTCCTACCTTGCCGTATCGCCCGATAAAAAAATGATATACGCTGTAAATGAAAATGCGGACAGTACGCAAATGGGCCAGGGGGGAACGATATCAGCCTTCTCTTTTGATAAAGAAACCGGTTCGCTGGCGGCAGTTAATAAACAGTTTTCATACGGTAAGCATCCGTGCTATGTAACCGTTGACCAATCGGGCAAATGGGTATTCCTGGCAAATTACAGTAGTGGAAGCGCTGCCGTATACCCGGTAATGGCAGACGGGTCACTGGATTCGGTAAGGCAAATAATACAAGACACCGGCAGCGGTCCCGACAAAAACAGGCAGGAAGGCCCGCATGCGCACTCAACGGTTCTTTCGCCGGATGATCGGTTTTTATTTATCCAGGATCTCGGCCTCGATAAAATACTGATTTACCATTTCGATAAAACCACCGGGAAACTGACCCCCGCCACGCCCCCGTTTACCAGTACTTTTGGAGGTAGCGGACCAAGACATCTTGAATTCCATCCTTCTAACAGGTATGCCTACGTGGTTGAAGAAATGACAGGAACCGTATCGGCTTTCAAATACAGCAACGGCAGGCTGGACTCACTGCAACGTATAAGCGCATTACCCGCTGATTTCAGGGGCGCTATCGGTAGTGCTGACATTCATGTTTCAGCCGACGGCAAATTCTTATACTGCAGCAACCGTGGTGAATCGAATAGCATTACCATCTTCCGTATCGATGAGCAGACCGGCATGCTGGAACTTGCCGGGCATCAATCCACTATGGGTAAAACCCCCCGGAACTTTAATTTCGATCCGTCCGGTAATTTTTTACTGGTCGCCAACCAGGAATCGGATAATATCGTTATTTTTAAAATTGATAAAAAAACGGGGCTACTAACGGACACGGGTAAACGAATAAATGTGCATAGTCCCGTGTGCATAAAATGGATAAACTAAATTTTATTGCAGGTTGCCAGTTATCACGGCCCATCAAAAAATTCCTTTGAAAAATCATTCCATTGCTTTATTGATATCATGCAGTCTGGGCCTGAGCCTTTGCCTGCTCTTATTGAATACCATCCGACCTTTTTCAATACCTTTCCGCAATTCTTTTTGAGCTTCCGCGGGCAGGTTAAAGACATCGCGGCATTCAATGGAACAACAGCCATCGTATTGCCTGGCACAATCGCAGCACTGAATAAAAAGTAAATGGCAACCGTCATTTTTACAATTGGTATGTGTATCCGCAGGCTTGGCGCATTGGTGACATTTGGCAATGATATCTTCAGTAATACGCTCTCCAAGCCGGTCATCAAACACGAAATTTTTTCCTGTAAACCGGCTTTCCAATCCTTTTTCCCGGGCCTCCTTTGCGTAATTTATGATGCCCCCTTCGAGGTGAAAAACATTTTTAAAACCATTGTGCAGCATGTAGGCGCTGGCTTTTTCGCACCGGATGCCACCGGTACAATAAAGGATGATATTCTTATCCTTAATATCCTGCAGCATTTTTACCGCCATCGGTAATTGTTCCCTGAAAGTATCGCTTGGTATCTCCAGTGCCTTTACAAAATGTCCCACCTCATATTCGTAATGGTTTCTCATATCAACAACCACCGTATTATCGTCTTCCAGTAACTGATTCATTTCAGGCGCATTCACATACCTGCCCTTTTTCTCCATGCTGAACGCCGGATCAGTAATGCCATCAGCCACGATTTTATCTCTTACTTTTATTTTTAATACCCAGAATGATTTGCCCTGGCTTTGCCTGTCATTCAGCGTGGTATCTTCACCATTGGCTATGTTCAGCCGAACCCCCGTTAACGGCTTTATCGAATCCAGGTAATTTTTGAAATCATTCGTCTTACTAGCAGGGACGCTTACCTGCGCATTAATGCCTTCGTGGGCAATGTAGATCCTTCCGAATACTTTCATCGCGTTTAAACCAACATATAATTCATCCCTGAATTGGAGCGGATCAGTGACAGGAAAATAATGATAGAAGCTAATCGTTGTCCGGCCTTCCTCTTCCTCGTACAATAATTTCTTAAGCTCCGCCTGGGAGACGCGATTGTGTAACACGGCCATAAATTTTTATTTGATCCCCCCGGGGGAAATTAAAGTTGATGACCGTATGCATTTACGGGTCATACAAATAATTGGATGCTTGCAGGGCAAACCAAATTTTGGCAAAGATATAAAATTAGCACCGCCTGGTTTTCCGGTGGCCGGCGGTAACTCTATCATTTCTATGCGTGCGTTATATGGGAAACAGTGATAAGAGACTGTTGTTGCCAGAAGCAGTGCGTTTGCTTTTATAATAACACACCTGGCCTTTTATCACGCGTTTGATTTGCTCCCTGGTGTTTATTATATTGCATGCCGGTTAAAATCCCATAGCATTTCCGCTGCTTGCCCCGCTGGTAGAAGTCCTTTTAATGCTGGACCCGATGAGGCCTCCAGTGCCAATCCGGATACCACGAATGCTACGTTTTCCCTCCTGGTAAGAAGCAACAAAATCTACCCGGAATATTTTAAGGATATTTTCCAGCCCGATAAATAACTCCGAATAATTACTGTTTTCATTAATAAAAAATGCATTGCCCCCTGCTACAAGGTTCCAGTTCAGCCGGTTGAATAGTGGTATTTTATTAGTTAGCAAGCCATTGAAATGGTGTTCCAGGTGTACTATGCTATAAAAACTCGCAATGGTGCTATTGGCATAATAGGAAGCCAGTTGAAAACTATTGAGGTATTCGCTGGCAGATATCGTCCGGTTGCCGTTAAAGTGCTGGTAATCCTGGATGAACACCGACTTCCTGTTAAGAAACCCTCCAACTCCAATTTTATAATTCAGTGTGCCCCCAAGGTTCAAATTACGGTCACCGAAAACTGTTAAGCTCCACTTGTCGAAGTTTTCATCACTACTTAAAATACCCGGGAAGCCCCTCGTATAATTCAGATTGAAGGTGGGTATCCTGGAACCGATAGAAATTCTCCTGTTCGGGAACTCGATAAATTTCTGCCCGGGCTTGATACTCAAATCAATACTCAGCAATACTGCCTGGTGACGGATAAAATCACCTGCCCTGATTTTTTCATAGGGATAGTTTGGAGTGATGTCAATACTATCCTTTTTAAAAAAGGTAAATTTGGTTGTATTATTAAGCGGTATCCTGTCTTCGTATAAAGCGTTTACACGAATGTGCAGACCATTATCAAACCTTTTGCTATAGCCAAGGCCGGCGAAATAATTCTCGTATGTCTTCATCAGGTTATCTCCATAAAACAACACATTAATGGTGTTGATCAACGGCGTAATCGGGCTTTCCTTATTGAATTGCGTAACACGTTTTCCACCGGAAAGCTTCCAGGCGTGGCGGCGAAGCCTTGCATCGGTATCCAAATCGCGGGTGCGCAGGCTAAGATCTATCCAGGCATTCAGGTGCGTATTGTTAAAACCATACCGGACATTCGGGCGGACTGAAAGCTCATGGCCACTTTTTACCAGGTATTTCTCCAAATACCCTGCAACATTAACCACTACCCCCTCTGCCGGGTTATACTCCATCTTTTGAACCAATGATTCTATACACCACCGGTACGTATTTCTAATACTGTACCGGGTGCGTTTGATACCGCTCCAGAATATTTTATAAAGTTTTAATTTCCCCTGCATTTGTTTTAATGAATCAATCGACTGTTTGCTCATTACGGAATCCTTTTTTACTTCGTACAGGCTGTCCTTTACCTGGTAATCCTGTACTTCTTCTTTTTCGAGTGGCATAGGCCGTACGGTATCCCAATATTCTTTTGGTTTTTTATTTACACCCGTATCGTATTTAATGATCACTTTATCAAAGTATTTTTTAGCAAAAAAGGGGTTAAGGTCGTAGTTTGAATAAACGTTTACGAAATTAGCCACCGCATCAATGCCAAACCTGTTAAAACTAAAATGCAATACCTGGTTTTTTATTTTCCACGCGTTGTTATTTACGGGCACATGAAACTGTGTTATTTGAAGGGTATCTATAATTTCCAGTTGCGACTTTTTTGTCAGTAACAGGTCAACGCTGTGAATGCGCCAATCGCCTTCAGTAATATTAATGATCCCGGAAAACAGCGGCTCATAATTCCGCCGGGGGATCACCCGGATACTATTAATTTCTTTGCCGTTTTCCCAAAAACTCCCTAAAAACTTAAACCGGTAGAAATTTGCGGCTCCATCAGCAATGGGTGAAACAAAGCCGCGCGGGTTTAACCTTTCGGTAAAAACAGTTACATTGTTTTGATAGAAGGAAATAAAGGTAGGGAAGGTAAAACCAAACCCGTCGCTGCCACTAACCCTGCTGCTCTTTACCTCCAGTTTAAATTTGGCCGGAAGCTCAGCCGCTATCCTTGAAATGGATTCTGATAAATATATGATACCTTGTCCCATGGTATCCAAACCCATATCCTGCCTGTTTTCCTCAGGTATTTTCCTGCCGAATATTCTACCCGGCAGCCGGCGGAGTTTTATCATATCCTTTGTATAAAGATCGCAGGTAAAGGCCTTTACATCCTTACTATAGCCCTCCCGCTTTTTAATGGCCGCACGGATAATTGCATAGGCGGGGTCTTCATCCGTATTTTTTACTATTACCTCTTTCAATACAAGTTTCTGATCGGACAATACCACTATTAATTCTTCGTCCTTATCAGCCAGGGTTACAACCATTTCTTTGGCAGCGTAGCCGATATGCTGGCTTACAACTGTATAAGTCCCGGGTGGAAGACTGATTGAAAACCGTGCCCTGTTATTTGCGCTCGCACCAATAGTAGTCCCTTTGATAGTAATTGATGAATAAGGTAACAAATCGCCCTTTTGATTCAATACGGTACCCCAGATTTTTTGCGCGGAAATTTTAAAAGAAAGAAATGTAAAACCCAGGATCAAATATATTCTCATAAATTCTTTTGAATAGAAACGAAATTAAGGGGCTTTTTGTACAAAATGCAAACCAGCCGCAAGAGGTGGCAGGTAAAACCGGTTGAACGCCGGCCTATCTTCCTGAAACTTGTCATTTATAAGAAACACCCGGTGAAAATCGATTGGAAATACTGCCGGATATTTCTGAACCAGGTCTTCAATAAAATGGCCCATCCGTAACGGGTGCAAATGGCGTTCCACTGAATTAAGACCGTTTGCACAATCTATGGATGGGCCGCCTGCCTGAATGAACATAATGGAAACTGGTGAGCAGGAGAATTGTTGAAGTTTCAGAACACTGCGAATACCAATAAAAGGGTTCGCCCGCGAGCATCAAGGCAAATTTGCACCCAGGTTAATTATAAATTTTACACCGGTAAAATAATACCAATCCTTTATCTTAGGGTTTCCCCGCTGCTTTCCCTCGATATCAGTTACTGCGTTATTTTGCCGGTAAGAAAGTTCTGCAGCAATCCGTCCCCTTTCGGCTTGAAGCGCCTGTAGATTTGCATAAGCAGTGCTAACATCATCAAGATAATCGGTAAGCAGGTAACGGGCGCCTAGTTCATAGGCAACTTCATAGCTGTCATTTATTTTCCATTTCCACCCGCCTCCGATAGGAATACAAAATTGTGTAAGGGAATACATCTTCTTTTTCGGAGATTGCTCTAATCCCTGCCCCTCTGTTCCCAGGTTACGCAGGAATGCTTTATTGTTATTCCGATCCTTCGTATAGGGATCAAAATGAAATATTCCCAAACCTACAAACAGGTAGGGAAAGGCATCAAAACTTTCAGGGTCAAGTATGTTTAATTCTGCACCGATATGTCCCTCCAGGATATGGGTTTTAAAATTAAGGTTGCGTTCTTTTAATACGGGATTGCTATTGTTTTTATCATTACCTGATATCCTGCCATAACCAATGCCGGCCCTTAATACAACAAAATTACCGGGCAGCATGTATTTTATATTGAGGTTGATTGCCGGCCCCAGGCTTCGTAAGGAAAGCGGCCGCCGTGTTAAATCCCCATTATACCCTGAAACACCGGCCATCGCTTCTGCCTGCCATTGTTGAGCAAAACAGGTATTGCAAAAAAAAATTAAAAATATTACACCAAACTTCATAACCAGAGGACTTTAGTACGCGATAAAAATCTTTGCCATATTAGATGCGGGTGTCAAAAGATCGTGGCCGAAGGGATTGAAGACTTAAATCCCGTTTTTTATTTAATTTAAATTTACAAATTAAATGCCATTTTAATTGTAAGATTTTTGAACGCGGTAACTGGTTCAGTATTCAGTGATATACACCCGAGGCGGGGGCAAGATAATCTTATTTTAAAATAAAGAATGATTAGCAACATCAATTATTGTAAATACATTTAACCATAAAAATTATTTAATCGAATGCGCCAGTTGAGCCATCCCTATGATAGGCAAGCATTTCAAATATTTTTCAATTCAATATACCGTATGATCCAGGCAGGTAAAGAAATATTCGTCACTGTTTTATTGGGCGTGCTGGCCCTTGTCTTAACAGCGCAAAAGAAGCAGGCAAACTGCTGGCTCACAACTGCAGACCGTTCCAAATTACTTCAAAAACATCCAAAAGCCTTTGTTTTTAAGCAGGCACAAAATCACCACACCACAATAATTGTAGATGAAAAGCAACAATACCAGTCTATTGATGGCTTTGGTTAATCAGGAACGTTCCATTGAACAAGCGCCGGCAGGTATTAAAACTGCGCGTCATAAAAGGAGGTTTCAATATAAAGTCGATCCGCTTTGTGAAACAGTAAGAACAAAGTCCGTTCTATTAACATAACCCCTTTTACCGATTATTTATAATTTAGACTCTACCCAGGTCGGTAACCTTATTCCCTCCGGCCAAAAGAAGGTAATATTTAATTCTTCATTTGGATATTCATTTTTTGTGTTATACCTTAACCCGTAAAATTAATCAGTATGGCAGAAAACAAAATAATTGTTGTATTTGGGGCTACAGGAGCGCAGGGTGGCGGCCTGGTTCGGGCAATCTTAACTGATAAATACAGTGATTTCGCCGTGCGTGCTGTTACAAGAGACCCCGGGTCGGATAAAGCTAAAGAACTAGCTCTAATGGGAGCAGAAGTAGTAGCCGGAGACATTGATGACCGCGAAAGCGTGCGCCTGGCAATGGAGGGCGCCTATGGCGCATATTGTGTTACTTTTTACTGGGCCCATTTTTCGCCCGAAAAAGAAGCTGCAGAAATAAAAAATATGGTGGAAGCTGCCAAATTGAGCAACCTTTCACATGTAATCTGGTCAACACTGGAGGATACCAGGAAATTCATTCCCCTGGAAGATGAAAGGATGCCCACCTTAATGGAAAAATATAAAGTTCCCCATTTTGATGCGAAGGGAGAGTCGGACCATTTATTTACAGATGCAGGCATACCCACCACTTTTTTGCGGACCTCTTTTTATTGGGAAAACATGATTTATTTTGGCATGGGTCCAAAACGTGGAGCCGATGGGATACTGGCAATTACATATCCGATGGGTGACAAAATACTTTCGTGCATCGCCGCTGCCGATATAGGACGGTGTGCTTACGGGATTTTTAAAAAAGGTCTGTCGATGGTGGGAAAAACAGTTGGCATAGCGGGAGAATTTATTACCTGTCAGTAAATGGCGGATGAACTCACCCATGCACTGGGCGAAACAGTAGAATATAACGATGTTACACCGGAGACCTACAGGGGATTTGGTTTTCCGGGCGCAGATGACCTGGGAAACATGTTCCAGTTTTACCAGGAATTTGAACATGAATTTGTGGCGGCCCGTGATATAGATTTCACAAAGGAATTAAACCCCTCAGTTCAATCCTTTAACGCCTGGCTTGTTGAGAATGCAAAAAAGTTACCGCTGGATTAATTGGTTAGGTATTTATTGTTCCACCACTTAGTAGACTGATGTCCGGCGAAGGAGATGGCGGTACGAAGGGCGTTTCCAGGAGGACCATTTTACCAATACGGCGATGTCAGTTTAGCTGTCAAAAATTACAGGTTCAGTTCATTACTGTAAGGGTTCAGTAGCGAATAATAAACGCACCCGGCAACCAATCACGAAGGATATGCCGGGGCTTGCATTATAATTAAAATAACAATAAAAAAAACGATTATGAGTCAGCAACTTCATTTTGAGACATTGCAGTTACATGCGGGCCAGCAGGTAGACCCTACTACGAATTCAAGGGCGGTGCCCATTTACCAGACCACGTCATACGCTTTCAACAGCACCGACCATGCTGCCAACCTTTTTGGGCTGCGGGAATTTGGTAATATTTACACCCGCATTATGAACCCAACTACGGATGTGTTTGAACAACGCATTGCCGCGTTGGAAGGAGGCGTTGCCGCCCTGGCTACTTCTTCGGGTCAGGCAGCACAATTCCTGGCACTGAACAATATATTACAGGCTGGTGATAATTTTGTATCCACTTCTTTTTTATATGGTGGTACCTACAACCAGTTTAAAGTAGCTTTTAAGCGCATAGGCATTGAAGTTAGATTCGCTGACGGCGATGATGTGGAAAGCTTTGTAAAACACATTGACAAAAATACCAAGGCCTTATACCTGGAAACAATTGGTAACCCGAGGTTAAATATTCCGGATTTTGAAAAATTTGCTGCACTTGCGAAAGAATATGATCTGCCATTGATCGTTGATAACACATTTGGTACAGCGGGTTACCTTTTCCGTCCGCTGGAACATGGCGCACATATCGTAGTACAATCCGCCACGAAATGGATCGGTGGCCATGGAACCAGTATTGGAGGCGTTATTGTTGATGGAGGAAATTACAACTGGAACAATGGTAAATTTCCACAGTTCACAGAACCGAGCGAAGGCTACCACGGTTTAAAATTCTGGGAAGTATTTGGAGAAGGCAATCCACTCGGGTTACCGAATATCGCCTTTGCGATCAGGGCAAGAGTAGAGGGCCTGCGGGACTTCGGATCTTCTCAAAGCCCGTTCAATTCCTTTCTTTTATTGCAGGGACTTGAAACACTCAGCCTTCGCGTACAACGTCATGTAGACAATGCGCTGGAACTCGCGCAATGGCTGGAAAAACATCCTGCCGTGGATTTTGTCGAATACCCGGGACTGGAAACTAATCCTTATCACGAACTGGCTAAAAAATACCTCCGCAATGGATTCGGCGGCATACTTAATTTCGGCGTAAAAGGTGAAAAAGAAAATGCACAAAAATTTATAAACTCATTAAAACTGGTAAGTCACCTGGCTAATGTAGGCGATGCTAAAACCCTTGCAATCCACCCTGCATCCACTACTCATGATCAACTCGGCGCGGAAGAGCAGGTAAAAGCCGGCGTATTGCCAAACCAGGTACGGATCAGTGTCGGTATCGAACATATTGAAGATATAAAAGCTGATTTTGAACAAGCTTTTGCAGCGGTATTTTCCGGTGAACTGGTGATGTAGAAGGGGATTTTGGATATAGGATACAGCTTGCGCGATATTGACTACAGGATACTGGATTTTGGATACTGGCTACTGGATGTTGTATCGCAGGAATAGCCGTTCCTTAATTATGACCATTTCGTGTAAGACCAGCAATTTACAATTGCCAGTACGATCGTTTTTAAACGTACTGGCAGCTCATCCAGCGGGATTTTAGGCGCCCGAAATGGTGAAGGTTACCAGGATTACGATTTTTCTAGCAGTTATAATCCCAGGTAATTATTTTGTTAAAGAAGTGTGGATATTAATCAACCTTATTACTAATAAATCTGAGCCCTGAACTGTTCATCGAAAAACATCTGTACAGGACATAAAATGTATGGCAAATATTTATACCCATAGGCAAAATTTTACCCTCGAATCAGGTTTTACTTTATCTCAATACCATTTAGCTTACACTACTCTTGGTGCTTTAAATAAAAATAAGGATAACGTGGTTTGGATATTTCATGCACTCACGGCCAATAGCAACGCAGCGGAATGGTGGCCCGGGCTTGTAGGGGAAGGCAAAGTATTTGACCCGGTCAATTTTTTTATTGTATGTGCCAATATACCCGGGAGTTGTTACGGTAGCATTAGTCCTATGGATATCAATCCCGAAACACAACACAGCTGGTTCCATGATTTCCCTTTCTTTACAACGAGAGATATGATCCGCGCCTACCAGCCGCTAAGAGAACATCTAAATATCAGATCTATATATATGGGCATAGGTGGCTCCATGGGTGGGCAACAATTACTGGAATGGTCCATCGAAGAGCCGGGATTGTTCCGGCATATGGTACTCCTGGCAACGAATGCCTTTCATTCGCCCTGGGCGATCGCCTTCAATGCTACCCAAAGACATGCCATCGAAATGGATCCAACCTGGCGTGATAAAAATGAAAAAGCCGGGCTGCAGGGCATGATGGTAGCAAGAGAAATAGCACTCCTGTCTTACCGCAATTATAGTACATACGGATTGGCACAGGCTGAAGAAAATCCTGATAAGACAAGTCATTATAAAAGCGAATCTTACCAGCAGTACCAGGGCATTAAACTAGCAAGGCGCTTTAATGCCCTCAGTTATTATTTTCTTAGTAAAAGCATGGATGCCCACAACGTCGGTCGCAAGCGTGGTGATGTGGCCAAAGCGCTGCAACTCGTACAGGCAAAAACATTGGTGATCAGCATAAGTTCAGATATATTATTCCCACCTGAAGAGCAGGAAAATATTGCCAGGCAAATTCCGGGGGCAATTTACCTAAGCATCGATTCAACCTATGGCCATGATGGATTCCTGTTGGAATTTGAACAGATTGGCAGCGCCATCACCAAATTTCTTTCCCGGAGTGAAGTACCGGCGAAACCGCCTTCCCCTTTGAATTTATTTATACCACCTTCACTTTCATGACAAACCGAAGCGGCTAAAACTTGTATGCTTTTGCTGCGCAAACGAAAGAAGTTAATACTGACCGGCTAAAGAGATGGGTGTACCGGGAATCCACCCGCAGTTTAAAAATTTTTCATCCTGTAAGGGTGTTCACATTTAGAAAAAGCCCGTTTGAATAATATTTTTTTATAAACATCCCGGCGTGTATATGTTTGTTCTGTTAAATATTATAAAACAAGTGTTTATGAGGATATATATTGCAAATGCATATTTGTCTCTCCCCGTTGGATATTGGAATTATCTCAAAAACTATATCTTTACGGTTACGATTTTCTGAACCCATTTTTTACTGGAAAATAACTATTATTTTAATTATATGGGATTAAAAAGCTTTTTAAAACAACAGGGTTTTATTGCAGATGAACAATCGGATAAAGCAAAGGATAAGACCGTTGATCCCGTGGTGGTACCCCCGGCAGCCAGCCCGGTCACCCCAACGTTTTTTCCGATGCAGCCCGCTACAAACGCCGGGGGAAGTTCCGCTGTACCCGGTGCAGTTTCACCGGACCCTTCATTTGTAACTCCATTGCAACAAAACACGAATGAACGGGAAGCGCTTGATCCAACTTTCGTTAAGTTTTTTGAAGATGAACTCAGTAAGGCGAATATTTCCGGCCCGGATTATTTTGAATTTCGCCAGCAACTTTCAAAAACGCAGCAAAAAATGGCTGCAAAAGGCGTAGCTGCTCCTGAGGTAGTATTGCAGGCTGTGCTCATGAGCTTTGAAACACAGGATATATCAACTGCGAAATTAATAGAAGCAGCCAAGCATTATAAACAGGTGATTAAACAAAAAAATGATGATTTTTTGAAAGGGGCCGCTGCAGAAAAAAATAACCAGTTACAAAAAAGACAAACAGTACTTCAATCACATACAGACAATATAAAAAAATTGGAACAACAGGTCCAGCAAATGGAAATCCAGAAACGCCAACTCGAAGAATCTATGAACAAAGAAAAAACTCAAATGGAAGTAGACAAATCACTGGGTAAGGAAGGAATCGACAAAATAGAAAAAGCGGAACGGCTGATCACCCTGGCCCATGAGTATATTCAAACAACGATCGATACTGATATTAAAAGTCTTCAATCTGTTTAACCTTCATTAATAACCTTTATAAAATTAAAAATAATATCATGAATGAGGCAATGAAAAGTTCATCTGTTTACACATTGGAAACAGCTGATGAAAAAAAGATGCGTATGGGAATTACTGTTGTGTTGGTTGCAGTTTTTCTTTTGGTAGGCTATTTTTTTCTTCCATATATCACAAAAACTATTCATAACTGGGTAGATTTCGGGATTGAATTGGGTAAGTTGTTCTTAATGATCGGTATTATCGGAACCATTTTTTTAATGCGTAATGTGCTGATAGCCCGGTGGAAAAGTGGTATCAGGAAAATGACCCGGTTCCTAATCAAAACCGATCTGCCCGGACTGCTTGAAGTTGTAGTGGCGAACCGTCGCGGGGTTCTGAAAAAATTTGGTGTAAGCATCAAGAAAATGATGGAAGCCATCAGCCTGCACACCACAAAAATGGCTGAAAGAAAAGAGTCGATGCAGAAAAATCTTGATTATGCAGCCCAGTTCGTTAAACAGGCAAGCGAACCAAAACTCGATCAGCATACACGCGACAAAGCGAAAGACCAGATCTCTCATTTTGGGCGCGAAGCGGCTGAAGACGAAAAACTTTTAAAGGTAATGCAGGAAGATAAGCAGAAGATGCTAAAAAGCTACAACTTTTTCGACCGGCTTTACAGCAACCTGGAAAGCAGCACTGAATCCGTTGCAAACACTATTGGCCGGTTACGTGACCAGTTGCAGACTTCTACTATCTGGCGGGAAGCTGCTCACAGTGCCTCTTCTTTATTGGGTGTGTCTGAATTTGAAACTATCACCCTGGAGGAAACCCGTAACAGGATAGCGGAAAATGAATCCGAAGTGATGTCTATGATCCATGACCATGAAACATTACTTATGAAAATGGAAGCCGAAAATGGCATCATGGATGATGCAGGGCAAAAATTGCTCGAACAATACAGTAGTAAAGTCGATGTATTTGCTTTCATGAAAACAGAGGACAATAACGGCGGCAACAACAATCAATCAGGCACCGATACTTCCTGGTTAACCGCTAATAAGGACTTGTTAAAATAGTTATTTAAACAACAGACAAATAAACAAAATCATGGAATTAACTGACAAAGGGCAAAAGACCGTTAAGGCGATTCGTAATGCAGCCATATTTATTGTGCTGCTGGTCGGTGGCTATTTCGCCTATAAAACCTGGATATCAAAAGATGGTAAGTTAGCCGTCGATAGTACATCCGGCAAACCCGACCTGGTAGTGGCCTACAATACTTTTACAGGCGTTGAAGGTATTTTGTTAATGAATGGAGGGATGGAGCCAAGCGAGAACAGCACTTTGTATAAGAATTACGGTATTAAATTACTTATAAAACAAATGGATGCTGTTAAAGATACCCGTTCGGGACTGCATTCCGGCGATCTTGACCTGGTCTATTGCACTACTGACGCGCTTTCCGTAGAAATGGGATCTGGCAGTGAATTGCTGGCTGATAACGTGGTTCAGATAATGCAGGTAAACCAGTCGCACGGTGCCGACGCCATCGTTGTCCGTAAGGGCATTGAAGCGGTTGAAAATCTAAGGCGTAAAAAAGTGGCTTATGCAGTCGGTACCGCTTCTCATACTTTATTAATCCATGTGCTGGAATACTCTGGATTAAAAAAGAGTGATATCGATGGCTCCCAGGTAGGCGACGGTGTGGAAGCTGCAAATGCTTTTAAGAACAATCAATGTGATGCGGCAGTCGTGTGGGCACCGGATGATGAGGATTGCGTTGCTGCACAGCCAGGTGCAAAAGTGCTCGTGAGCAGCGCCGTGGCAAGCCAGATCATTGCGGATGGATTACTGGTGAAGCAGTCTGTGCTTAAACAAAAACACGACCTGATTGTGAAACTGGTGAAAGCATGGCTCGAAGGTAATGCCCGTGTGAACAAAGATCCGAATGCAAAGAAGGAGGCCACTGCACTTTTCGCAAAAGGTGTTAAGTTTCCTGAAGATGTAGCCGCTAAATCTGCCGATAAAGTTTATTTTTCAACACTGGGTGACAACGTAAATTTCTTCGGGCTAAACAGCACCTACACCGGAATGACAGGTGACAGGATGTATGGCAGGATGGCGATTAAATATACCGAGGTGGGACTCGCAAAATCCCCGGCCCCCTGGAGAAATGTTTCCGACCCCTCGATAATTCAGGAGCTGATGAACGATAAATCATTTTTAGGGGAAAACAACCAGGCTGCCGCAAAAGTTGAATCTTTTAAACCAGCTTCTGAAGAAGTAAAAACACAGGCTTCACAAAGCAGCAGGGTCATAAGCCTTGAGTTCCCTACAAATTCCGCCCAGCTAACACAGGATGACCGGGTGCTTATCGACCGGGAGATTAAAGAACTCGCGCAGGGGTTTGCAGGCTCGTACATACGTGTAGAGGGAAATACTGATAATGTCGGTAACGCACCCTTAAACGATAAATTGTCGATGAACAGGGCTACGGCGGTGGTAAATTATCTGATCAATGAACACAAGTTTGATAAGAATAAATTTATCATTGTTGGAAACGGTTCTAAAAAACCCGTAAGCGGTTGCGAGGATAACCAGGATGAACCCTGTAAAGCAAAAAACAGGAGGACCGAGTTCCAATTTATCTGGGAGAAAGGGGGAAATCCAAATTAATTGACTGCTCTTAAGGACTTTTGTAATGCGTTAACCAAATAAGGAACGGTCATCTTATTTATTTTCGTTTCATTTTATCCGGCACCGATGAGGAAATTAGTTACCCCTGGCCTTCCTTCGCCCTCTTTGACCTTACTTTTTAAGTTGAAGGTTTTGATAGTTATTTAAAGCGATTACACTCCTTGAGCTTTATAAAAATGAATTTGTATAAAGGCGCTTCCCACGGATCACCGGCGAAAAAACATCTATATGAACAAAACTTTTGATGGTAAGTATACCTGGCAATTACAACTGGTCGGTTGGCTGATTTTGCTGGCACTATGGTTTTTGGTTACCAATTTTGGCTTGATCAATAACCATGTAATGCCTACGCCTCAAAAAACCTGGCGTGCCTTTATTGACATGCAGGCAAATGATAACCTGTTAGCAAATATCCTTTTTTCATTGCGCATCAACCTTATTGGTTATTTCAAATGTATTGTGGCCGCATTAATTGTAGGGTTCGCCATCGGCCTCTCACCCCGGGTGCGAAAAATGTTTAGCCAACAGATCAATGCATTGCGATTTGTTCCCATAACAGCACTCATGGGAATATTTATTGCCATCAGCGGCCTGACCATTGTAACAAAAATTAATTTCCTTGCCTTTGGTATCTGGGTATACCTTGTTCCCGTGGTAGTGCAAAGGATAGATGAAGTAAGCGAAACGCACCTGCAAATGATGCGGACCTTAGGAGCCAGCTTTTGGCAAACCGTGCGCTATGTAACCTGGAGGTCTGTAATTGCCCGGCTTTCTGATGATATCAGGATATTGGTCGGGATCAGCTGGACATATATTATTGTGGCCGAACTGGCAGGTATACAAGGCGGGCTGGGAAGCCTTATCTTTCTAGGCGAACGGCAAAGCAATGTCGGAAAAGTATATGCCGTAATTTTTATCATTGTTGCCATTGGTATCATCCAGGATGCACTATTCCGGTTGATCGACAGGCTGTTATTTAAATTCAAACACCAATAACTGATGAAAACCGAACAACTAAATCAAGCGCAACCTACTACTGCAAGCTCCTCACCCCCGGTGCTGGAACTGCGCGGGATTCACCAGCGTTATTTTGATAATAAAACAAAAAAGGAGTTTGTTGTTTTTGACAATTTTAACCTGGCGGTTGAGGATTATCATGGCATGGGCCAGTTTATTGTGATCATGGGCAAATCAGGTTGCGGAAAATCAACACTTTTACGATACTGGACCGGTATCCAAAAACCTACATCCGGTGAAGTATTAGTAGGTGGAAATCCCCTGGAAAGGAACCAAAGCATTCCAATGGTCTTTCAACAATATTCTTCACTGGAATGGTTCTCGGTGCTGGAAAATGTAGCGCTTCCACTTACCATTAAGGGAACAGCAAAAAAAGAAGCCTACGAACAGGCTATGGAGATGATAAAAGTGGTTGGCCTGGAAGGGCACGAGCATAAGTTTGCCCGCATACCCCAATTGTCAGGAGGACAATTGCAGCGTGTTGCCATTGCCCGCAGCCTGGTAGCTAATCCTAATATGTTGTTGCTCGATGAGCCCTATGGCGCATTAGATGGTTTTACCCGCGCAAAAATGCAATTCTTCCTGCTCGACCTTTTTCAGAAAAGAGAACTGGCGAGTTTAAATCCTACTGTGGTATTGGTTACACACGATCCCCGGGAGGCGGTACTCTTAGGTAATGATATCTACATTATGGACGCCAACCCGGGGCGGATCATTAAACATATCAAACCTGACCTGCCCGACCACCGAGACAAGTCCATCCGCAAAGAGCCAAGATTCATTGAGATCGTATCGTATATTGAAGATGTAATGGAAGGCACGATATAAACATTGACTGGTGCCTTGGTAACCATAATCCGCTCATTTAAATTGAAAGGCTTTAAATAAATTTAAAAAAATGCGATCCGATTTTTCGTGTTAAATCTTACTACATCCATCCCTGAAACATATTACCAGAGTACCGAATATCAATCAACGCATATAATCAACCTGATTATGGCCAGGAGAAAAACCGATTTTACAAAGGCATTGATTTTATGTGAAAAGATTGCGGTTGAAATGGGACTGGAAGTGCATTATACCCATAACCTCGATCCTTTCTTTAAAGGAGACCTCGACGGTAAAAGAATCTTTATAGGTAATCATCTAAGTGTGGATGAAAAACTTTTCAATCTATTGCACCTCGCGGGCCATAGCATCCAGTGGAATGTTGATGAACTGTTGCGCAACCTGGGTTCGGAGCTATACCTGCACCCGGATGATGAATTATTAAAAAAATTACAGGCATATGAATGGCAGGCAAACTGTTACGGACTCTCAATCTTACATAAGGCAGAAATCTTTGACCTTGATAACTGGTTAGCAAAAAAATATATCCTGGACATGCTCTACCTGACCCATTTTTATATAACCGGTAAAAAGTTGAAACAAGTTACAACAGTCGCCAAAGCATATCCCTTCACCCGGGAGCTGAAAGTAATTCCACTACCTGATTTTGTTCCGGCCTCCGGCGATAAAACCCGGAATGGTATTGTTATTTCCTTTTAAAATATCATTAAATCTTCGCTAATAAATGGCTTTTGTCCATTGTAAAGAAATCTCTTTATTCATAAAAATTAATGGGGTCGTATTATGGTGTGCCGGCTAATTAAATC
>JBBJMD010000136.1:0-10607 GCA_037719925.1 Ferruginibacter sp.
TCTTTATGTCATTTTTTGAGGCAACTGACCAGTTTGACGGCGGTGGCTGTGCGTAGACATAATTTTCTTTTTTTTCAGAATTTCTATCCATTGTTTTAACACCGATGCCCCAGGAAGTAAACCAAAGATCGCCCCCGGGCATCTCCAATATATCGGTGATATAGGTAGCGCTTTTTTTATTATCAAACACCAAATTAATGACAGAGTAGGCATTGTTGCCCAACGAGGTAAAATAAAGGCCCTGGTCCGTAGCAATCCATATTCCCCCGTCTTTATCTTCCATAATCTGGTAAACCTCTTCATAATTGATATTAATGTTATCGTTTCCTGTGCCGCTTTTGTGAAACTGGAAACGCTGCTGGCTCCTGCTGTAATTAAAAAGTGCACCCATCCCGTATATCCACAGGTTCGCATTATTGGTTTCATAAAAATGGCTGTACTCTGTAAAACCCAAAGGTCCTGTGTTCAAACCAATGGTGTCTTTATGTAAATATTTGCTACCCGTACTATCCAGGCAATATTTGAATTGAATACCATCCCCTTCGGGCCAGCAAAACACCCAGATACGCCGTTGCCGGTCAATATATATTTCCGTTACATTCTGCTGGACCTTTTCATTTTCCAAAATGGCCAGGCGGAGGGGATTATATTTCCGGCTCCACATTTGCCTGCTGGTTCTGTCGAAAATACAGAGCCCGCTATCTGTGCATATCCATACCTGTTGTTTGATAGGGTCATCATAGGTACCAAAGAGCGTATTCTTCCATCCCTCTGGAAATGGAAACGGATTGTTTTCTTTAAAGGCAAATTCATTTTTATCAAACTGTAAAATACCATAACGGAGTATATTGAGATACACCTGGCCGGAAGCATCTTTCCAGGCATAAAACTCGGCCCTTGCCGGGATTTCCTTCAAAGTTTTAAGGGGGATCTTTTTATAGGAAAAATCAGCCGGGTCAAAAATACCAAATTCCCTGATCGCCCGGAATGAGAGGAACAGCCGGCCACTATCGGCGGGTATGATCTGGAACAGCCGGGCGTCGGGTAACCGGTCGCTATCTCGCTTTATGCTATTGAACTGGATAAATTTTCTTCCGTCAAAGCGTTGTAAACCATTTGCGGTTCCCACCCATATAAATCCTTTTTCATCCTGGTGAATACTGTTTACCACGTTGCTTGAAAGGCCAATACCATCATCAGTTGTAAACCGGTTGAAAGTGAAATTTTGTGCAGTGTTCAGCTTCGGTAAAAATGTGAGCAGCATTATCACGAGGACATTCGCATATACACAAATCTAATAATTGTAGGGATTGATTGTTAAGCGAATTGTTCAGGCCTCAAATTAAAAGCCCTGCTTAAAAAACCAGGACCTTATTGCCGCTCCACTCTAAAAATTGCCCCTATAGATAGCCTTAAAAAAATCGGCCCGGGATACTCATTTGCCTGCCCGGAACCCTGAGCTCCCATGTAGAAAGACGTGTTCAACAACTTTCGCACAAGAACTATCTTTTAGTGATTTTACCGCTTCCGCTGACTTGTGTTTCCAGGTCGGCAGGGTTGCCCCAGTAATCAATATCACCGGAACCTGAGATGGTGGCTTTGAGTTTATTGCTCACCTGCAATTCAATGGAGCCGGAACCGGAAATGTTTGCCTCCGCCTCAACAGTGATCGTTGATGCAGCTCTATTTCACCGGAACCATGGATTGAGTAATTAACCTTATTGTACTTGCTGTCATTCACAAAAATGTCTCCTGACCCATTGATTGTAGCCGCCAGAAAATCTCCGTTCATAAAATTCTTTGCGTTTATATTCCCAGAACCATTAACCCTTAAGGATGCCAGCGACGGAATGGTAATGTTTACTTTTATATTGCTGTTCCACACGTTATAGATATCCGACCTGAATTCAAATACAGCGTGTTTCCCAGACCTTTGTTTCGTACACCGGCTGGAGGTTTTCATAACCGGTAACTGTCACCTGCTGCGCTGTGCCATAGCTGATAATGGCTTCACTGCAGCCGCCGAGTTCGATATTTGTAAATTCGGGTACGGGCCTTGTCTCTGTAACAACCGCTCCGCCGCCGCGGATGGTCTCCTTATTACAGGCGCCTAATAAAATGCTGCTGCAAACAAATGATACTGTAAGTAGTTTCATGTTTTATCTATTTGATGCTGAATATTTTATATGTGGCAAAAGTATTGGAACTCACTAGTTGTGTCAACCACATAAAAGGGTGAAAGACAATTTGGGGTGGATGAATTGCTTACCCGAACTATGAAACCATCTTAAAATAACATCCATCTTGTTACCTGCAGTATTTCGGCTATATACTATGTAAAAAAATTACAAAACCTCTGATCTTGATATGTAGAAATGTTCATACATATTTAAGTGGTATCTTTTTTTGCTGATCAAGGTTTATCCATGATGAGCGGTCCTTATAAGGTATAGGCAGCAATCTTTAAAAAAAATTGAAAGAAATAGTAAAAAGAGGGATAATTATTCACATGCACATGCGATTGTAAAGTGATTTTTTCTGAAGCAGATTTGTGTTACGAAAATAATAACCGTTGCAGCCGCAACACAAATCAAAACACCATGAAAAAATTAATCGTAATGGCAATAGCTATACTGCTCACAGGATGCATTACCGCATTTGCATCTGGTACCACTCAAAAAACAATGCCTCGCAAAAATCCTGACTACCAAATGGCTTTCAGTAAGATCATAGTAGCAGATGATATATATCTTCAATTAAAAGAAAGTGATAAAAAGATCATTCATATTGGAGGCAAGAGCGCGGATATAGAAAATGTTGACTGGAGGATCAAAGGAAAAACGCTATTTATCAAGCAAAAAAGGATCATTAAAGAACAAGGTTAAAATAACCATTAACATGAACCAGTTGAAGGAGATTGTGGTGAGGGGCCAATCAAATATCAGCTCAGAGGGTTCGCTCCTTTCACCAGTTTTACATGTCTTTGTAGAAGAGGATTGCTACGTTTCTATAAAAAATTCTGGTATGATCTATATCATTAAAAGCAGGGGGACAGAAATTAATGTAGAAAAATCAACCGGCGATGTATGAGTTGCTGAATAAAATAAATAGTAGTGGGATAGCAATTAAAGACATACAGCCATGTGTGGCCTTTTTTATTTATACCAAGCTGGTTGTTCCCATTCCCGAAATTTTCATCACGAGCCGGCATAATCCGCGTTAGGGGATTCAACTTCCCCGGGCATCATTCGTGGATCATAAACAGAGGCAGTTTAAATTCATGTAGGCGCGGATACCATATATGTGGTGCTTTATGCAATTCATACAGCCAATTAAGCATTCCACACTTTTTACTTGACAGCTAATTACCAAAGCAGGTAGATTTGTTAAACGATCTGCTGATTAACAATAACATTGCATTAAGGCGTAAAAGTATAAAACCGGGTCATGATTTCAGCCTGCATTTTCACATACATATGTGATTGTATCAAAAGAAGTAATAACGCAACTTTGAAAGAAAATTTAACCTTTAACAAGGTACTGCCTGGTGAAAGGTGCCTTCTTCAAAAACAAAAGAGATTCTTTAATTTTTAAATCATAAAAATGGAAAAGCGGCTACTGAACTTTATGGATTATTTTTTCACCGTCCTGCTATATCTCTCCGGTGAAGATGCTTCTGAAAAAGCTCCTATCAATCATATTTTGTAAGGGTACAGCTGCAATGGTCATTCAATTTTTTTTATTGTATGCTATTGCCTTTTGTTTTGCATTTATCAAATTGAGACACGGAACATTACCCTGGTAAACAAAAAAGCCTCCCGTTACGGGAAGCAGCACTTATCTTAAGGTCTTTACAGTAAATTCTTGTTACACATCTATTTTCGCATATTTGGCATGCGTTTCAATAAACTCTCTTCTTGGCGGCACTTCATCTCCCATTAACATGCTAAATACCAGATCAGCTTCTGCAGCGCTTTGAATAGTAACCTGCTTCAGGGTGCGGGTAGCTGGATTCATAGTTGTTTCCCATAACTGCTCAGCATTCATTTCACCCAACCCTTTGTACCGCTGTGTGGTTACGCTGTCATCTTTTCCTTGTCCAAACCGGGCAATAAGGCCTTTTCGCTCTTCATCTGTCCAGGCATAATCCTGGTCTTTGCCTTTTTTAATAAGGTACAACGGGGGCTGGGCGATAAAAACATATCCCTGTTCAACCAGTTCTTTCATATACCTGAAAATAAAGGTTAGTATCAATGTGGCAATATGACTTCCATCCACATCTGCATCTGTCATGATGATCAGTTTATGATACCGTAGCTTGGAAATATCCAGTGCTTTCGGATCTTCAGGCGTTCCAATTTTTACGCCCAGGGCGGTAAACATGTTCCTGATTTCTTCGTTGTCGTAAATCTTATGTTCCATCGCTTTTTCCACGTTCAGTATTTTTCCCCTCAATGGAAGAATCGCCTGGTAACTTCGGTCGCGGCCCTGTTTGGCTGTTCCACCCGCCGAATCTCCCTCCACCAGGTATAATTCGCACCGGTGAGGGTCTTTATCGCTGCAATCCGCCAGTTTACCTGGTAAGCCCCCACCAGTTAACACGCTTTTGCGCTGTACCATTTCGCGGGCTTTTTTAGCTGCGGCCCTTGCCTGTGCCGCCAGGATCACTTTTTGAATGATGGTCTTGGCATCTTTCGGGTTTTCCTCCAGGTAAGCGTTTAATACACGGCTCAGCGTACTGTCCACCACACCCATCACTTCATTATTACCAAGCTTGGTTTTTGTTTGACCCTCAAACTGGGGCTCCGGCACTTTAACGGAAATAATGGCGCTCAGCCCTTCCCGGAAATCATCGCCTTCTATTTCCACTTTGGCTTTTTCAAACATGCCTTCCTTTTCACCATAACTTTTAAAAACCCGGGTTATGGAACGGCGGAAACCCGCTACATGCGTGCCGCCTTCAATTGTATTGATATTGTTTACATAGCTAAACAGGTGTTCCTGGTAACCTGTATTATAAATCATAGCTACTTCCACCGTAACATTATTTACCGCATCATAGCCATCACAATAAATTACTTTCGGCAGCAGGGCATTACGATTTGCATTTTTATCAAGCATTTCCACAAACTCTACGATCCCACCTTCACTGTAAAAAGTTTTACGGTACGTTTTACCCGCTTCATCAACATCGCGGAGGTCCTGGATAACAATACTAAGTTTCCTGTTTAAAAATGACAGTTCACGTAAACGGCCTTCCAGGACCTCCCGGTTATAAACACCCGAGGTAAAAATGGTTAGGTCGGGCCAAAAATGTACGGTGGTACCATGCGTATCAGAAGCGCCGGTTACCCTTACCGGGTATTTGGGAACTCCTTTTGAATATTCCTGCTCAAATGATTTTCCATCACGGTTTACGGTTACATGTAATTTACTGCTTAATGCATTTACACAACTTACGCCAACACCATGTAAACCGCCGGAAACCTTATATGAATCCTTATCAAATTTACCACCGGCGTGTAAAACTGTCATTACAACTTCCAGCGCACTTCGGTTTTCCTTCGACATTATCCCGGTAGGAATTCCACGACCGTCATCAGAAACAGTAATCGAATTATCTTCATTAATGGACACGAGGATATTTTTGCAATACCCCGCGAGCGCTTCATCGATAGAATTATCAACGACTTCGTAAACAAGATGATGTAAACCCTTTACGCCAATATCACCGATGTACATGGCCGGACGCTTACGTACCGCTTCTAAACCTTCTAAAACCTGGATACTGTCGGCGCCATAGCCATTAATGTCGGGGAGTACTGCTTCTTCAATTTCTGTGTTCATATTTGTGTACGAATTCACTTTAAATTTATCAAAACCGATATTCTGCAAAAATAAGGAAAATCAATGGTTTCAGGAATAATATACCGGTTAACTGAGCATTTATTTCTACATAAAATTTCTTTTAAAATAATCGCTTTTCATGCGCTGTTAAAGATAAACCTGCTAAATTGGTACACACTGAATTTTTGGTATACCTGTAGAATGATAGCGAATTAATTTTCGGCACTGGATGATCATTTACCAATGAATAGGTATTGGTGATTAACCTTCTGCATATTGTGATTCTTTCATTAAGGATTTTGTATATTCAATTGATGTATATTTGTATCGAAGTTGATCAATGCATATATCAAACAACATACTGGAAATTGCGCATAAGCAGCCGCTATTGTATAATGAGCTGGAAGTAATAGAAGATATAGAACGGTCGGTGCCCGGCTCGGTTAATTATTCCATTAAACGTTATAAAAAACAAACCCTGTGGAATATAGATGATACCGGTATGCTGATCTATCATTATGAAAAAAATAATACGGAGGCCAATTTTCTTGAATTAAAATTTTGTATAACCGGAAATGTATATTGCCGTCAAAAGCAAACTGAATGCGATTTTTGTAAGATAAGTGCTTCGAAATCATGTGTTGAAAAGGTTGAAAGTGTAGACGTTCTGAGTTTTAGTTTTAAGCCTTCCTATCTTACCCAATTTGTCAAAGGCAAGAAACAGCTTAATATTTCCGATGAAGTACTGGCCTTTACGCATGTCTCTTCCTTTTCGAAGTTGTTGCCGCTTTGCGGTAAAATGAGGAAGACCATTGAGGCGCTGTTGAATCATACCTATACGGAGACACTTCAAAACATCTTTATTAATGCACAAACACAGATCCTGCTGCTTTATAGCATGGATTGTATGCTTGGTGATAAAGAGGAAGTTTTTACCTGTAAATTCCTTTCCAATGCCGACGACAGGGAAAAGATCACGAGGGCGAGAGAAGTTTTATTGAAACATATAGGCGAGCCTTTAACCATTAAGGAACTTAGCCGGAAAGTTGCTATCAATGAATGTTACTTAAAAAAAGGGTTTAAGGAACTTTTTGGCACCACCATTTTTGATTTTTATCAAAGCCAGCGTATGGAACACGCCAAATATCTTTTATATGAAAAAGGGCTCAGTGTAACGGAGGTGTCTCTTTTGCTTGGCTACTCTTCCATATCTCATTTCAGCACTGCTTTTAAAAAGCATACCGGTATAAAGCCCTGTGAACTTTTGCTTAGGTAAGGTTCCGTATAGATTTTGCCTTAATTTTCCATTAAGTACGGTTAGCCTTAAAATAAATGCCTGCAAAAAATTCTGCAGACTTCATTGTTTTGCCTGAAATAGGCTTTAGGAATTTTTCTCCTTAATATTGGGGCATCCTTGGTTAACGAAAGTTAGTTTTAAACAGGTATAGACAATTAAAAGATTAGTCATTACAGTACGGAAAAAACCTTTAATATCTACCAAAAAATTAAAAGTGACGGGAGTAGGAATACCCCCGTCTTTACCCTAATAAAACCCTAAACCAGCAAAAATTTCTGCCACTCTTCCCTATTTTCCGCTTTGCAAATATTTTGTAAGATCCGGCTCAAGTACTTCCCCGGTTAATTATCAGGACAATTAAAAAGAGAAAACCCGGGCTATGATGATTTATAAATATTAAATAACCTTTAATGAAGTAAGTTGTAGACCCGGTTTTCAGGTTTTTGCCTTAAAAAGCTTCTGGCGACGAATATTATGCCAAAGGAAAATTTTGTGGAAAACTTCGATATTTTTAAGTGGCCCTTACGGATGCTGTTTTGCTAAGCATTTTATACCCTATTTAATTAACTTTGCAAACATTTTACATTACACATAGCAGGTTATGAGCGCCAGATACAAAGAGTACCAGCAATTAAATTTAACACGCATCGGGGAGGAAATCCTGGAGAAATGGAAGAAGATCAACGCATTTGAAAAAAGTGTGTCCATCAGGGAAGGGAAACCGCCTTTTGTATTTTATGAAGGACCTCCCAGCGCAAATGGTCTCCCAGGTATCCATCATGTAATTGGCAGAACATTAAAAGACCTTATTTGCCGCTACAAAACGATGCAGGGCTTCCAGGTTAAAAGAAAGGGAGGGTGGGATACGCATGGCCTGCCTATTGAACTGGGGGTTGAAAAATTGTTGGGCATTACCAAAGAGGACATAGGCAAAAAAATATCCGTCGAGGAATACAATGCAACATGCCGGAAAGAAGTGCTGAGATTCAAACACAAATGGGATGAAATCACCGCGAAAATGGGTTATTGGGTAGACCTCGGGAACCCATATGTGACATTTGAAAATAATTATGTTGAAACCCTCTGGTGGATACTGAGCGAATTGTATAAAAAGGGATACCTGTATGAAAGTGTAAGCATTCAACCTTATTCACCTGCCGCGGGAACCGGGCTTAGCTCACATGAACTGAACCAGCCGGGTACTTACAAGGATGTAAAAGATACCAGTGTAGTGGCCATGTTCCGCATACCTGATTCCACAGAGCCTGGCACTCCTGAGGTACCGGCGATCTCCAGCATATTTTCTTCTCTAAGGGACTTGCAGGCACCCGGCGCATCGGATGAAGGCGGCATATTTTTTTTAGCATGGACAACCACCCCCTGGACGCTCCCCTCCAACCTTGGTTTAACCGTTGGTCCAAACATTGATTATGTGCTCGTGAAGACTTTTAACCCGTATACCCATCTGCCGGTACGGGTGATTTTGGCAAAAAATCTGTTGCCCCGGTTTTTTAAACCAGATAATGAAAACGGGGATTTTAAAAGTTACAAAGAGGGCGATAAGGCCATTCCATGGAAAATACTTTCAGAATGTAAAGGCAGGGACCTGGAAGGGATTCGTTATGAACAACTGCTACCTTCAGCTGCAAATACCATGGAGAAATAAGGGGTTTAGGTGCAAATCCTTTTCAAGTGGTGCTGGGCGATTTTGTAACTACAGAAGACGGAACGGTATTGTACATGCACCTGCTTTAGGCTGATGACTTTAAGGTGGGCAAAAAATATAACCTGGGAATACTTACCCTCGTTGACAGGCAGGGTAAATTCATTGACGGAACGGGTGAGTTCAGCGGGCGTTATGTAAAAGATTATACAAACGAAAAAGGTTATGTAGATGTGAACGTCGATATCAGTGTCAAATTGAAAAAAGACAACAGGGCTTTTAAAGTCGAAAAATACGAACACAATTACCCTCATTGCTGGCGGACGGATAAACCGGTTATTTATTATCCTTTGGATGCCTGGTTCATTAAAACAACCGCTAAAAAAGAGAGAATGGTTGAACTGAATAAAACAATCAGGTGGAAACCTGCCGCTACAGTACGGGCCGCTTTGGCAACTGGCTGGAAAATATGGTGAACTGGAACCTGAGCAGAAGCCGGTACTGGGGTACACCTCCCGATTTGGCGCACGGAGGACGGAACGGAAGAAAAATGTATCGGCTCTATCGAAGAATTAAACAGGGAGATAAAAAGAGCAGGCGAACTGCTGGGAGGTGAAACCAATAAACACTATTTGCATGAGGGGATCCTCGACCTCCACAAACCTTATGTAGACGATATACTTTTAATCAGCAGCCAGGGGTTGCCAATGAAAAGAGTGCCCGACCTGGTAGATGTATGGTTTGATAGCGGTTCCATGCCTTATGCCCAATGGGGATTGCCCGATAGTTCTTCCAACGAATTCGGGCCTTTGAGCACGGAAAACTTTTGGCAATACCATGAGGCATCAACAAATTCGCCTCTTAAGAATAAGGGTGCAGCCGGCGCTTTTCCCGCAGATTTTATAGCTGAAGGGGTGGACCAGACAAGAGGCTGGTTCTATACATTGCATGTGCTGGGTGTGCTTCTTTTTGACAGTGTAGCCTATAAAACCGTAGTAAGCAATGGGCTTGTACTGGATAAAAGCGGTAATAAAATGAGCAAGCGGACAGGCAATGTGATAGATCCTTTTGACACCATTGATACATTTGGGGCGGACGCCACCCGCTGGTACCTCGTTACCAATGCATCTCCGTGGGACAGCTTAAAGTTTGATAATGAAGGAATTAAGGAGGTACAACGAAAATTTTTCGGTACCCTGTACAATACTTACCAGTTTTTTTCACTCTATGCAAATGTCGATGGATTTGCTTTTATGGAATCGTATGTTCCTGTAAAGGAACGTCCCGAAATCGATCAATGGGTATTGTCTTTGCTGAATACTTTAATAAAGAACGTACAGCAAAGTATGGAAGATTATGAGCCAACGCAGGCTGGCCGTGCAATCGAAGATTTTGTAGATGCGCATTTAAGTAACTGGTATGTAAGGTTGTGCCATGGCGCTTTTGGAAAGGTGAGTATGAGGTAGATAAAATTGCTGCTTATCAAACATTATACGAATGCCTCGAAACCCTCAGCCGGCTGATGGCGCCCATTGCCCCGTTTTTTGCTGACTGGCTTTTTCTTAATTTAAATAGTGTTACCACGCGTTTCCAAGTCGAGTCAGTGCATCATACGGATTACCCCGTTGTAAATGAGGAAATCATAGATTCAGAACTTGAAAAAAGGATGCAGTTGGCCCAGGATGCGGCTTCCCTGATCTTATCTTTACGTAAAAAGGTGATTATCAAGGTCCGGCAGCCCCTTCATCGAGTTTATATTCCTGCTATAGACCCCGAAAAGTCATAGATGATCAAAAAAGT
>JBBJMD010000137.1:0-10470 GCA_037719925.1 Ferruginibacter sp.
CAACCGTAACGGCTACCGTTACGGTAACCCCCGCCGCTAACGGATGTACAGGCACCGCTAAAATATTTACGATAACGGTAAGTCCGTCTCCCACCATTGCCACAGCCGGCAGCCCCAAAACAATAACGGGTACAACAGGCAGTGTAGTACTTGAAGGGAACACTCCCGTTACCGGTACAGGGGCATGGTCGGTTGTTAGCGGGCCATCAACAATTAATGCTCAATTTAACAATACTACGAATCCAACCGCCACTTTTACACCGGCCCCGGGTACGGGCACCTACCAGTTAAAATGGACCATATCAAACCTGCCCTGCACTGCATCGGAAGCTACTGTGGCAGTTACAGTAACCGGGGGTAATTCAGTGCCTGTTGCCAGGGCTGGCAAGGATACCATAATTACGGTTTCTCCTGCCACTGCTTTATTAAACGGCTCTGCATCTTCAGACGCAGATGGAACGATTGCCGCTTTCCTCTGGAATAAAATTTCCGGCTCCCAAAATGCACAAATAGCTTCACCCAATAGCGCGGTAACGTCAATTACCAATTTAACGGACGGTGATTATTTGTTCGAATTGAGGGTTACAGATAACAATAGTGCGGTTAGCGCCGACACCGTTAAGGTTACCGTTACCGGAAGAATTGCAATTGTAAATTTCAGTTTTAATGCGGGCTCCAGCTTTGCAACACTGGCTCCTGCCCTTGCTCCAAATATCACCTGTTCAGCTGCGGGCTCTGCCGTTTTTTCTACCGCTACCGGTTCCGGATCCGGATCGAATGCGTTTACACCGAACCCTACGGGTAACGCAGTTTCAACCGACATCGATAACAGCCTGACATTTACATTGGCCGGGTCAAATCTATCTAACTACAAAACTTTCAGGGTTTATTATCTTGCCCAGAAACCCACTATCGGCACTAATACGATCACCGTTGCTTATAGTAAGAATGGCGCGGCGTTTACCAGTGCTGGTATTGGCGCTGTTCTTGGCGGTAACCCCGTATCACTACAGACTACAGGTACTCCCCGCTGGACGGAAGTACTGGTTAATTTACCCGTTGCTGCCGATAATCCAATAAGCTCCCTGGCAATCAGGTTAACCATTAACAATGCTTCCTCCGGTACAATTAAAGTGGATAATTTCCAGGTACAGGCTGTATCTACCGCACCACTGCAGGTTACCAGCTTTTCGGGTAATACGCTGTGCGGAGCCGCTAATCCCGGCCAACTCGTAATGACAGCCACCGGAGGTACCGATCCATACACGGTTGTTTATAATGACGGTGTAGCCAACAGAACAGCTGCAAATGTGGTTTCCGGCGTTGTTTTTAATGCCTTCACCAATCCAGTTGCCACTACTAATTATACACTGGTAAGTGTGACAGATTCTAAGGGTTTTGTCAGAACATCAGGTTTTACTGACGCAACGGCCACCATAACCGTAACACCGGTTCCTACTGTAAACGATGTCAGCAATCAAACTATCTGCAGGGGTACGGCAACTACCAGTATTATCTTTGGAGGTACGGTAAGCGGCACTACCTATAGCTGGACAAACAATACTTCTTCAGTTGGCCTTGCGGCAAGTGGAACCGGGAATATCGCTTCTTTTACCGGGTTAAACGCCGGTGCTTCAACCGTAACGGCTACCGTTACGGTAACCCCCGCCGCTAACGGATGTACAGGCACCGCTAAAATATTTACGATAACGGTAAGTCCGTCTCCCACCATTGCCACAGCCGGCAGCCCCAAAACAATAACGGGTACAACAGGCAGTGTAGTACTTGAAGGGAACACTCCCGTTACCGGTACAGGGGCATGGTCGGTTGTTAGCGGGCCATCAACAATTAATGCTCAATTTAACAATACTACGAATCCAACCGCCACTTTTACACCGGCCCCGGGTACGGGCACCTACCAGTTAAAATGGACCATATCAAACCTGCCCTGCACTGCATCGGAAGCTACTGTGGCAGTTACAGTAACCGGGGGTAATTCAGTGCCTGTTGCCAGGGCTGGCAAGGATACCATAATTACGGTTTCTCCTGCCACTGCTTTATTAAACGGCTCTGCATCTTCAGACGCAGATGGAACGATTGCCGCTTTCCTCTGGAATAAAATTTCCGGCTCCCAAAATGCACAAATAGCTTCACCCAATAGCGCGGTAACGTCAATTACCAATTTAACGGACGGTGATTATTTGTTCGAATTGAGGGTTACAGATAACAATAGTGCGGTTAGCGCCGACACCGTTAAGGTTACCGTTATTACTGTAGCGGCCAACGACTCTGATATGGTTAATTGCGGCAGACAATTTACGATCGTGGTACTCGGCTCCTCTACCGCCTTTGGTACGGGTGCAACCCCGGTTGATAGTTCTTTCGTGAATAAGTATGCTGCTTATATTAAAAGGAAAAATGTTCAAAGCAAGATTATAAACCTCGCCGTACCTGGTTTTAATTCTTATCATGTATTATGCCCCGATGGATTTGTGCCGGTGGGTAACCGCCCTGCTCCGGATTCGGGTAATAATATAAGCCAGGCGATCAGGTTACACCCTGATGCAATTCTTATTAATTTACCCTCAAATGATGCAGTGAACAATTACAGTCTCCAGGAGCAACAGGCAAATTTTGAACGGGCGATCTCATTAGCGGAAGCGGAACATATTCCTGTTTGGGCAACGACCACGCAGCCACGCAATAACCTCGCAACACAACAGGTTGATAATTTAAAACTAATGAGGGATTGGATCCTTGGCAGGTTTGGTAATAAAGCTGTAGATTTTTGGACAGGTGTTGCCAATGCTGATGGTTCAATAGTATCCCAATATAATTTTGACAATGTCCACGTTAATAATGCCGGCCATACCATCTTGTATAAAAGATGTCTTTCCGAAACTATAGTAGATTCCCTTTGCAATTCCTTCAATCCGGCACCTATTGCCAATGCAGGCATTGATATTTACATTTCATTACCTCAAAACAGCACTGGGTTGAACGGCCGTGCATCATCAGATGTTAACGGAAGTATTACCGCCTACCAGTGGACAAAGATCAGTGGCCCTGAACAATTTGTTATCAATGATGATACTTCTGGTGAACCTACTCTTACCAACCTGAAAGAAGGTATTTATGTATGGAAGCTAAAGGTTACAGATAATTCAGGGGCGCAATCATTGGATACGGTGATGGTAAGCGTAATGGGCATGGGTAATAATCTGCCGGTTGCAATGGCGGGTAATGATACCACCCTGATTTTGCCTCTTAACAGTATTACTTTAAACGGCAATGCATCAACTGATCCAGGTGGCACCATCACCAGTTACCTTTGGACAAAAATAGCCGGTCCTTCCAATTACCAGATTGCTGATCCTGCGAGTGCAATTACTGTTGTGAAGAATTTATCAGAAGGCCTTTATTCCTTCGTACTGGGCATAACAGATAATAATGGTGCGGTGAATAGAGATACAGTCACCATTTCGGTGGGCAACAGGATTTTAATAGATATAGGTGCGGGTTCATTAACTGCATCACCCGATGCAATGGGAAAATATTGGAATAATATGCCGAATGCCCAACCCGGTATCCGTGTACAAAATGCCATCACCACAAGTAATTTACCAACTACAGTTAAACTGGAAGTTGTAAACCGCATTGACGGAACATTTAATAACGCTGAAACGGGAGTCGGCGTAAGTACAACTATGGGCCAGGTAGGTGACTACCCGCCTTCAGCTACTATTGATTATGCATTTGCGTCACCAACCACTACCAGTGGAAGATGGAAATTTACAGGGCTGGATAGCCTGAAACAGTATTCGATTAAATTCTGGGGTACCAGGAGCGCCGCTACGCGTTTTACCCAGATCAAACGAACAGATGAAACCAATTGGAGTGAATTCGATGCGGGCCTGAATACTGATTTCAACCGTGCGGTAACCTTTACTTTTAGCGGAAAGGCGGAAATGTCTTTTGACATCAGGGTAAAAGCAGGTAGCACTTTCGGGTACATCAGCGTAATCGATATCAAATCCTTTTCCCTCAATGTTGTACGGGCGAGGTCTTTCACTGGCAATAGCCAGGAAGTAAAGCATTTAATTGCTGTACCTGAAAATACCAAACAGGAGCTTATATTTTATCCAAATCCTACAAATGGTACATTTAAAATAGCGGGTTACCCAATCATGCAAACCAGCCCTGTTTCCATACAAGTTGTAAATGGTTTCGGACAACAGGTATATCAACGCATGGCAAATAGTGTTAATGGTATTATCGAAGTAAAGATCACGGGCAAAGTATCCGCTGGTATTTACTTCGTTAATTGTGTTGTGAACGGACAAAAATTTACCAGGAAGATTTTTATCCAAAAGTGATCATTCAAAATACATTATTAAAAAAGGCACTGTGAAATTTTCAGGTGCCTTTTGATTTGATATTGTTTCATAAACGCTATCTTAATCCGTAATTGGGTTAATAAACTCATATAACTATATCTGTACTCAAAAATCATGTTGGTCGTTGGATGATTTACATTTAATTTTTTAAATAATATCTTAGAGCGCTTTAGCCAGGGAGAATGTACGGGCAAAGATCTCGATGACACCCTGGTACCTGGTTGATTGCTTACTTAAAACTTTTCAATGACGATATTTAAATTTATGTTCGAACTAATCAAGTGGTCAATTAAGACAATGTTGCTTCTAACCGGAGTTTTCACATTTTCCAGGTGCAGCAGCGGGTACAGCGAGAAAAACGGGAAGATTCTGTTTAACGGAAGAGAAATAAAAGATAAAAATTTCGTGGTGCTGAGTGAAGAGTTTGCAAAAGATGCTACAACCGCCTATTATAAATCGCATCCATTTAAATATGCAGATGTTGCCAGTTTTACAGCAGTGGATGAACATTATGCAAAAGATAATAACAAGGTTTATTACTGTGATGAATACAGGGAAGGTCAGCAGTACTACCTTACTAAACGCCAAACTATCCTCGAAGTAAATGGTGCCTTGCCAGGATCATTTGTATGTTTGAAAAATGGATTTTCGAAAGATGGCGTGCATGCTTATTTTGAAGGTAATCCTATCAACGTAACGGATGTCGCAACTTTCGTAAGTATTGACCCCTACTTTGCAAAAGATGATGTTCATGCATACCTGCATGGTAAGCGAATTGCCGGAAGTAATGGAAAAACTTTTGAATTGACTAATCGTAATTATGCAAAAGATACAACACATATCTATTACTACGGTTTCACCTCGGATGGTCAACATACTATTGCTATTTTACCCTGTGATAAACAATCCTTTGAAATTATAGATGATCGCTATTCAAAGGATAAGTCCAAAGTGTTTTTTCTTGGATTTACTCTAAACGATGCAGATGGGCCCAGCTTTTCAATACTGTCTTCCGGTTACGCGAAGGATAAACTTGCCGTCTTTTTTCAATCACGAAAAATTGCAGGTGCAGAACCGGAAACTTTTGAAGTGTACAAGGAAACGACTCCGTTGGCCATGATGTAGTTTATGCAAGGGACAAGGCATCTATATTTATGAATGATAAAAAGGTAAACAGGGCAGACCTGGCTACTTTTAAGGTATTAGGCGAAAACTATGCAAGCGATAACAAACATGTTTTTTATAAAACAAACATCGTCGTTAATGCTGACCCTTTTACCTTTAAAGTATTTCCTCATGATGTTGGTAACACTGATGCATCTGATGAAATGAATAATTATCATGAAGGCATTAAAGTAGTAAAGGAATAAAAAGATCGGGCTAAACCAAGTTTGGTTTTCCAGTGTGGAGGTTTTCCGTAATCTGGCAGGGAAGTAAATTTAAATTTCAAAATTCGTTCCGGACATACATCGTAAAAAGATCAAGCGTACAAAGCATACAACCGATAATTTGGGATTCATTGATGCCGAAAGGACTTCGGGAGTTTGAATGTAGAACGAAAAATAAAAAACATGGAAAGCAAGAGAAAAAATATTGATAGACAAATATAAATATTAATCAGATTGATAATTTTTATTTGCAGTTTATCGAACCTGAAAAAAGTTGTTTGCTGGCAATGAGAGCGGTTATCTTAGCGCAGGACGCAGACATTACAAACACTTTAAAATATGGAATGCCGTTTTTCTGCTATAAAGGAAAGATGTTTTGTTACTTGTGGGTTCACAAGAAATTCAAACAACCGTATATTGGAATTGTGGAAGGAAAGCGCCTGGATCATCCGGAATTGCTAATCGAAAAAAGATCAAGAATGAAAATATTGTTGCTTGACCCAAATAAAGACCTCCCTATAAAGACAATCAAATCTATTATACGACAAGCACTAAACTTATATAAGTCGGGTGAAATAAGAATCCGAACTAAATAAACCCTGTAAAATCGATAAGGCTTATATTCCAACAACAACAGGCCCGATATTGATCCGGAACATTGCCCATAATTTAAAGATGAATTGAAAGAAATGAGTACTGGCCGCAGTTGCATTGATCAGGGAATTTACTTTAATTACGCCTGAATGTAGCGGTTATGATTGAGCCATTTTTTTTTAAACCGGCTGCGTCATTCCGCTATGGTTGCGGTCGAAATATTGACTGGCATGACTGTTCACAACAAAACACAATCTACAGACCGAATTAATTTCTAATACCATTAAGTGTAATACACTTCGGTTTCTGTTGTTTTTTGAACAAACAGGTTGTGATCGGTATAAAATACATAATTTTGAAATAAACAAAAGAATGGCAGCAACAAGAATTACAGTAAATAGTAACGGGTCACTTAAGATTGAAGGCGATTTCGAGATGGTGGACAAGTCCGGTAATAATTATAATTTAGGTGGCAGGGAAATCGTAAGCGTATGCCGCTGCGGACTTTCAAAAAATAAACCATTTTGCGATGGCTCACATAAAGGGCATTTTGAACACAATGCCGAAGCATTTGCCCTGCCTCCAAAAAAAATAGACTAATGCACATGGCAACTGCTGCGAACTATTCGTATCAACCTGGATGCTAAAACGCGTCCAGGGATTCCCGTTAGAAAATATATCGTCCTTGTCTCCTCCGGTAGTCCGGCGTAAACCATTCCCATTTCTTTCCCGCTTTGTTACCACACTTACAGTGCCAGCCGGTTTCCTGTTCAATTGTGAACAACACCACTCCAGCCTGGAAGGCTATTCCCTGCGGAAGATTTCCTTTTACTTCGAAGAATGATTCATCGGGTTGAACTTGTGTAAACCAAACAAACCGGCGTCATTTATTTTCAGTTGTCGTGTAAGTTCCCCTAAACAGTAAATTGGCTGTATCAATACCCTCTCCGTCCACGCATCCCAATGCGAATCATCATCCTCGCCTGCTAATTGAAACGCTCGTTCTTAATGGATTTTAGTAAATTACGTTTTTAACCATAGTAAACAAAAACCGGTCCTTTTGCAGAATATAACATCAGCATACAAACAGGTATTATGACTATGACTAAACAATCAAACGAGGCGATGGCACCTGCCGGATCACAACCGGCGATGAATTTGACACCTGCGAAATCAATACTTTTTACCCGCATTGCTTCCATTGATATCATTCGCGCCTTAACGATGGTGCTGATGATATTTGTGAATGATCTCTGGTCATTAAAAAACATTCCTTCGTGGTTGGGCCATGTTAAGCCTGGTGTAGACGGGATTGGCCTTGCCGATATTGTGTTTCCTGCATTTGTGTTTATCGTTGGCTTGTCTCTTCCATTTGCGGTAGACAACCGCAGAAAAAAAGGCGACACCGACCTGCAGTTGGTTTACCATGTAATACTAAGAACGGTCGCGCTACTGGTAATGGGTGTATTCCTGGTAAACGGTGAAACGATCAACCAAACAGCTACGGGTATGCGTAGTTATGTTTGGTATTCATTATCCTGTTTGTCCTTCATACTGATCTGGAACATCTATCCTAAAAAATTGAACAGGTACCTGGTCATGGCTGCAAAAGCTGCTGGAATTATTACGCTGATCATAATGGCATTTATTTACCGCGGAGGTGAAGATGGGCAACTAAACCGGTTTGCGCCACAATGGTGGGGTATCTTGGTATTGATAGGTTGGGCATACCTCGCCGGCGGACTAATTCCGGTATTGGCAAAGAATCACCTGTGGGTAATCTTTGCGGGCTGGATATTTTTCTGCGCACTTAGTATGATTAACAAGGCCGGGTTCATTCCACGGGACAGTATTGTTTCCTTTATACCGGGCCCTATTGCTGGGGGAACACTCGCGGGGTTAACCATGGGCGGCGTACTGACCACTACCCTCTTTAGTTATTTCAGAAAGCGGAAAGAAAATGTAAAAATGACAATCGTGTTTATTTCATTTGCAATCCTGCTAATTGGTTTGTCTGTTATTACCAGGCCCTATTGGAAACTGGCCAAGCTGGGAGCAACTCCTGCATGGCTTTTTCTTTGCAGCGCATTTACCCTGCTGGCTTTTACCATGGTGTACTGGATAGCTGATGTGAAGGGCAAATCTTGTTGGTTCAATATAGTACGACCAGCAGGAACGGATACATTGCTTTGTTACCTCATCCCCTATTTTCTCTATGCGTTGATACAGGCTGTCAATTTTCATTGGCCGGAAATGATCAGCACCGGCGCTGTGGGTCTCCTGAAATCATTGTTACTGGCCCTTTTCTGTGTATTTATCACCGGCAGGCTCAATAAAGCCGGGGTGCGACTCAAATTATAGACTACTCAAAATTTTTTTATGAACATTAAACAAGTTTTCTTTTCAATGGCCAGCCTTTTGCTGGCAGCGTTCATTTTATCCGCTATGAGGTCAACCGAAAATCTAAAGTCCAGGCCGGTGATCATTGCTTACGTAGGTGGCTTCAGGGGGCTGGCCGATATTGATTCCCTGGATCCCAAAAAAATGTCACATATCAATTACGCTTTTGTAGATGTAAAAAACAACAGGGCGTGGCTACACAATGAAGCAACGGACACCATTAATTTCCGGAGACTGACGGCTTTGAAAGAAGAGAACATCGACCTGAAGATCCTGATTTCAGTTGGCGGCTGGACATGGAGTAAAAACTTTTCAGATGCGGTACTAACAGATACGTCTACCCGCTTATTTGCCCTCAGCTGTATAGATATAGTGTCCAGGTATAAGCTGGATGGGGTGGACATCGACTGGGAATATCCCGGTCTGATCGGGGATAGTAATGTGTTCAGGCCGGAAGATAAAGAGCATTACACGCAGCTTTTTAAAGAGCTTCGGGGAGGCTGGACAGTCTTAAAAAGATCACCGGCAGAAAGTACCTGGTGACTACCGCCGTAGGAGGGAGCCAGGATTTTATCGATCATACAGAAATGGAGAAAGTACAGCTGTATACGGATTATATCAACCTGATGTCTTATGATTATGCAGGCGGATCTGATACGATCTCCAGTCATCATACAAACCTGTATGCCTCTGGTGCCGATACCGCAGGGCTCTACGGAAAAATCAGTTCATGCTTTTATGAAGGCAGGGGTGCCTGCAAGCAAGCTGGTGGTAGGTATGGGATTCTATGGGAAAGGGTGGGAAATGGTAACCAGCGATGCAAACGGTTTGTATAAGAAGGTAAAGTCGTCTAAGCGCGGAGGCCCATTTGATTACCTGAAGGACAGCCTGGAAAACAGGAAAGGATACGTTAAATACTGGGATGATATTGCAAAAGCCCCCTATTTGTTTAATAAAGACACTAAACATTTTATTACCTATGATGATGAAAGGTCCATTCGGGAGAAATGTATGTTTATTAAGAAACATAAACTGGCGGGCGCAATGTTTTGGGAATACAACGACGATAAAAAAGAATACCTGCTGGATGTACTTGCCAATGAGTTTAATTATTAGGCCTTCCTGGTTCACATCACGGGGTTCATCGGGGGACCAGCATCATATGAAAGAGCCACCGCCCACAACCATAATGTATTGCGGGCGGTGACAATGTAAGCCTAATCATAACTGAACCATCCAGGTTCCATGACCCGGTAATTTTTCCGGTAGTTATTTTAAATAAAGGTGGTTCGTATTTCGCCGGTCATAACGAAACCAACGAAGGATAAAGATTTACTATCAGGATAAATTGAACCTGTCTGAATTCATTATTTTATTCCAGGCGGTTACAAAATCATGAACAAATTTTTCCTGGCCATCTGCGCTTCCGTACACTTCAGCGATAGCTCTCAGTTCAGCGTTGGAGCCAAACACAAGATCCGCGCGCGTGGCGGTCCATTTTAATTCACCGGTAGTGCGGTCACTGCCTTCATAAAGCTCCTCGTCGGCGGATATAGATTTCCATGCTGTACCCATGTCAAGCAGGTTAACAAAATAATCGTTGGTAAGCACACCAGGACGTGATGTGAATACACCGTGCTTTGATCCATCAAAATTTGTGTTTAAAACACGCATACCACCCACCAATACGG
>JBBJMD010000138.1:0-10387 GCA_037719925.1 Ferruginibacter sp.
CTTCCGCATCATTATCACTTGCTGTTACTGGATACTGGATATTATCTTCGAAGAAACGCTCCAGGGCTTTGGTTCCTCCCGGAAAGGCGGGCAACACTTCTGTATTTTTGTAGAACCCTTCTTTATCCATTTCCATTGCACTGGTATTTGTCTTTATATCTGCAGGTAAAATAGTCACCTTACCTTTTTTTCCTTTTTTATTATTTTTTGAATTTAAAGCGGTATCGCTTCCTGCAGTATTTAAGGAATCTGTACCGGCAATAAGCCTGCTGTTAGCTGTATCGATCGTTGTAACATGGGTATTATCCGCCATCATTGTATCGGTATGCGATGTCATTTCTGAATCTGTCGGTGTGCCGGTCGTGACGGTGGGAGGATTGGTATCCTGGCTTGTACAACCGCCTACCAGGAAACCTACAAACATTACCGGGAAGATTATCTTAGCGGTAAACTTAATAATACTTTTTTTCATAAATTATAATTTTGTTAATAACCCATCCTTTCAAATAAGATGCCGCATAAAAATTTCTAAGTTATTTAAAGGAACTTTTTATCCGGATAGGATAAAAATCCAGGCTAAACTGCTGGCTTTTTACACAAGTTGAGGAATATAATCAACGCAGATGCATGGTTAACCTGATTTTCAACCAAATTCTAAAACGTGTATCTTTGCATTGAAGTATTTCGATATGATCAATAAAGGAAAAGTATTAATGGCAATGAGCGGTGGTATCGACAGTACCGTTGCCGCCCTTATGCTTCATAAACAAGGCTATGAAGTTATCGGGATTACGATGAAGACATGGGATTATGCAACAAATGCAGGAACTACCGGGAAAAAAGAAACCGGGTGTTGTAACCTGGAAAGCTTTAACGATGCCAGGCAGGCAGCGGTACAACATGGTTTTCCTCATTTTATACTCGATATCCGCGACGAATTTGGTGAGTTTGTGATTGACAATTTCGTCGAAGAGTATATGGCAGGCCGTACACCCAATCCCTGCGTAATGTGTAATACACATATAAAATGGCGGGCACTTTTAAAAAGGGCGGACGCCCTCGGTTGCCAATTTATCTCCACTGGCCACTATGCGCAAATCCACCAGCATACCAACGGAAGATATTTTATCCGGAAAGGGATAGATAATACCAAGGATCAAAGCTATGTTTTATGGGGCCTTCAACAAGACCTTTTACAACGTACCCTCCTGCCCTTAGGCACTTACCTTAAATCAGAGATACGTCAAATGGCGGAGGATTTTGGCTATCCCGAACTCGCCAAAAAAGCCGAGAGTTACGAGATCTGTTTTGTTCCGGATAATGACTACCGCGGGTTTTTAAAAAGAAAGGTAACCGGGCTGGAAGATAAAGTGCATGGGGGGAATTTTACAGATAAAGCCGGTAAAATTCTTGGTCAGCATAAGGGCTATCCGTTTTACACGGTGGGGCAGCGAAAGGGGCTTGACATTGCATTAGGCAAACCAGCATTTGTTACGGGTATTTATCCTGAAACCAATACGATTGTGCTGGGAGAGGAAGAGGATTTGAAGGGGACCGTGATGCAGGTTGCAAAGATCAACTGGATCAAATATGAGGGGATTACTGAGGGTATGGAAGTACTTACTAAAATAAGGTATAAAGATAAAGGCGCTGTAAGTACCCTTTTAACATACGAAAATGGATTAAACGTTCGTTTTTATGAAAATGTAAAAGGTATCGCCCCGGGCCAAAGTGCGGTTTTTTATGAAGGGGATGATGTAATCGGTGGTGGAATAATTCAAAGGAACCAGCTCTAAAAGCCAGTAGGCGGAAAATGCAGCCTTTTATGCAATTCGCGCGTCTGGTTAATAACTTCCTGTTTATGAAAAGAAATATTTTATTCGTCCTGGCTATTTTTGTACTGGCACTGAGTGCGTGCAAAAAAGAAACGGAAGACTTTATCAGCGCGCCGATTGAAGATTATTCACCCATTTCTGTAGGAAAATTCATTACCTATCAACTGGATTCATTCAAATACCTCCCTTTTAGTCTGCAAGATACTACGGTTACCTACCAGGTTAAACATGAAGTGGACGAATTGATCGAAGACAATCTTGGAAGGCCTGCTTACAGGATCATCAGGTATATACGCAAAACACCTCAGAACCCCTGGGCACCCGATAACAGTTTCCTGGCCATCAATACGACCAATTCATTGGAATTTATAGAAAATAACAACCGGTTTTTGAAATTGAAAATGCCCATCCGGGAAGGATATTCCTGGAAAGGAAATTCTTATATTGACACCTATTCACTAAATTCCCAGGTAAGATACCTGGACGATTGGGATTATGTGTATGAAAACATGAACGAGCCGTTTATCATCGGTTCCCTTCAAATTGACAGTACCATAAAAGTAAACCAGCGCGATGAAGTAATCGGGATGCCGGGTTTTTATTACGAGGAAAATTTGGGCTCAGAAATTTATGCCAGGGGTATCGGACTGGTTTACCGTAAATTTCTTCACACAGAATTTCAGCCAGCTACGCCCGGTACGCCCCCCGCTTATTCTGACGGTTCTTATGGCATTACCCTTACCATGATCGATCATAATTAAACAATCCGACCAATACTTTGTTGCGTACCTGTTATTTTAAGGAAAGATTTATCAACCGAACGTATGAAGATATTAATGCTGTTGCTTTTCCTATTTACCACTGCTCCAGCAGTTTTTGCTCAACCTTCACGGTATATTATTCAATTGAAAGATAAGGCCGGTACCCCTTTTTCTATTACTAATCCGTTACAATTTTTATCTCAAAGATCAGTCGGCAGGCGGCTCCTTTACAATATACCTGTAGATGAAACAGACCTGCCGGTGAATCCCCTTTACCTCGATAGCATCCGTTTGTCCGGCAACCTTACAATTTTAAATGTAAGTAAATGGCTTAACCAGGTGTGTATTCAAACAACCGATTCTTCGGCCCTGGGTGTAATAAATACGTATTCTTTTGTATTGGCTTTATCTCCCGTAGCAGCAAGAACTCAATCAACTTTGCCCAGGTTAAATAAGCGGCTGAACGAGTCGAAGGATCCTGCAATACCAGCAGCAGCCAGGCCTTTAGAGAAAACGGATGTTTTTAATTACGGTGCCGCCTTCCCGCAGGTAAGTTTACACAATACCCAATTTTTACACAACCATGGTTTCAGGGGAGAGGGAATGCAGCTCGCTATTATGGATGCAGGCTTTTATCATTATACCACGCTTCCGACGTTTGACAGTGCCCGCCGCAATGCGCAGGTATTAGGCACCTGGGATTTTGTAGCAAACGAAGCCAGCGTAGACGAAGATAATCCCCATGGGATGAATTGTTTAAGCACTATTGCCGCCAACCTCCCGGGCACTTTTGTCGGGACCTCCCCTAAAAGCTCTTTTTATTTATTCCGAACGGAAGATGTTTCCGGTGAATCTCCCATTGAAGAACAAAACTGGGTAGCTGCCGCTGAGAAAGCAGACAGCCTGGGCGTAAATGTTTTTTCCGTATCCTTGGGTTATAATCAATTTGATAACAGTGTTTTTAATTACGCATATCCCGATATGGATGGAAATGTTTCTATGATTTCGAGGGCAGCAGACCTTGCTGCAAAAAAAGGCATACTGGTAGCAGTTGCGGCTGGAAATTATGGTAATAGCAGCTGGAAATATATTACCACCCCCGCTGACGCTGATAGTGTTTTAACGATAGGGGCTGTGAATTCCGACAGGCAGATTGCGGGATTCAGCAGTTATGGCCCTTCTGCAGACGGGCAAATAAAACCGGATGTAGCGGCCATCGGCCTCAATGCGGTAATAGCTGATCAAAATACAGGCAACCCAACATATGGTAACGGCACTTCCTATGCCTGTCCAATTATGACTGGAATGGTAACCTGCCTTTGGCAGGCTTTCCCGGAAGCAAATAATATGGGTATTATAGATGTAATACGCAAATCTTCAGACAGGTCTGCGATGCCTGATAACCGCACGGGTTATGGGATACCGGATGCCAAAAAGGCCTTCGTATTACTTATTAAAAAATTATTCACGCAAAAAATACTGGTGGGGGATAGCTGTAGCGCCTCGATCGCCTTTACCATTAAGGGAGGTTTAAATATGAATATCGTGATCGAGCGTAAATTGCCTGCTGACATCAATTATCTTCCTGTCAATACTACAAATTTTACGGGGCCTTTTACATTAAGGGATATAAACTACCGGGATGATCTCGCAACCATTCCGGCAGGTACAGCCATTAAATACCGTTGGAAGATGAACATCGCTGCGGATACCAGCTTTTACCTTGATTCAGCCACCGTTATGCCTGGGCAGACCTGCGGTGGCGGGTCAATAATTGAAGGGGTTAAGTTTGGCCCTAATCCTGTGAAAGATGATCTTACCGTATTAGTAACAGGGAACAGTCCTCTAAAAACCACCGTAAAGGTATTTTCCATAACCGGGCAGCAGGTATACACCAGGACCCAGGAGGTAAACGGGGTGCAGCAAATAAATGTTCCGATGAAAAAATTAAGCCGGGGATTATATTTTGTATCAGTATTTATAAATGATAAAAAAGCTGTGGTAAAAAAAGTCTTCCGGGATTAATATAGGAAAGAACAACAATGGGTATTAAGTGCAGGCATCAATCCAGCATCGAATATCCGCATCAATTATCCAATACCAGGTATCCAGCATCCGGTATCAAGTTACCCTCATCCTCCATTTACAATTTTCTAAAAACAGCCGTAAACATATTGTCGGCTTTTTTATCATAACCCTTTAATAATTGCTGCTCCAACAAACTACAGTTGAATTTTTCAGTAATATACTCCGAAATCATTTCGTTCTCCTGCTTAAAAACAGAGCAGGTGATATATATAAACAATCCCCCTTGTTTGAGGTGGGGCATTGAACCACCAATGATCCTTTTCTGGAGGGTACTATACTCCCTGATAGAAGATTCTTCGAAATAACAAAGTTGCTCAGGCGTTCTGCCCCAGGTGCCGCTACCGGTGCAGGGAGCGTCGCATACGACCAGGTCGAAGCCGGAATCACCCGGGTTAAAATCCGGGGAAGTAATATCAGTAATAAAATATTTATATTCCTTTATACCTGCTTTTTTAAACCTTCTGTGAAGTATCAAAATAATGTTTGCCCTGATATCAGACACAGTAAGGTCTATTTTAATATTGAATAGGTCATTTAACAAAATAGACTTCCCGCCACTTGCAGCACACGTATCCCATATTGCCAGATCAGGTTTAAGATTGTCTTTCTGCGATTTGGTCAACAAGCTTCCGTTCTTTAAATAATCCAGCACTTTCTGCGAATTATAATCCTGTACCACTACTTCTTTATCAATAATAAAAAGGTCCTCCACCTTATCCGAATTTGTTAATTGCACGCAGTCTTCGCCCTTCATATTCCAGGCTAATTTTGATCGCGCTAGTTTTTTTAAAACAGAGACCCTTGTGTGCGGGCGTATCCGGAGGAAGAGATCCGGTTGTATTAAAAAAGATTTGCAAAACCCTGTTCTTTCAATACCACCACTCAATTCCTTATAAAAAGGGAAGATATCTGAAAGGAGAAATTCCGGGCCCGTTACCGCGAGTTTCTCCTTCAGAGTGCCTGAAATTTTTTTATTCCATTCAGGCTTCAGGTTCTCCATCAGTTCAGAAGGAGCGGTTTCACACAGGAAGGTGGCAATGAGTATTTTTTCACGGAAAGGAATACCCGGACCTGCGAAACCTATGCGGAAATAATTATAGCAAAGTGCAGTTATAGAACGGCGATCCTGTGAGCCATATTTTTTATTGGCTGAAAAAAAATTTTTTAAATACACAGCAAACGGCCTTTCTCCCTTAAATGTTCCAATTAATTTTTCTGCTGTATTAATATAGGAATCGAATCTGCTCATTCAGTAAAATATAAAAAGCCCGGGATGAACCAGGCCTCAATATATATTTTTAATTGGTTATAATTCCAGCAGGCTTTTAAGTGGATCTTTACCGAAAAGAAGTAAAGCAGGGTTTTCAAGCAGTTCTTTTACCCTTACCAAAAAACTGACCGATTCCCTTCCGTCAATGATCCTGTGGTCGTAGCTCACGGCAAGGTACATCATAGGTTTTATAACGATTTGGCCGGCCACCACTACAGGCCTCTCTTCGATCTTATGCATTCCGAGGATAGCGCTTTGCGGAATATTGATTATGGGTGTACTCATTAAAGAGCCGAACACGCCTCCATTTGTAATGGTAAAGGTTCCTCCGCTCATTTCATCAATGGTCAGCTTATTTTCCTTGGCTTTTGTTGCCAGTTCTACTACTTTTTTTTCAATTTCCGCCATGCTTAAGCTTTCGGCATTTCGTATTACCGGAACCACCAGCCCCTTAGGTGCGGAAACCGCTATTGACACATCGCAATAATCGTGGTAAATAATTTCATCCCCATCAATACTTGCATTTACGGCCGGCCATTCCTGCAAGGCAAAACAACAGGCTTTGGTAAAAAAGCTCATGAACCCAAGATTAACCCCATGGGTTTCCTTGAACTTATCTTTGTTCCTGGCCCTGATCTCCATGATGGCGCTCATATCCACTTCATTGAAAGTAGTAAGCATAGCCGTGGTATTTTTAGCTTCTACAAGCCGCCGGCTGATTGTTTTTCGGAGGTTGCTCATTTTCTGTGAGTTCTCACTGCGTCCAAACAATTCAACTCCAGGTTTACGGCCGGGGTTGTTGATGGCTTGCAATACATCCTGCTTTACGATTTTACCGTTGCTGCCACTTGGAGTTAAAGATTTCAGGTCAACTTTTTTATCAGCAATCATTGCCGCTGCAACAGGCGTTGCCTTGACTTGTTCTGCCGTTTTAATTTCCTCGGTAGGTGCTTTAGTTATTTCGGGTTCGCTGGTAGGTTCTTCTGTTTTTGTTACGGGCTCTTCCTTTTTTTGTGCCTGGTCCTCGGTTTTTGCGGGGGCCGCCTCGCCGCCACCTGCTGCCGGGCGGGTGGCTGCTGTATCAATACTACAGGCAATATCACCAATTTTTAACGTTGCCCCTTCTTCCGCAATGGTCTTCAAAACACCTTCCTTTTCCGCGTTGATTTCGAAAGTGGCCTTCTCGCTTTCGAGTTCTGCTATTACTTCATCCCTTTCTACCCAGTCGCCATCCTTTTTGATCCATTTTACAAGCGTTACTTCTGTTATGCTCTCTCCTACAGAAGGTACTTTTATTTCTAGTGCCATTGTTTTTTTATTTCAGCGAATTTCGGTGATTTTATAGTATTAATGAAATCGTTTTAGAAAGAAAAATTGCAAATGCAATAGACTATCTCATTTTTATGCCATTCTATTCCAAATTCAATATTTATCCTTATATTTAAATACTTTTGAACAACCGCCACCTAATCTTTTAGAATGCCCATTTACTAAATAGTTGACCCCTGATGAAATAAAATATTTAATTTTAGCGTCCGTTATACCATTCCACTTTATTATCAAAAAATTTTTGCTCCATGAAGCGTAAAAAAATACAAATAGTCCTTATGTTAGTTGCTTTTGCAGCCTGCAACGTTGCATCTGCCCAATTAATCATTGACAATGCCCAATTTTTCATTCAACCAGGAGCCACCGTCACCGTGCAGGGGGATGTTACCAGTAACACCGATATACTGGGCACCGGGCTCTTGCAAATGAAAGGTACAGCTTTACAAAACTTGAATATGAATGGTTTTACCATTCCAAACCTTGAAATCGATAATGTTAATCATGTAGCCCTTGCAGGGTCCACCAGGGTTTCGGGGGTTCTTACACTCACAAATGGTAAGCTTCAATTGGGTGCCAATAATTTTACGCTCACCAATACGGCCACTTTAGCCGGTGTACCTGGTGCTAGTAAATTTATTGAAACAAATGGAACAGGCCAGGTAATTAAGCTATTGACTGCTAATGTTGCCTTGTTACAATTACCGCTCGGTGCAGGAACCAGTTACCGCCCGGTGTTTATCAGCACCACAGGTACATATGCAAGCGCGAGCGTTGGAGCAAGGGTGCTTGGGGCTGCTGATCCAAACAGGCCGCCTAAAATATCTGATTACCTGAGCACTTACTGGCCAGTTACAAGGGCCGGGATTACGGGAACTGTAACTGTTACGGGACAGTACGCACCGACAGATGTAGTGGGTACGGAGGCAAATCTTAGGGGATATTTTTTTAATGGAACAGATTGGGTATCTACGGGTGAAACCCATGATGCTGCCTTAAACAGGGTTTCTGTCCCAGTTACTACTGCCACAGGTGAAGTCGCAGGCATGGATAAATTTGTTCTCGCCAGGACAAAGGTTTTTTTACAGGCTCTATACAATACAACCACTGGGATTATGTCGTATAATTTAAGAACTCCTACCAATCTTATCCCATTAACAGACCCTTACCGTGCAGCCCCTTACGCTACTAACTTTACACACGTGGCCAATGCATTTGCTGAAACTGTACCTGCAACCGTGTTTGCAAACCAGCCTTTAACTGATAACAATATTGTAGATTGGGTTTTCCTTGAACTAAGAAACACTACGGGAACACCCGGGGCCAATGTATTACAGACAAGAAGTGCTTTACTCAAAAGAAATGGCGATGTAGTGGATATAGATGGTACAAGCCCGGTAACTTTCAATAATACACCTAATGGTAGCTACACGATCGCCGTACGCCATCGTAATCATCTCGGAATTAGCGCAGATCCTGTAAGCAATTTAAAAGCATTGGCTGAAGCAAAATCAACGGCTACTCCACTTGATTTTACCACACTTACCGATGCATCTATTTTTGGGACAAGCGCAGCCTATGCGGTTTCAACCAATTCAAGAATTATGTTGTGGGGTGGAAACGCAAATCATAATGCAAACGTGAGGTATACCGGTATTCAGAATGATAAAGATATCATTTTAGCAGATTTGGGTGGCGCTTCCTCCTTAACGGGTTATTACAGGGCCGATATTAATTTGAACAGGGCGTTAAGGTACTCAGGCATCTCAAATGATAAAGATTTCCTGCTTGCAAGTGTGCTGGCAAGTTCAAGCGCAACTACCCGTATTCAACAATTACCTCAATAACTAAAAATCATAATATGAAGAAATATTTAATAGTTCTGTTTGTTGGTGTTGCGCTGTCAAATGCCCTCTTTGCGCAATCCCTACAGGCGACGATTACACAAGGGTCAACGCCCCGATCGGTTTACATTAAAGTTAAATCTAAAACCTCGCCCTACGCGCCTACCGTTCCAATTAGTACTGTAAATTTTTGTCTCCAGATAGCCAGTACAGTTCCGAAACCGGCTTTAACAGTTGTAGAAGTATTACCGGCAACTGCTGTGGGCCTTTATACAGTTACAGATTCTTCAGCAGAAACAGCAGCCGAAGGCTTCTATACCTGGAACATTGATGGTACCGATGGTACTTCGGTAACTACCTGGACCGGTGAAGAAGAAAAGACTTTCCTGGAAGTTTTTTTTGATAATAGTCCTGCTAACACAGCTATTGTCCGGCTAGTGCATCGGCCTGAAGGGGGTTCTACGGGAACTTCTACTTTCTATCTTTCTGTTGGTGGCATTCCGCAACAAATTGAAGGGGAATTATTTTATGGTCCAACTGCGGTAAATAATACAGCAGGTGTATATCCTTCCGGAACTGCAGTGGTAACGTTGCCCGGTGTAGTGCTTCCCGTCAAATTCCTGGGATTTAATGCTGTAAAAAAAGAAAACAATGCAGTGCTAACCTGGCAAATCGAAAATGAATCGTCCCTAACGGATCACTATGAAGTAGAAAGGAGTTTAAACGCGGTCGATTTTCAGCGAGTGAGTACGGTAACCCGCAAAAACAATGGCAGTACAACAAACACTTATGATTTAATTGATGTAAATATTTCAGCTTTACGTTCTGCGGGTATTTTTTATTACCGTGTTAAACAGGTTGATAAAGATGGGTACTTTGTTTATACAGGTATCAGGAGCGTTCGTTTGGATAAAAATGGATTAGTTTTTGGTGTGTATCCTAACCCCGTGAAAAATTATGCTAACCTAACTATTGACAGCGAACAGGATACAGACGCTTCAGTTTCAATTACTGATGCCTCAGGCAAGCAGGTTCAAAATACACAGGTGGTATTATTTAAAGGCCCTAATATCAAGAAAATAAATATGGGTAAATTATCCACGGGTAACTATCTGCTTAAAATCCAGACACCTACCGAAATTAAAACCATACCTGTAGTAAAGGTGAATTAATAACTTATTCCTATAAATTAAAAAATCCCTGCCTTGGTAACTATTCAGTATCCTAAAAATAGTCGTTTTTAAATCTTAAAAAATAATTTCG
>JBBJMD010000139.1:0-10343 GCA_037719925.1 Ferruginibacter sp.
GCCTGTCGAGTATCCGCAGGCCAAAAACACGTAAGGTATCAAGCAAGGGAACGATCAAAATAGCCATTCCCAGGGCGGGAGCAGCTGCCAAAGGAAATTCCGCTGTTTCATTCCCGGCTATATTGATGAATTTAACCACCATTATTGAATTGATGAGCCCAATGAGTAAAGACCCGGTATCACCCATAAATATTTTAGCGGGAGAGAAATTATAGATCAGGAAGCCGATCAAACTGCCGGCTAAAGAAAAAGCCATTACTGCATACATGGTTTGGCCAACATAAGTAAAATAAGTACCGAATACAAGTGCCGACAATAAACCCAGGCAACCTGCCAGGCCATCAACACCATCAATCAGGTTAAAGGAATTAACAATGACGATTACAGTAAATAAGGTAAAGATAATGCTAGCAATATGGGGGATCTCATTAACACCAAGAAACCCATGCATATGGGTGATCTGCACCCCGCCGAATTTGATAATGATTCCCGCCGCAACCAACTGGCCTATGAATTTTTTCGCGGCAGATAAAACAAGGATATCATCTTTAATACCCAGGAAGAAGATAACGATTGCAGCAGCAACAAAATATTGTAATTCCCCGGACTCAACCGGTGCTCCTAATAATAGTGCTAATATAAACCCTCCGAATATGCCCAAACCACCCAACGTAGGAATCACCATCTTGTGGACTTTGCGTTCATCCGGCTCATCAAACAATTTTTTCTCGCGGGAAACCTGTATAATGATAGGGATGGCAAAAAAAGTGATAAGGAATGCAAAAGCTCCACTAAGTAATATATTATCCATGCAGGGCGTATTAAAATATTCAGAGTTAAGCAAATGTAAACTCTTTTAGGACAGTAAGGGTAGTTATATTCAACTTGGACACAACATAATTAAATTCCGTTGCTTTTAAAAATTTTAAACAAGCATTTTCTGTGTAAACATTTTTTTTTGGAAGAGAAATGTCAGCGTAATAACGAAGATGCGGCCAACTTATTATAAATGTAAATCAATTTTTACTTTGCTCATGTATGTAATTGAATTAGGTTTGTACGCAATAATAAAAAAATGGCTGATCTTAAAGAAATAGCAAGCCAGGTACGAAGGGATATCGTACGCATGGTACATGGAGTTCAAAGCGGTCACCCCGGCGGTTCGCTGGGATGTGCGGATTATCTAACCGCGTTATATTTCGGTGTTATGGATCATAATCCTGCCTTTGACATGAATGGCTCCGGGGAAGATCTTTTTTTCCTGAGTAATGGTCATATCTCACCTGTTTTTTACAGTGTGTTAGCACGTAGTGGCTATTTCCCGCCAGCAGAGCTTGCCACTTTCAGGAAATTGAACAGCAGGTTGCAGGGGCATCCCACTACGCATGAGCATTTACCTGGTGTAAGGATAGCCAGCGGATCATTGGGCCAGGGAATGAGTGTTGCACTAGGTGCTGCCTTGGCAAAGAAAATCAACAAGGATGCCGGTACTATTTACTCGTTACATGGAGATGGCGAATTAAATGAAGGCCAAAATTGGGAAGCCATATTATTTGCGGCACATAAAAAAGTCGATAACCTTATAGCAGCAATTGACTGGAATGGGCAACAGATCGACGGCCCGACTGAAAAGGTAATGAGTCTCGGAAACCTTGCCGCTAAATTTGAGGCTTTTGGCTGGGAAGTTACTACCCTTTATAAAGGAAATGATATGGATTCAGTAGTGGCAAAACATCACCACGCCAAAACATTTATCGGCAAGGGCCAGCCCATTGTTATTCTATTGAAAACAGAAATGGGCAAGGGAGGATTTCATGGAAGGAGCCATGAATGGCATGGAATAGCGCCCAATGATGAACAATTGCAAGCCCTGGCCCAATTGCCTGAAACAATGGGCGATTATTAAATGCACTGCAGGTCAGCCTTAACCCACTCCACAACTTCCTTAACGTAATTCGATCAGCTGGTTGGCGGCCTTACGGGCAGGGAACCACGCAGCTAAAAAAGAAATAAATGCTACCGTGGATATCACTAAAACAAAATCGGCAGCTTGCAGTTTAACAGGGAAATAATCGATGAGGAAGGAGCCGCCCTGTAATTTTATCAACTTGAATTTTATCTGGACAAGGCAAACTAACAAAGCCATTATAACACCAGCTCCCGCACCAATACCCGCCAGAAGAAGCCCCTCTCCCAGGAATATCTTTAATATCATAGACTTGGCCGCTCCCATACTTTGCAATACACTGATATCTTTTTGCTTTTCCAATACTAACATGGTTAGGGCGCTGATCATATTAAATGCCGCGATAAAAAGGATCAGCGTTAAAACGGCATAGATCGCCCATTTTTCCAGTCTCATAGTATTATACAGGCTGGTGTTTTGCTGGTACTTTGACTGCACGTTAAAATCTTTTCCTAACAACAAGGAAAGTTGCTGCTGTACCTGCAAGAGGTTATACTTTTCGCCTAATTTTATTTCTGCTGAACTATACTCATCTGCCGCAAACCCCATTTGCCGCTTTACAAAATCTATATTGGTTACTGCATATTTATTGTCAAATTCCTGCTGAATGGCAAATACGCCCGTTGCTTGTACACGCCCCTCGCTGAGCGAAGTAAGCGGGTTGGCCACGGACACCTTTCCTTTTTTTGGTAATATCAAAGTAAGTACGGAAGCGCCCAACCTGCCATCGACATTTATTGCAGCGGCGTTCTGTATGCCCGAACCAATGACCAGGCCGGGCTCGTCGGCATCGCCGGTAGAATACTTTCCCTCAATGATCGTACCGGGCATCCCGCTTACTTTGGCGTAATTAGCATCCACACCTTTGAGGTAGACCTGGGTTTGCAGGTCTTCATTTTGCAATAATGCCTTTTCTTCTGCAATAAGTGAAACAGCTGTCACACCCCCGTGAGCCGACAGCATTTTTAACCGGTCAGCCGTAAGTATAAAAGTTTTACCTTTTTGCGGTATGATCCGGATGTCAGTGTAAAAAGAGGAATATAGTGATTTGACCAATCCTTCAAAGCCATTGAAAACACTTAATACCAGTAGCTGGCAGGCAGTAGCGAATGCGATTACACCCACTGTTACCCACGCGATAATATTGATAGCGTTAGCACTTTTTTTTGCTTTAAAATATCTCCAGGCAAAGGTTAAATACATCTTGGTTTACCGTCCCGGCGGGTATTAGCGTGCTGTGTGCAATTACTGATCATGGGTTGCTGTCTTCTTTGGAGGGCGGGGCATCTTCTTTTTTGATCTTCTCGAATAATTCTTCCATTTTAAAAACATAATCCAGTGTATCGTCGATATAAAATTTAAGTTCGGGTATGCTCCGCAACTGGTGCCGCACCCTGGTACCCAATTCCTTCCTGATCTCTTTGTTCTTTTCTTCAAATCTTAATAGAACGGCCTGCGTGTCTTTAACCTGGAACATACTGAGGTAAATTCTTGCCTCAAAAAGATCAGGAGTAATTTTTACAGTAGAAATGGATATCATTCCACCATCGGCAGGCATAAGCAGGTTCATACGCCGGAGTATATCATTGATCTCTTCATTGATCAAGCCTGCAACCTGTTTCTGTCTTTTGGTTTCTGTAGTCATAATTAATAGCTGAGCAGCAAAATTACTTCTTTATTGTGATTTGTGCCGCTGTTAAAGATATAGCAGAACGCTTATAATACAATCCCCAAGGCCTGGCTAAAACCGCTATCGTACATGGACTGGTCAAAGGGAGGGGAATCCAATATCGCTAACTACAGGGTAATGATCAGAATAGGGCACGTTTACCCGGTTAAACTGCGCTACGTTAAATTTTTTATCTGCCAGGATATAATCTATCCTTAAAGTTGGTGATATATAGCGGAAGGTTCTCCCGAGGCCTGAGCCCTTTTTGACAAAAGTATCCTGTAAATTCCCTTTGATGGTAAAATAAGTATAAGAATTCGGAACATCATTAAAGTCCCCGCAAATTATAACAGGGTATGGGCTTTCCTTAATTTGCCGATCTACCATATCAGCCTGGGTACCCCTGAAATGATAGGCATTTTTAAGTTTCCGGACAATGGATTTTGAATCCTTCAGTCCACTTTCATCGGTATGTTTTATTTTACTGATGGCCGAGTAATCTTCGTCTTCAAAACGCACAGATTGCAAATGAGTGGTGAATACCCTTACCTTTTGCTGGTTAATCCGGATATCTGCATAAATAAGGTGTTCGGCAAAATCTTCTTTTCCATAAGAAAACTTACCCGTGTCGGCGATGGGATACCTGGAAAAAATTGCCACCCCTATCTCATACCGGACCTTTGTGGTTGTGGCGAAATAGTAATAGGGATAACCCATTTCCTTAAATGCCTGTATATGGGAGTATTTAGAATTCGGATATCGTTTGTCCCAGAATTCCTGGAAACAAAGAACATCTGCCTGCTGGCTTTTTATTGTCTCCAGCATTAATGACTGGTAATTCCTTCCGTTCTTGTTACTTTTGGTTGACTGCCCCCAGCTGGAAATATTCCAGCTTAGCACCCTGATTGTTTCATTCGGTTTAGCAATAGCAAATTCTTTCCTGCTATTGAGCCCCGCCACAGCTGAAAGTTGCTGCCAGCTTACCGCCAGTGCAATAAATGAAAGAGCCCACCATCTGGACCTTACAAATATCCAGCCTACAAAAAAAAGGACAACCACCAAAAAAAGCAGGGGGAATACCAAACCTAAAACAGCAACCATCCAATATTTTCCGGCCGGCAAAAATGGGATGAGACAGGCAGATAAATAAAGCACGACCACAAATAAATTGATCACTTTAAATATGATGCCCAAGAGCTTTATCATTGATGCCGGTGTTTTGTTGTTGTCGATTCTGCTGATCTATATCCGGGGATCGATAAAGCCTGCCGGCTCTGGATTTGAAAAGGAACTGCATTACGGATATAAAGACGAAAATATAAAATTAAAAGTAAAACAAAGGTTAAGGCATGAATCTACTGGAGAATCTATAATTGCCATTCCGGCTGGCAGCTCAATTGGTAGGGGAACACTTCGCTGGCAAATTGCGTGATAAACCAATCCTTTCATTTTTTAAACAAGTAAGCGCACCTTGTATTTGAGCAGGGTCAGCGCGTAGTTCAGGCACGCCTGGCACTGCTAATCAGGAAAGTCAACAGGTCAGGATTTCTGATATCAAATTTCAAATTTTAATCCCTAACCCTTACCTTTGCGCCCTGAAAACAGAGCTAAACCAATAAAATCTTGTTTATGGCCAATACCGGAAAAATAAAGTCTATCATCGGTGCCGTAGTGGACGTGCAGTTTGACAATGACAGCAATCTCCCAGAAATATTAAATTCATTGGAATTAAAACGTGATAATGGTGATACACTAGTACTGGAAGTGCAGCAGCATTTGGGTGAAGACAGTGTGCGCACCATTGCCATGGATGGAACAGAGGGCCTTGTTCGAGGAATGGTTGTAGTGGATACCGGGAAGCCAATAGCTATGCCGGTGGGCGATGCAATTAAAGGCCGTTTATTTAATGTGACCGGTGATGCCATTGATGGTTTGCCCCAGGTAAGCAAAGAAGGAGGACGGCCGATACATGCCAAGCCGCCATTATTTGAAAACCTGAGTACTGCCAACGAGATTTTATTTACAGGGATCAAAGTGATCGATCTTATTGAGCCATATGCAAAAGGTGGTAAGATCGGGTTATTTGGTGGTGCAGGAGTAGGTAAAACAGTTTTGATCCAGGAACTGATTAATAATATCGCGAAGGCATATAGTGGAGTATCCGTATTTGCAGGGGTAGGGGAACGAACAAGAGAAGGAAATGACCTGATGAGGGAGATGATCGAAGCGGGTATCATGAACTACGGCGACAAGTTTAAACATAGTATGGAAGAGGGCGGATGGGACCTGAGCGCAGTGAATATGGATGAGCTGAAAGAATCAAAAGCAACTTTTGTTTTCGGCCAGATGAACGAACCGCCCGGAGCCAGGGCACGGGTGGCCTTGAGCGGCTTAACGATCGCTGAATATTTCCGTGACGGAGATGGAACCACGCAGGGTAAAGACATTCTTTTCTTCGTAGACAATATATTCCGTTTTACACAGGCCGGCTCGGAAGTATCGGCGTTTCTCGGCCGTATGCCCAGCGCGGTAGGATACCAGCCAACACTCGCCACTGAAATGGGCTTAATGCAGGAAAGAATTACTTCAACAAAAAACGGTTCTATTACTTCCGTTCAGGCCGTATACGTACCGGCGGATGATTTGACAGACCCTGCTCCCGCAACTACCTTCGCTCACCTGGATGCCACTACCGTTTTAAGCCGTAAAATTGCCGATCTCGGAATTTACCCGGCCGTTGATCCATTGGATTCAACCTCAAGAATATTAACGCCAATCATTGTGGGTGATGAACATTATAATACAGCCAACCGGGTAAAGCTCATTTTGCAGCGATACAAAGAACTGCAGGATATTATCGCTATTCTTGGTTTGGATGAGTTGAGTGATGATGACAAACAAACCGTGTCAAGGGCACGAAAGGTGCAGCGCTTTCTCAGCCAGCCGTTTTTCGTGGCGGAGCAGTTCACAGGTTTAAAAGGCGTATTGGTGCCGATTGAAGATACCATACGTGGATTCAATTCCATTATGGATGGTGAAGTTGATGAATATCCTGAAGCTGCTTTTAACCTGGTAGGTACATTGGAAGACGCTATTGAAAAAGGCAAGAAGCTGATGGAAGCGGCGCAAGCCTAGAGTCCTTAATGGTCACCATTATTTTTCATGGCGTTTGGTTCTTGCACTTGGTTTCAAATCTTAATATTAACAGATGACATTAGAAATATTATCCCCGGAAAAAAAAATATTTAGTGGCGAAGTGTATGGTGTTCAGTTGCCAGGTATTTCCGGCTCTTTTGAAGTGCTCGACAAGCATGCACCCATGGTGAGCGCTTTGAAAGCGGGTAAATTAAAAATATTGACCGATAAAACAGCCACGACATCTTATGTTATTCAGGGTGGATTTGTGGAGGTTCTTAATAATAAAACCATTGTATTGATAGAGGGTGCGGAGGAGGAATCATAAACAAATCCTTGAATAAAATGAAAGGGGCCCCTGCTTAATGCAAGGGCTTTTTTAATGAACCCGGTCTCCAACCGGTTAATTTTCTTTTGGGTAAATGGGAGTGGGGAATTGCAATTTTGTTTTTCCGGGAATTGATATTCCGCTTCTTGCGAAAGGCGCGATCAGGAGAGTTGTTTTTTTAATAGTAAGTGTGCCCGGGCCGTAGCGGGAAAAACGACCAGTAGGATAACAACATACCAACGATGGGTCATCATTAGCGCCGTAAGGGTTATTATCATTACATATAAAGGATAAGCCAAAAATAACAAGGCAACCACAAGCGAATCGAAATGGTCGGAGCTGTTTGTTTTTTTTGCAACGACCATTTTTACCGGGTAATATAGCGGGGCATGCAATATCCAGCCAATAACGGAAGGAAAGAGAAGTACTATTTTTTTTACGGCAGGCTGGGAAATAAAAAAATGCCGCCTTAATTCCTCCTGGTCATTTTTACCGATCTCAAAAACAAAGGGCTGTAATTGCTTTTGAAGATTTGAATTAAAATCCTGTATTGATTTGCCCTGGCCATCATTTAAATTGATATGGCCTGCGGTTATAAATTCACCAAAAAACAGGCGGATATTTTTTCCAAATTTTTCAAAGGAACTGTAATTGATTCCGACGGGCAACACCTTCACAGGAATGCCCTCTGCCCAGCTGCTGAGGGCAAGTCGTGCTGTACCTTTTTTTAAGGGTCGAAGGTGCCATTCATTGATGCATTTGCCTTCACTGAAAATTAGCACCACGCCATTGCGTTCAAAAATTTCCTTGCAAAGGGCAAAGGTTTTGTAATTTTCTTCAAGGTTTTCAACTCCTTCGCTAACCCGGTAAACGGGCAGCAATTTAAGGGATAATAAAAGTTTCGTTATCAGTTTGCCATTAAAGGCATCTCCCCGCGCCAGCGAGTAAACAGGTTTATCAAATAGCGTGCATAAAATAATTGCATCCAGGAATGAATTAGGATGATTTGATGCAAGTATTAAAGGGCCGTCTATCTTTAACAGTGCCGGTTTGTTCATACGGATGTCCCTGCAATAAAATCTGATGGCTATCCTTGCAATAATTTTTACAAAGCCGTATAACATTTATTCAAGATAATAAATATCCAGGCTGTTTGTTTACAAGAGCAGGAAAATTGAAATAGTACCTTTACCCATACCGGGGGATTTGATCCGGAATAGTACTAAAAAAGCAGGGTTTCTAATCCCCTGGCACCGCTAATGAAAGAGTGGTGGTCAGTTTAATTGTGGATCAATAGGGAAGTTGATCATCATTTCATAATCGCCCCCCAGGTGTTTAAGGCTGTCTTTCCATATTTCATCAGGGTAGGGATGAAATATTAATCTTCGCGTAGCCGCCACGGTTAACCAGGTTTTTTCCTTTAATTCATCATTTAACTGCCCTTCGCTCCACCCGCTGTATCCTAAAAAGAAACGGATCTTATTATAATCTATTTCATTGTTTTTAACGAGGTTGGTCACCATCTCAAAATTACCACCCCAATATATCCCCTTCATCACTTCCTGGCCCCCTGGTATCAGCTCCGGGTATTGATGCAGGAAATGGATCGTATCTACCTGAACGGGTCCTCCGTAATAAACAGGGATAGGGAATCCTTCAAAGCTGGTTATTAGTTCATCAAGTGTAAGTTCATATTGTTTGTTCAACACAAAGCCAAAACTGCCTTCGCTGTGGTGTTCGCAAATAAATACCACAGTCCTCATAAAATGAGGGTCCTTTAAAAAAGGGTCTGCAATTAATAAAATTCCGGTAGCCGGCGATAACTGATTATTTTTTGTAGTGCTAATATTGTGCAAACTTTTTTTTTAGCGGCTATTAAGTTCCAAACCTTTGCTAAATTTATTCTTTCATTGCATTATATTATTTTAGCGCCCATTATTCATTTACTTTTATAAGAATGAAGAGAATTTTTCCTATTATTACCTTACTTATACTGCTTTCCCTTCTTGGAATTATTTTTTTTCAATACCTGTGGATTAAAGGTTCCCTTGAGTCCGAAGAGCAAAAGTTTTATGAGCATGTAAGTGTAGCCACCGCGCAGGCTGCTTCCGACCTGATGGAAGAAAAAGGCAACTTAATGCCTATGAGAAGAAAAAATGAGCCTTTGTTCCCAAGCGAAAAATTGCAGCTTGAAATATTTAAACCTACCATAATTCAACGTTATTCCAGCGACGATATCCGGACCATCATAAGAAAAGCATTCGAAAAACAAAACCTCCGGAAGATACCTTTTGAATTTGCCATCAGTTCAACAACCCTGATCGGAGATGAGGTTCAATCAGAAAATTTTTACAAGCTATATGCCGATTCGGCCAATAACCGCATGCACGTGATTCCGCTTGAGTCACCTGGCGGCAGCCTTTCGGAGGGTATTTCTCCGCAGGAGGTACTTTGGATCACCGTACCCCATGCAAAAAAGCTCATCTGGAGATCGATGACCTGGTTCATCATTGGTGCCGTGATATTTACAGTGATCATCATTACCGCTTTTTTTCTAACGGTAAGGGCCCTGTTGAAACAAAAAAAGCTGAGTGAAATAAAATCCGATTTCATCAATAATATGACCCATGAATTCAAAACACCCCTTGCTACCATTTCATTGGCAGTGGATGCGCTGAAGAACGAAAAAGTGATCAACGACAGGGAAAAGATGAATTATTTTACGGGAATTATCAAGGAAGAAAATAAGCGGATGAACAAGCAGGTGGAAACCATCCTGCAGGCGGCCTTGCTTGATAAGCAGGAGGTTCAACTCAACCTGAAAAAACTGCATGCCCATGACCTGATCACCAGCGCATTGAACAATATCAACCTGCAGGTAGACCAGGTAAACGGGCAATTGGAATCCAAACTGGAAGCTCCCCGGGACCTTGTTTTAGCCGACGAAGTTCATTTTACGAACCTGATCAGCAACCTCCTTGACAATGCTGTAAAATATTCAAAAGAGAATCTCCAGATTAATATCTGTACCCAAACCGCGGGTAACCAGCTCCGCATTAAGATCGAGGATAATGGCATCGGTATGAATAAAGAAACTGTAAGCCGTATTTTTGAAAAATTCTACCGGGCCCATACGGGTAATATTCACAATGTAAAAGGCTTTGGTCTTGGTTTAAGTTATGTTAAAACAATGGTAGATGCACATCACGGCACCATTAAGGTAGAAAGCATTCCCGGGAAAGGGA
>JBBJMD010000140.1:0-10311 GCA_037719925.1 Ferruginibacter sp.
CCAGTACACAAACGGGTGATTCAAAAATTTACCAGACTCATAACCAGTGGACGTCCGACGGGCAATGGCTCATATTTAGATCAGGCCGCGTACCAGGCGAAGTGATGGCAGTTAATGAGAAGACCGGTGAATTGGTGCAGGTAACCGAAGGCGGTTACATGGGTATGCTCAACATAGCAAGAAAGTCTATGAAGCATTACTTCATAAGGAATGTAGGTGGCATTTGTTTGTATCTCTACCGGCATTTGCAATAGGTGGATTAATGCCGTCTCTGCAGCTTTCGCAGGAGAGTTCCTTTTTGCAGGAAATAAAATTACCATACTTAACGATAAAGTACAAGCAATAAGTTTTAGTATCTGTTTCATGGTTGAAGAATTTTAAAACTCCAGTTTCTATACCTTATCAGACAAAACACCATTCACCTCTCCTCCTGCCCCAAAAAAAATTCTGTCGTTACTGCGGCACCCCATGTTCGGGTTTACCTTCAGATAAAGAAGACGTACACCAGCAGTTTCAGCAAAAAATTTTAGTAATTATTTTAAGTAATCCTAAAACCGAAACTTCCAAACCTTACTGGTAAGTTTACGATCGGCGTATGTACCAATAGTATGCACTTCTCCTCCACCGATAAACACCTGATTGCCGGCAACTATTGGAATAGAATAAAGGGATTTATTCAATTCTGCCGTTGACCAGGTATTAGCGGAAGCATCGTAAATATCCATGCGATTATAATTGGGGTCGCCGGTAAAAAACAAAACCTTATTGCCCAAGGTAGCTGTTGAAGAAACAATTCTTGGCTGGCTTAAAAGGGCGGTAGTCCAACTATTGGAGGATGCGTCATAAATGTCCACTTTGCTGTTTCTATAACCACCCGCAAATAATACTTTATTGCCTGCTGTGGCTGCTGCGATATCAGCTCGTGGTTCGCTTAATTGCGCTCTGGTCCAGGTGTTTGCCGAAATATCATAAATATCTACCACATTCGAGAACACTACTGGCCCTGAGTCGCGCGGCCAATAACTGTCACCGCCTGCAAAGAACACCTTATTTCCCCCAACGGCTGCGGCCATTCCACTCCGGGCTTCCTTTAATTCTGCCGTCGACCACGTATTGGTAGATATATCATAGATATCAACCTGGTTGAAAAGTCATAAGGAACTTCATCGATTCCGTCATACTTTCTATAGCCGCCGGCAAAAAAGACTTTATTGCCGGCAGCAATGGCTGACATACCTGTACGTGCCCCACTTAATTCGGCGGTAGACCACATGTTGGTTGAAGCATCATAGATATCGACCCTGTTTGTAAATGCGTTATATTCCCATCCTGCGAAAAAAGCTTTATTTCCTGCCACAGCAGTTGTCATTTGGCTTCGGGCCATACTAAGTTCTGCTGTTGACCATGTATTTGCAGCAGCGTCGTAAATATCCACCCGGGAAGAAGAACTGCCGTTGCCAAACCCGCCGGCATACAAAATTTTATTACCTACTGTCGCCACCGTTATTCCGGCGCGGATTTCGCTTAATCTTGCCGTTGACCAGGTATTGGTTGATAAGTTATAAATATCTACCGCATTGTTGACTTATAACGGGACGACGGGTTATAAATTGTTCCACCGGCAAATACAAGTTTATCAGCTGCAGTGGCGGGTACAACCTCTTTGGCCTGAGTAAGTAAAAACCATCATCACAAGCGCCATAATGAACACGTGAAGAATGATAGGTTTCATAAAGAACAGTTTATATGTTTCAAATTTTAAAACTCGAGCTTCCAAACCTTGTTGCCCTGCGTTACATAAATAGTATTGTTTACAGAAATTACTGACGCTCCTGCAATACTTTGAGGCAACAAACCAATAGACCATTGGCCAGTTGTTACATCGTATATATCAAACTTATCGGCGTCATCCACGTCCGAGCCAACTCGCATAAAGACAATGTTGTTATTTTTAATTACAGCATTTTGACCGCCGCTATTCCACCAGTTCGCAGGCTTGTATAAATAGGCAGTTGTACTGCTTTGTGCAGTTGCATCTCTTATTTCCACCGAACACAACATGTTACCGAGTCCACCTCCTTTAAAGCCACCTGCCCAGTAAATTTTATCGTCTTTTGTTATGCCGGCAAGAAAACACCTCGGTTCATTTAAAGCGGATGTGGACCAGGAATTCGTGGAGTTGTCAAATACATCTATTCTATCTGTTGGAGCATACGATCTATTATCAACGCTGCCTCCGGCGAAGTAAATTTTATTGTTTAATGCCACGGCCGAAATGTAAGCTCGTGATATACTTATGAAGCAGTAGACCAGCTGTTTGCCGGAATATCATAAATATCTACTCTGTCGCTGCATTCATAATTTATGTTCTTTTCGCCACCGGCAAAAATCACTTTATTGCCCACCAGTGCCGCTGCAACTTTACTGCGCGGCTGGCTGAGGGAGGCTACAGACCATTTATTTGTAGAAGCATCAACGTTCGAGTAGTATGAATCAAAAGCCCCGTCACCGTGCTCGCCTCCGGCAAAAAATATTTTATTACCGGCAGCTACCACTGCAATGCCCCAGCGCCCCTGGCTTAGTTCGGCTGTAGACCAGGTTTTGGTAGCAGTATCATAAATGTCGACTCTTGAAGAACCAAAGCATTCCGGGCAGTCTGAAGACCCCGATCCTCCTGCAAAAACAATCTTATTTCCTGCCGCCGCCACAGCCATTCCTTGTCTTGGCTTTGAAAGTGTACCAATGGGTGTCAATCGTGCAGTCACTTCGGCTCTAGTGCTGTTATCGCATACTGGTGATTCAGGACGAACAGTTATCACCACTGTATCTTTTGAAAACAGACCTGCAGCATCTGTTACCTTTAATTCAAACCGATAAACACCTTGTACAAAACTATTCACCTGTGTTTGTACAGCACTTGCATCCGCTATAGTAAAGGTTAGCGGTCCTGAAATTTTTGTCCATGCGTAACTGTTAATATTATTATCGGGATTAGCGGAGCAACTGCCATCAAGGGTTACTGTATTAGCAGGTAAAGTGTTGGTTTGATCTGCACCGGCACAAGCAACAGGCGGTTGATTAACGTTAGGATTATTTACCATTATCTGTACTGTATCCTTCGCCGATAATCCGCCATTATCGGTTACCGTTAATTCAAATTGATAAACACCCGCCACTAAAGTTATTACGACTGGCTTTGATGAATCCGCTTTTATAATGTTTGATGAATGGGGTCCTGAAATTTTTATCCATTTATAAGAAGTGATGGTACCATCAGGATCGGTAGAAGCATTCCCATCAAGCATTACACTATCTTTTGGTAAAGTGATGGTTGATCGGCTCCGGCATTTGCGATGGGGGGGCTTATTGCCGTCTTTGCAACCCTCGCATAAAAGTTCTTTTTTGAAGGAAATATAAATAATAATCCGCTCAACAAAAGAAAAGCAGAAAGTTTTATAACTATTTTCATGATTGCATTTTAAAAATCTAACTTCCAATCTTTGTTGGATATAATGCCGTTTATTTTATCGTTGCAGGCAACCTAAGCTCTTTTTTAAAAAATATAATTGAAAAATCGCACTTCATTATTGAGTGCGATTTAATAATTAATCTCATTTTTTGTGTTGTTATTTCCTGTTACCTCAAAACAAAATCACTAAGTGTTACATAATGTTTCTGTTTAGCCTTGTCGAAGTAAATATTATATTTAGTAGGATACCAGGTGTGTTCAGCAAAATATTGTGGTTGTGCATAGGGAATGGAAAAGCTTTGTCCACTTTGTAATACTTCCAGTATCATAATGGGAGACACAAATGTAAATTTGCCATCATAAGAACCAAGGATCAGCGCTTTCGTAACCGGGTTTGGAAAGGTTTTGTCTGTCCAATGTAAACCTAATTGAGGGACAGGAGCATCTGGAAAATAGGTGGCAGGCATATAACCCGCTGGTGGAAGGTTAGTAAATCCTGCTGCCGGGGGAGCGGGGATAGCCAAATGTTCTTCAAGACTTGTCATGAAGAAGCGAACATCAAAGTGTGGCCCTATAAACGTGCCCGGGAGGGGGTGGCCATTTGCAGCCCATGTTATATACAAATGATCGAATGGCGTAGTTTCTTTGGCTTTGTCAGGCATAGGTACAACAACACTAAAATTATTTTTTGGTAATGCTGATAGCACCTCATCTGTCATTTCTACACCAATTACTTTGGGCACACCTTTATGATTGAGAGTGATCCATGAACGTGCCATACCAGATCCCATTTGAACCTCTGGACCAGCAAAAGTTTTGTCATCCATGTCTTTATCTTTTTTGCAGGAGTTAAGTGTTACAAACGCAACCGTTGCGAGGATTAAAATCTTTTTCATGATTGTAAATTTTTAAGTGAATGAATTTTTTGATAAATTTACTTTTGTATTTAGCTGAAAGCAATACCGATTTATAGGTAGTGAAGTTTTACAAGTTTCTAAAACCTTAAACACAAGAAATTCAACCTCTGTCATAAAGAGAATAAATTAATCTGAAAGTTTATACCCTTACTTTTTTACTGATGCAAGCATTGGCATTTTATATAAGCCATACATGACAAATTAAAATATCATTTATGAAACCAAAAGATTTCAATGATGAATTCAACAAAATGTTTACTTGGTTTACCAATGAGTCAACCACGCCGGGGTTGCTGAAGTTAGAGTTTGATTTATATAAAAAACTTTGGAATTTTTTCCTGGTTGGCGATTCCTATTATTTTGTTCTCAATCATCATAGTTTGGATTTCGATTTTGTAAGCAAAGAAGTAAAAGATGTAATTGGCTATAATCCATCTGAGTTCAATATTTTTTTTATGAACGAAAGAATTCATCCAAATGACTTACCTTATTTTTTGACTTTCGGAAATAAAATGATAGAGTTTTTTTCACAATTGCCGATAGAAAAATTAATGAAGTATAAAGTGAGGCACGATGTCCGTTACAGGAAAAAAAATGGCGATTATGCACGGATACTTTACCAGGGAGTAATAATTGAACATGACGAAAATGGCAGGTTCCTTAGAAGCTTGGGTGTTCATACAGACATCACATATCTGAAAAAAGAAGGAAAGCCTGTATTATCTTTTATAGGAATGGATGGTGAATCATCATACCCGGATGTTGATTTAAATAATAAGCTGACAGAAAGCAAGGAAGATTTTACCACAAGAGAAAAACAGGTACTTAAGCTTTTAATTGAGGGTAAATTAAGTAAGCAGATCAGCAGCATTTTAAACATCAGCAAACAAACTGTTGACACCCACCGTAAAAATATGCTGCACAAAAAGAAACTTAATAATACAGGTGAACTTGTGGGTAAAGCGATTACCTATGGATGGATATAAAATCTTGTAAGGCTTGTAACTATATTCAAAATTACCATCGCAAAAACAATCCATTAATCCCCTAAAAAAATTATTTGACAAATACCTTATTTGCTGATACAGGTGTTATATTTTGCATAAGCCTCGCTTTTATCAACTGCTTTTAAATACAATATAATGCAAAAACAACTTTTTAATGATGAATTCAATAAGATGTTCAAATGGTTTACCAACGAGTCAACTACGCCGGGGTTGTTGAAGTTAGAGCTTGATTTATATAAAAAACTTTGGAATTTTTTCCTGGTTGGCGATTCCTATTATTTTGTTCTCAATCATCATAGTTTGGATTTCGATTTTGTAAGCAAAGAAGTAAAAGATGTAATTGGCTATAATCCATCTGAGTTCAATATTTTTTTTATGAACGAAAGAATTCATCCAAATGACTTACCTTATTTTTTGACTTTCGGAAATAAAATGATAGAGTTTTTTTCACAATTGCCGATAGAAAAATTAATGAAGTATAAAGTGAGGCACGATGTCCGTTACAGGAAAAAAAATGGCGATTATGCACGGATACTTTACCAGGGAGTAATAATTGAACATGACGAAAATGGCAGGTTCCTTAGAAGCTTGGGTGTTCATACAGACATCACATATCTGAAAAAAGAAGGAAAGCCTGTATTATCTTTTATAGGAATGGATGGTGAATCATCATACCCGGATGTTGATTTAAATAATAAGCTGACAGAAAGCAAGGAAGATTTTACCACAAGAGAAAAACAGGTACTTAAGCTTTTAATTGAGGGTAAATTAAGTAAGCAGATCAGCAGCATTTTAAACATCAGCAAACAAACTGTTGACACCCACCGTAAAAATATGCTGCACAAAAAGAAACTTAATAATACAGGTGAACTTGTGGGTAAAGCGATTACCTATGGATGGATATAAAATCTTGTAAGGCTTGTAACTATATTACAAAGAAGGACCAGCGATCACTCTCCATTCATAGGAAACAATGTTTCCATCAGGATCGGTTGAAGCACCCCCGTCTAATACCGTACTATCCTGTGGCAGGCTAATTACCTGGTCGGGCCCTGCATTAGCTATAGGCGGTTTATTTGTGCCGTTGCTGTTTGTGGTTAGAGGTTCCTTTTTGCAGGAGTAAAAAAATACAGTTCCTAACAATAAAGTACATGCAGTAAATTTTACGATCGTGTTCATAATTGAGGTTTTAATATGATTTTTAAAACTGTAGCTTCCATACCCGATTAGTGAAGGTCCATCGGGATGACCCAATTGCTTCCACTTGCCCCCCGCCAATAAATACCTGGTTGCTGGCAGCAATTGCAATAGAATAAAGCGGTTTATTCAACTGTGCAATAGACCACGCATTGGCTGACGCATCATAAATATCCATTCTCCTGGCATCGTCGTCACTGCCCGTAGAACGTTTATTTTATTTAGGTGCTTCATAACTTATATTGAATTGTTATTATCAACTATCACCAACTAAGTGTATAAACCCGGTCTGTATAAGCACAGCTGTTATCTTTAAATCCACCCCCTGCATAAATTGTATTATTTAAACTGACAAAACCGGCGTTTATAAAAATGGCGTTTAAGATACCGACGGTCGACCATTTACCGGTAGTTGTGTTATAAATATCTAATAGCCTTGTGGGTTCCCTTCCGCCGAAAAACACAATGTCGTCGTTTTTTAATGCAATACCAGGTTGGTATCTGTCATAAGTCAAGCAACCAGTGGTTGTATTGCCAGTTGTAACGTTTCTGATTTCCACAAACTTCGCCTGACCAACACCAGTCGCATCAATTCCTAATCCTGCCCAATAAATGTTATCGCCTACTCCAATACCTGATATTCCTTCTCCCCACAGATATTGTAAAGTAGAGGTCGACCAGGTATTGGTAGCATTATCGTAAATATCAATTGTCTTAACATTTCCCCCTGCGAAATAGACCTTGTTACCTGCAGTAGCTGCGATTAAACCAGCTCTTGGTACCGGTAGCTTTACAGTAGACCATTGATTAGTGGAGAGGTCGTAGATGTCAACTACATGCCAATTTGCAAAAAAAACTTTACTGCCAAGCGAAGCGGTAGCTACGCTACTTCCTGGTTCACTTAGATGTGCCAGCGTCCAGGTATTGGTAGAAACATCGTAAATATCAATGTTATCATAAACGCCTTTATTATCAATGCCCCCTGCAAAAAATATTTTGTTTCCATTACTAATAACCCCTATGTCTGCTCTTGCTTTGGTCAACTGTGCAGTGGACCACAGACGTGAATTAACATCATATATGTCAATTGCAGATGAGGCAGTATTCAGAAATTGATAATCCTCCTCAAAACAAGTATAGCCATAGCGTCCTCCTGCAAAAACAACCTTACTGCCCAGTGCGCCGACTGCCGGAGACCTTGGCACTGATAAAGTCCCAATACTTGACAAGGTTGCATTAAAGGACGACCGGTTACCAGCATCACAATTAGCGATAGGAGTAACATTAGCAACCATCACCTGAACAATATCTTTCGAAGATAATCCACCCGCATCCGTTACTTTCAATTCAAACCGGTAAGTGCCCTCCACCAGATTTGTTACCTGCGTTTTTACGGCATTTGGATCGGTAATATTAAATGATAAGGGACCTGCAATCTTTGTCCATAAATAACTTATTAAATTCTTATCACGATCGGTAGAACCCCTTCCATCAAGCGTGACTGGACTGACAGCTAAAGTAATGGTTTGATCGGGGCCGGCGTTGGCAACAGGTGGATGATTGGCGGCAGGTGCAGTTGTTACAGGCACTTTCTTGCACGAAATAAAAATGACAATACCTAACAATAAAATACAAGCAATAAGTTTTAGTATCTGTTTCATAACTTAAAATTTTAAAACTCCAGCTTATATACCTTATCAGATAAAACACCGTTCACCTTTCCTCCCGCCATATAAATAGTGTTGTTAACAGAAATAATAGAGGCTCCTCCAATATTAACGGGCAATACACCCACTAACCAGGTGTTTAAGGCGGTGTCATAAATATCGAACTTATTGGCATCAGCCGTGCCATCATTTCTGAGAAATAGTAGTTTGTTGTCTTTGGCCACAACACTTTGTCCGGCATTGAAAAGCCAGGATGCCGGGCTAGATAAATTCATTAAAGTGCGGGCTCCTGTGTTAGTATTCAATGTTTCAACCGAGCAGATTGGTTGGGAGTTTAGCGATGGTTTTCCTCCGGCAAAATATAATATGTCATTCACTGCAATAGCTGCATGATAACCTCTTGAAACCTGCAAAGTGGATGTTGACCAGACACCTGTATTATTATCATATATGTCTATTACATTAGAAGTTTGCCCTATCCATGGGTCGCCGCCAGTAAAATATACTTTATTGTTGGCGGAAACCGCAGTGATAAAATTCCGCCGGGTGCTTAAGGAAGCGGTTGACCAGGCATTAGTAGTAAGATCGTAAACATCAACTGTGTTTACGGCATAGATACCCCAATTCCCTCCGGCAAAAAATACTTTGTTACCCACTGTGGGCGGTTGGTCTCCTGAAAACGAAGTAAACAAAAGCCGCAATGTTGCGGCAGCGTACGTTGATTTTGAAACGGAGGTTGCACGCCGGTTACTGGTTGATTTGGCTGCCCGCTACGAAAATTACAGTGATTTTGGCGGCAATCTGGCAGGTAAAATTGCTGCCCGCTACAAGCTTTCTGATAGATTTTCTATAAGAGCCTCCATGAACAATGGCTTTCGCGCACCAAGCTTGCAACAGCGCTATTATACCGTTTTAAGCAGAACCCTGATAGTAAAAGGCCCAGTCATCACTCCTTCAACCAGCGCCCTTTTTCGTAACGAGAGCCCGGTAGCACAGGCTTTCGGTCTGCCTAATCTCACTGCTGAACGTTCGGTAAATGTAAGTGGGGGAATTACGGCTGCCCTCAGCAATACTATTCGCATGACGGTTGATGCTTACTGGATACAAATAAGAAACAGAATTGTACTAAGCGGAAGATTTGATACAAGCAATAAACAAGTAAAAGAAATACTTCGTCCATTTCCCGATGTTACGCTGGCGCAGTTTTTCGTAAATGCCATTAATACTAAAACCAAGGGAGTGGATGTAGTGCTTAAGACTGGAAAGTAAAAAAGCAACTGATAGCCATGTTGCAGGAAATTTTACGAACACGGTGGAGATAAAAGCTGCCGGCAGGCTCCAGGGATTCAGTAAATACAACCACCCGCACAGGGAAGAAAGAGGAAAACTGGAACATGGCAACCTGACAGTAAGATCGTCTTTTCGTTAAATTATAAAACAAAAAAGTTTGGAGTACTTGTACGAAACACCCGTTTTGGTGAAACCGGAACCCGTTTTTTCAACCCTGCCCTAAATCCTGATGAAAACTTCTCTTCTAAATTATTAACGGATTTTAGCCTAAGCTTCACACCAAAATCCTGGCTCACCATTACAGCAGGTGCTAATAATATATTTGATGTATATCCGGATCGTATTCAGGATGCCAGGAACACCCAGGATGGAGTGAATATCTATAGCCTGGAAGCAACGCCGTTTGGGTTTTACGGGGGATATTATTTTGTGGGTTTGGGAATTCAGTTACAGAAACGGTAAAAGGTTACTGATACATATGTCAGCGCATTGTAAGAGGAATTAACTTTTGTGCAGGAAGGCATGAAGCTACTGAAGGCCTGCACATGCTAACGCTGTAGGATGAGGCGCAGTAAAAGCTGTTTTGGCAACAGATCTGATTTAAACAGGTAATTGAAAAACCGGTAGCCGAACTGTTTTTTAAATCCTGCAGAAAGTAAAAGCAGCAGAAAGATAATAACAACCTGTTTGTTGCTAACCCCTTCAATATGTCTTCGGGTTTTAGAATGCGAAAAACCAGAAATACAAAAACAGCCGCCATGAAG
>JBBJMD010000030.1:0-29100 GCA_037719925.1 Ferruginibacter sp.
TTGCATTGATAATAAGGCTTTTTGCAAATATGGTTGCCGGGCATATCATCATCATCTGTTTGATCTCCCTTATATTTATTTTTGCCCAGATAAAGCCCGTGATTGGCTGGGGAACCTCCGTAATTTCCATTGCTTTTACTGTTTTTATTTATATGATCGAAGTGTTGGTAGCTTTTTTACAGGCATTCATTTTTTCCATACTTACGGCAGTATTTATCGGGCAGGCGTTTGAAGGCGAGCATCATGCCGGGGGCGAACATGACGATGCGATCATTGTATAAAGGAACGTTTAATTTATTCCATAAAGTTTTTTTTAATCAATATAAAACAGAAGTATGAGTTTACATTTAGTTATTATGGACATCGCGGTAGCTAAAGCAGGTGGTGCTATTGGTGCCGGCCTGGCTGCTATTGGAGCTGGTATCGGCATCGGGCAGATTGGTAAAGGAGCTGTAGAAGCTATTGCCCGTCAGCCTGAAGCATCCAATGATATCCGCGCTAACATGATCCTTGCTGCCGCATTGGTAGAAGGTGCCGCGCTGTTCGCGATCATCATCGGCTTATTGGCTACGTTGTAAACGTTCCCAGCATTCTTACTGCATCCAAAGTACAGGACGGCGGATGCAGTAATTTTTAACAAGGCAGGTGGAGAAATATTAAAGATTGGTTTTTGTTTGGAGATCACCGGAAAGGTGAGGATCATGCAAAAATAAATTTAAGAATACATAGATAGGTATGCCTGTTTGATTGGCAACACCTGAAAGATTTATCTATACCTGGGCCATTCTTACTACCTGTTACCTTAATGATTTTTACCACTGAATAGTTTAACTAGAGCTGATATAAATATTGATTTACGTTTTAATTTAGAAAAATGGAATTACTTACACCTTCTCCCGGGTTACTCGTTTGGACACTACTGGCATTTTTGATCGTGTTTTTTATTCTGAAAAAATATGCATGGTCCGCTATCATCAAAGGGCTTACAGACAGGGAACAAAACATAGCCAACTCGATTGCTTCTGCTGAAAAAGTTAAGCTGGAGATGGCACAATTGAAAAACGACAATGAAGCTTTCCTTTTAAAGGCGCGCGAAGAAAGAGCCATTCTATTAAGAGAGGCTAAAGAAATAAAAGATAAACTAATCAGTGAGGCAAGAGAAGAGGCCAAGGCACAGGCAGCAAAGATTGTCGCTGATGCCCAGGTCACCATCAACCACCAGAAGATGGCAGCCATCATCGATCTCAAAAACCAGATAGGTAATTTGGTAATTGAAGTGAGCGAAAAAATATTGCGCGAACTAAATAAAGGGGAACAGGAAATTTTTATAAAAACTGGCGGAAGAAGCGAAATTGAATTAGCAAATGCGCAAAAGAAAACCAGCCGTAACCGGCAGTTTCAGTCATCGAATTTTCAAATTAGTATATAAATGAATAACCCACGCTTAGCTACGGTACGCAAAAAGTATCATTGATCTGGCAGTTGAAAAAATCAGTTGGAAGAGGTATACAACGATATGAAATTTATCCTTCGCATCTGCAAAAGCAATCCTGATTTTGTGGCAGTGCTGCGTAGCCCGATCATAAAGCCGGCACGAAGGGTAAAATCTTGGAATCAATGACCAGTCAGACGGTTGGTGCTCTCACGGCTGCCTTTATTCATTTACTATTCAAAACGAGAAATTGAATCTGCCGGAAATTGCAAGTGCATTTGTAGAATTTCGTAAAATTAATAATATTCATAAGGTTAGGATTACTACCGCAGTAGCATTGACCGATTCAGTAAAAAATAGCAATGGCCAATGTATTGCAAAATACCCTCAGCCAGCATCGACCTCGAAACAATCGTTGACTCCGCATTGATCGGCGGATTTATCCTGGAAACGGAAGGGAAATCAATAGATGCAAGTATTGCCACGGACCTGAAGGAAATTAAAATGCAATTTCTAAATAATGAATATCTGCACAGGATCAGGTAACCACGGTAATGCAGGAAAAATATTATAAGCCACATTTGTATGTGGTTTTTTTTATGTTTAAATTACAATAATTTTAAACGAATAATATGAAAATTTTTTTTACTTTACTTATACTAAGCTTGTGTATTAACCCTGTTGCTCTATTGTCGCAGGCCCTTTACCCGGTTAATATCGACAAGAAAATACAAAATGCCAGCCACATCATCGAAGGCAGGGTTTCTGAGCAGCGCTCCTTCTGGAACCAAAATCATACAATGATTTACACAGCCCATAGCGTGGAAGTATACAAAACATTCAAGGGATCCCTGCAGTTAGCTACGGTAGAAATAATGACCACAGGAGGAACAGTTGGAGCAGAGAGCATCGAAGCCACCGACCTGCTTACCCTGGCAAAGGATGATATCGCTGTATTATTCTGCTATCCCAATACGATGGGGCTGCGTTCCCCTTTTACCGGCAACCGGTTGTTTGATGTATATGCCGGAGCACAGGGCTGTTTTACTTATGATTTAAATGCAACAACCGCAAATGCACCCTTTGTTCGATACGCCAGCATCGAAAACGGGTTATACAAAGAATTGATTAAAAAAACCGGCCACCAGCCTGTCATAGTAAATCCATCTTTCATTATACCGGTGCTTGCAAAACCGCAATCACCGCTAGCTCCCTTGATCACCTCTTTCTCTCCGCAGGTGGTAAATGCGGGAGCCACGCTGGATCCTGCAAATAATTTGCTCACAATCAACGGGTCTGGATTTAATAATAATCCAAAGGATTCATCTGCAATATTATTCGACGATTCCAATGACGGGTCGGGTGGTACTCCTGTGAAAGTTTTTTATAACTCTCCTTTGATAGTATCCTGGACCGACAATCAAATAAGAGTGAGGGTACCAGACCGCGCGGGTACAGGAAATTTCCAGGTAAGGGATACCTTATCGGTCTCTGCCAATTCTCCCGGGCCTATAACCGTAAACTATTCAATCCTTACCCGGCAATTTACAGGAGCAGGTGGAACGGTTATCAAAGAAATTAACTTAATGAATCTTAATGGCAATGGCGGAATGACTGTATTCTATAGTACCAGCACGGCAGGCGGGGGGATCAACCTAGATGCGGCTCCTGAAAAAGCAACCTTTCAAAGGGCGTTGAATACCTGGAAAGAAATAGCCGGGTATAATGTTTCCGAAGGAGGTACTACTACCAGCCAGGCTTTGGCTAACGACGGTCAAAATATAATCGTGTTCGATAATTCAAATACAGGATCTAACCCTTTGCCAGAGGGTGTGCTGGCCTCGTGCTATTATTACTCAAATATCTGTAACCCGGTAACAATTAACCAGGTACAAAATACCGGTTTTGATATCGTTATCAGGAACCAGGGTATATCAGCAGGTAACATCAGCATAACCAGCGGGCCTTGTTCGCCGCCAAGCCCGTATAATCAGGTAGACCTGGAAACTGTATTGCTCCATGAATTAGGGCATTCCATGGGTTTGGCACATGTAAATGATGATTATGAAGGCCCTTCTCCTCCAAACAGGAACCCCGGTAAATTGATGAATTATGCTATTGTAACCGGCGTAAGCAGAAGGTCACCGGACTACGCGGCTCTCCAGGGAGCTTTATATTGTATTACGCCACAGGGTAATACCTATGGCTCATGCAATAATTTGCCAGGAACTGAAATGGTACCCCTTCCCCGCATAGTGGTCCCTGTTGATAATTGCCCCAGCTTCCCAACCGTTAGCACCCCGCCGGGGACTACAGTCTTTTTTGACCTGGTGCATGCCACCAGTAATAAGTTTGTAGATCCCGTATATAATGATATCAATTGTGCCGTGACAGGCACAAGTGTTACAAACAATGCGTATTATGCTTTCAGGTCCGATAATGATGGTGGAAACCTGAATATCGTAGTAAGCGGTTATGCCAGTTTTCCTGTTTCCGTTCAGGGAACCTGCGCGGGAGCCGGGGTAAGGGTCTCACTTTACCAGGTAAACAGCTGCCCGGCAGGCCAGGAATTTCCTTCACCCCTGTTATGCAGGACCATTACCAGGAACGGGGCATTGCCGGTATTCTCAGGATTAGCTGCCAATACCAATTACCTGATTTATGTAGACGGGGTAGATAACACCAAGGCTACTTTTACCCTTACTTTAAATGGAACAGTATTGCCGGTTACCCTGGTTGATTTTAAAGGGAAGATGGTAAGTGATGAAGTGAGCCTAACCTGGAAAACCACCCGCGAAATCAACAGCAAAGAATTTCTAGTGGAGAAAAGTTTTGACGGAAACAGTTTTGACCATTTCAGCCTAATCCCTGCAAAAGGTGGGAATACCGAAAATAATTACAACGCAAACGACGATAAGCCTTATTCAGGTTATACCTTTTACAGGTTAAAAATTATGGATAAGGACGGAACGTTTAAATATTCGGACATCATTAAAATAAAGACTCCTGAAAAAGCGCTGGTAATAAAAAGGCTTTTCCCAAATCCCACGTCCGGCAAACTGAATTTTCAGATTATATCAGCCGACAGGAAAATGCTTACAATGGAGGTATTCGACCTGGCAGGGAAAAAAGCAGGGCAATATAATATTTCCGTTAGCCCGGGTCTTAATGAAAAACATGTATTCGTAAATACACTGGCTTCCGGAACATACTTCCTGCAAGTAAGGGATGCGGCAGGTAATGTTTTGGAAAAAACTAAATTTATTAAAAATTAATGATTCCGGCTTTGGATTGCGGGTTGGGTACAACAAAGCAACCTTAATAGTATAACATCAAAGCTTATTAGTGCTTTATATCTTAGCAAGATCCACCTCTGTTCAGGGGTGGATTTTTCTTTTGAAATTGGCTTATTTTTTTGCCATTCTTCTGGTCATACCCTACCTTTGCAGCCTTTAATGACTCCCATGTAATAACCTGGAATGCACGGCAATTAACCCGGAAAAGAGCGGCCATATTTCCCAGCATTTGATGTTAAACAGGGTAAAAAACAAACTCAATTTATTATGGTAGAAATCAAACCTGATGAAATTTCCTCGATACTACGTCAGCAGCTCAGTAACTTTAATGCAGGGGCAAATCTTGAAGAGGTTGGTACTGTATTACAGGTGGGGGATGGTATCGCACGTGTATATGGGTTAAATAATGTACGCAGTGGAGAATTGGTGGAATTTGACAATGGCGTAAAGGCAATTGCCTTAAACCTTGAAGAAGATAATGTAGGGGTGGTGTTGATGGGAGACAGCGGAGCGATCAGGGAAGGAGACAAGGTAAAACGTACCGGCCAGATCGCTTCTATCAAAGTTGGAGAAGGTATGAGCGGCCGTGTTATCAATACATTGGGTGAGCCAATTGACGGAAAAGGGCCTTTAACAGGAGAGCTCTACGAAATGCCTTTTGAACGGAAAGCCCCGGGTGTAATATTCCGGGAGCCGGTTAAAGAACCGTTGCAAACCGGTATCAAGGCAATCGATGCTATGATCCCGATTGGTCGCGGACAGAGGGAACTGGTTATTGGAGATCGCCAAACCGGTAAAACCGCCATTTGTGTTGATACCATTATTAATCAAAAAGAATTTTACCAGGCAGGCAAACCTGTGTATTGTATTTATGTTGCCATTGGTCAGAAAGCCAGTACAATTGCGGGAATAATGAAAACGCTGGAAGAGCATGGTGCAATGGCCTATACTACCATTGTTGCGGCTTCCGCATCGGACCCAGCACCGCTTCAGTTCTATGCTCCTTTTGCGGGAGCTGCGATTGGCGAGTTTTTCCGTGACACCGGGAGGCCGGCCCTGATCATTTACGATGATCTTTCCAAGCAGGCCGTTGCTTACCGTGAAGTTTCTTTATTGTTACGTAGGCCTCCGGGACGTGAGGCCTACCCGGGTGATGTATTTTACCTGCACAGCCGCTTATTGGAAAGGGCGGCAAAAGTAATCGCCAAAGATGATATCGCCCAACAGATGAATGACCTGCCCGAATCTATCAGGCACCTGGTTAAAGGCGGAGGATCTTTAACCGCTTTACCGATTATTGAAACGCAGGCAGGTGATGTTTCGGCTTATATTCCTACCAATGTGATCTCCATCACTGACGGCCAGATATTTTTGGAGGGTAACTTGTTCAATGCCGGTATACGGCCGGCCATCAACGTAGGTATTTCCGTTAGCAGGGTAGGGGGTAATGCCCAGATCAAGTCAATGAAAAAAGTGGCCGGTACGCTAAAACTAGACCAGGCGCTATACCGCGAACTGGAAGCATTTTCCAAATTTGGCGGCGACCTCGATGCAGCAACTAAGAATGTAATTGACAAAGGCGCACGTAACGTTGAAATTTTAAAACAGTTACAATATTCTCCCATGTCTGTTGAAAAGCAGGTGGCCATGATCTATTTGGGTACGCAGGGATTGTTAAGAGAGGTGGCCGTAAAAAATGTAAAAGCCTTTGAAGAGCACTTTTTATTGGAAATGGAGAATAAGTATCCTGAAATACTGGCAGAATTCAAGAAAGGGGGGTTACCGGAAGATGGATTGAAAAAAGTAGCCGAGCTTGCCAAAGGACTCGCGGCTCATTATAAATAAAGAGAACATATAAATATAAAAACCTTCCCTGCTACGGGAGGGTTTTTTATTTAAGGTCCTTTTGAATGCCCATTCCTCATAGTTCTACGTGAATATGTCAATGCGACAGTATCCAGGTAATTTTTATTCATTCAATTGCAGTTTTGGCAAGATATCAAAGAGGAATGTTTTTTGTATTTATGAAGAAATGCATATCCATTTAGCTTGTAAGCTTAACAGGCACTTTATTTTGGGGGAAGTGGAATTTTAATGTTTGCTAAACCTTATAAAGCGACATTTTTATTTGTTTGGATCAAGCTAGCTAATGTCGCGCTTAAAGGGCTTTGCCAACATTTATCAATAATCTTTAGACGGAAATATTCCTCTATAAGGCTTCGCAAATTTTTACAACTTGGAAAGGCAAACGGAATAGGTAATCCTGACCAATTAAAAATATTTAATCATGACAATGGGAATAATTGCAATATCGGTGATTTTTATGCTGCTGGGAATGTTAGTGCAGTTCCGGCTAAAAAGCAAATTCAAGCAATACAGTATGGTGCCTACTTCTTCAGGCCTGAGCGGAAAGGAGGTTGCTCAGAAAATGTTGAAGGAAAATGGGATCTATGATGTACAGGTGGTTTCAGTACCAGGATTTCTCTCCGACCATTATGACCCCTCGAAGAAAACGGTAAACCTGAGCCCGGACGTGTACGAAGGAAGAAACGTATCTGCTGCCGCTGTAGCGGCATGAATGTGGCCATGCAGTGCAGCATGCTACCGCATATTCGTTGTTGATGCTTCGAAGCAGGCTGGTGCCGATCACCCAGATCAGTACCAATGTATCTCAATGGGTTATACTTGCAGGCTTAGGGATCATGGGATTTGGCGGGGGCAGCCAAATTGTTCTATTGATCGGCATCGTCCTTTTTGCTGTGTCTACCTTATTTACAGTAGTTACCTTACCGGTTGAATTTGATGCATCCGCAAGGGCGTTAAACTGGTTAGAAAACGCACATATTACAAGAAATCTGGAACAAGGCCAGGCAAAGGATGCTTTGAAGTGGGCTGCCCTTACTTATGTGGTTGCCGCTTTATCATCTATCGCGATGCTCGTATACTATATTACGATCTATACCAGTAGAAGCGACGATTAAGGCGGGGTTAACTGTATACATAAATAAAACGCCCCATATATGGGGCGATTTATTTATGTTATAATTTTATCTCTTCATCATTATCATCAAAAAAATGAAACTCTGTAAGGTGATAATTAGAGTTTGAAAGCACTTTTACTTTTTGCTTATATTTCCAGCTCCATCTTCGTCTTTTTGATATAAAACCACTGGTAAGAAAAGTATATAAGATCGGGTTTACCTGTATGGTCAGCCCTTTATGTTTTTGCATGATCAGGTAGCTCAGGTTCTTTTCAATTTCATCTTCCAAAATCAATGTTGAAGATATTTTTCCGCTACCGTTACAGCTTGGACAAATTTCCGAAGTATTGATATTCATCTCGGGTTTCATGCGCTGCCGGGTTATTTGCATAATGCCAAATTTACTGATCGGCAATACGGCATGTTTTGCCCTGTCGCTGCGCATAAACTGTTCCATTGCATCAGCGAGCCTTTTCTTGTTTTCAATCAATTTCATATCAATGAAATCAACCACGATGATACCTCCAAGGTCTCGTAAGCGAAGCTGGCGGGCAATTTCATCGGCTGCTTCTAAATTCGTCTCCAGGGCATTCTGTTCCTGGTTATTGCTGACACTTTTATAGCCGCTGTTTACATCGATCACGTGCAGTGCCTCGGTATGCTCGATAATTAAATAGGCTCCGCTTGGCAGGTTTACTGTTTTACCAAAAGCGGCTTTAACCTGCTTGGTAATACCAAAACTATCGAATATGGGAGACCCATTGTTATAATAGGCAACAATATCTGCTTTTTCAGGAGCTATGCGTTGTATATAAGTTTTGGTATCTGCAAAGATGTTTTTGTCATTCACAACGATCCGGTTAAAATCTTCATTGAGCAGGTCCCGAAGCATGCTGTTTGCTTTGCCTTGCTCACTTAATATTTTTGAAGGCGGAGCGGCATCTTTAAGATTGGCCTGGATGGTTTTCCAGGTTTGTACCAATGCAAGCAGGTCGTCATGCAGCTCAGCCGTATTTTTCCCTTCAGCGGCAGTACGAACGATCACACCAAAATTTTTGGGTTTAACAGCCTCAACAATTTTATGTAACCGTTTTCTTTCTTCGCTGGAGTGGATCTTCCTGGAGACAGCAATGATATCATTAAAACGGGTGATTACTACATATCTTCCCGGCAAAGACAATTCGCAGCTTAAACGCGGTCCCTTTGCAGCTATTGGCTCCTTTAATATCTGAACCAATACATTGGGTCGGCCACTTAATACTTCAGCGATCTTTCCGGTTTTAACGATTTCAGGCTCTACGGAAAACTTACCAAAATCAAAACCATTTTCCGAATGATCATTGATAGAAGTATTGGTAAACTTGAGGATGGATTTTACATAAGGGCTGAGGTCGGTATAGTGTAAAAATGCGTCTTTTTCAAATCCTACATCTACGAAGGCAGCGTTTAACCCTGGTATGAGTTTTTTAACTTTTCCAAGGTAAAGGTCCCCCACAGCAAAGTTGGCATCAGCTTTTTCGTTGTGCAGTTCAACCAGCTTTTTATCTTCCAATAAAGCTATTTCAACGCCCTGGGGTGCAGCATTTATAATTAATTCCTTTGTCAATCAATTCACTTTTAATTAGAAACCATAACATCACGGAAGGATAACGTACAACGAAGTGATAAAGTATGGTAAATAAAAACTTTAAAACATGCTGATATAAGTGTGCCGGCCTGGAGATGCCGGCACCTGGGAAAAATAAAATTATTTCTTCTTATGACGATTCTTTCTTAAACGTTTCTTACGTTTGTGCGTAGCAATTTTATGACGTTTTCTTTTTTTACCACAAGGCATACCTAATCTTTTTGTTGTTAATAATAATTTTAAATCTGTTATTTTCTAGTGTTCCGTGCTTAAATTATTTCAGCAATTTTATCCGCTCATCCACCTCTTTGCTATAAACGGGATTATTGACCATCCGTTTGCTGATCTCGTACCACTTAAGTGCATTTGGCTTGTCGCCTTTAGCGGCGTACGCATCTGCAAGCCAGGAGATTGCTTCAAGATTGCCGGGTTCTGTTCGCAATACGGTCTGTAAACGTTCAACCGCTTTATCGTACTGGTTGGAAATTACCCCGCCTATCCCCAATACCAGCTGCGCTTTCATGTTCATGGAATCTTTCCGGACAACCTGCAATAGTTGTTGGATCCCTTTCATCGTTTCCTCTGCGTTGCCTGTCATTCCTTTCCCGAAAACGTAACAGCTTCCTAAACCTACTTTAAGGTTTTCATCAGCCGGGTTGAGCGCAATAGCTTTTTCAAATAAATCGATTGCCTGCTCCGCTTTCCATCCTCGTTTTGCCGGATCTGGCTCATTCCTTAACTCATCTAACATCAATTGGGCTGCAAAGGTGAGGTTTTTTTCAGAATTTACCAACTTAGCGGAAAGGGAAGTGTAATAATTATGTATTTCATGCTGGTGTACTGAATCATCCCAAAAAGAGGCAAGTTGGTTGTAGACTTTGATTTGTTGCTCCTTAAAGTCACCCCTGGAAATGCTGTTTTCAAGGTGGTTCACATAATTCGACTGCGTGATAGACAGGCTTTTTTTTGCATCTGCTATATAATTCTCAATGCTGAAAACAGGAGCAGTTGCGGCATTGCCTACGGGCTGGGCATCTGCCGGATCTTTTTTTGCAACCGTTGTACCAAAAAAAAACAGGGAAGAAAAAATAAGAAACCCTATGCCCAAAAGTATTAATTGCTGTTTTTTCACAAAAAAAATTTGAGGCGTAAAGGTAAGCTATTGCGCTTTGCCTCCTTCAGGGAACTTTTTACTTTTCACTTCCTGAACAAATTCCTTGGCAGGTTTAAATGCGGGAATATAATGTTCGGGAATTTCGACTGCGACATTTTTTTTAATATTTCTGCCGATCTTCGCAGCCCGTTTTTTGGTAATAAAACTCCCAAAACCACGGATATAGATATTTTCGCCGGCGATAAGAGATTGTTTGATCTCTTTAAACATGGTTTCCAGCGTAAACATTACATCTACTTTAGGAATGCCGGTTTTATCGGAAATTTCTGAAATTAGGTCTGCTTTTCTCATTGATAATAGGTTTTAAGTTGTATGCTACTGGAAAAATAATAAATAAATTTGTAAAAAGCAATATTAGCAACTGATTATCAGGTACTAACATTCAATATTATTGGCAAGTCCCTTTTTACTGTGAAATTAAAGGGTGCATGAAACAGATTGTTGAAAAATTAAACCCTTTATCCAGCCAATTCTAAGGACAAACGATATGAAAAACCTGTCCCGCCATCTTTTTTTTGTAAAAAATCTTTTACTGTGGAACAAGGAGACCAACAGCAGGGATATGCCCTGGAAGGGCGAAAAGGATCCTTATAAAATCTGGCTAAGTGAAATCATACTACAACAAACACGGGTTAAACAGGGATTGGATTATTACAACCGCTTTGTAAAAGCATTTCCTACTATCGGGCACCTCGCCGCAAGTCCTGAAACGACGGTATTCAAACTTTGGGAAGGCCTCGGCTATTATACACGATGTAAGAACCTGATAGCTACAGCAAAATATATAACTTCAGTTCACGGGGAGAAGTTCCCGGATAATTATGATGAGATCCTGGCATTAAAAGGAATTGGTCCTTATACTGCAGCTGCGATCGGGTCTTTTGCTTTCAACCTGCCTCACGCCGTTGTTGACGGCAATGTTTTCAGGGTACTTTCACGTTATTTTGGGCTAGCGGTACCCATTGATAGTACCGGGGGTAAAAAACTATTTAGTTCCCTGGCTGCGGACCTGCTTGACAAAAACCAGCCCGGCAATTATAACCAGGCCCTGATGGATTTTGGTGCGGTGATATGTAAGCCTCAGCTCCCTTTATGTTCTGAATGTATAATGAAAAGCCGCTGTACCGCTTTTTTGAAGGGGTCTGTACATCAGTTGCCTGTTAAAGAAAAGTCTGTTACAAAAAAAACGCGGTGGTTCCATTATGTAGTACTTGCTTATAAGAAAAAGGTTTATGTACGCAAGCGTGGCCCAAAGGATATTTGGGAAAACCTGTATGAATTTATCTTGATTGAAGCTGAACGGCCCCTGTTATTGGAAAACCTTGAAACCGTCAAAGGCCTATTGGGAGAAAGCAAGTTTGAAGTGGAACATATCTCTGCTTTTTATAAACAACTTTTAACACATCAAACGATCCGGGGACGGTTTATCTGCCTCAAAATCAGCGAACCAGTAGCCTTGCATGGTTACAAAATGGTGAGCAAAACTGCCTTGCAAAAACTGCCTTTCCCCAAATTTATCAGTAACTATTTAAAAGATAAAAATGTATCTTTAAACCTGTTTTAGGGAACAAACTACCACCATTAACTGACATAATATTAATTTATATGAGAGGCGTTAACAGGGTTATGTTGATCGGTAATTTGGGGAAGGATCCGGATATGCAATTTTTGGAAGGAAATATCGGGGTAGCTAAATTTTCCCTGGCGACAACGGAAACATATAAAGACAGAAGTGGTAAACTTATTTCGCAAACTGAATGGCATACTGTAGTATTGTGGAGAGGATTAGCGGAACTTGCTCAAAAATATTTGCACCGGGGAAGTTTAGTATACATAGAAGGCCGGTTGAAAACGAGGAGTTGGGAAGATAAAGAAGGTAACAAAAAATTCGCGACGGAGGTAGTGGGCGATAACCTGATAATGCTTGATAAACGAGGCGACGGCAGTACGGCAACAGGCACCGGCGAAGGAATAGAAGGAATAGGCGATATTCCACCTGAAGATGGGGAGTCCGACAGCCTGCCTTTTTAACCAGTCAATAATATCAGTTGTAATATTTATATCCCTGTATCTTAAAGGTTTTATTCTTGATTTTTAATAATGAAAAGGATATGAAACCGGGGCGGTTATAATTTTTGACTGATAAAAATATTTTTAACTAAACCTATCGTTTTGGATTACCATTCGGTTATTGAATGTGCAGGTAATTTGCACTTCTCCCTCCTTGCAATAACACCTGCGGCTTCAGCGGTGCTTATTTTTTTAGCAGTCTTATTATTCACGCTTTCTTTTTTAATAGCCGGCTCGGAGGTTGCTTTCTTCTCTCTTACTTACAAAGATATTAATATGCTCAGAACGAAGCAGCAGCCTTCTTTCAAGCGTATTGTTGCCTTATTGGAACAGCCTAAAATTTTATTAGGATCCATGCTGATAGCAAACAGCTTTGTAAATATTGGTATTATCCTGATATCAAATATGCTGCTCATAGATCTGCTCGATCCCTTCCAATTGTCGTGGTGGGTTAATTTTCTTATTAAAGTATTTTCTGTTACTTTCCTGCTGGTCCTTTTTGGTGAAGTGTTACCTAAAGTTTGGGCAACGCATCATAAGATATGGTTTGCTTCCACGGCATCATTGATAATTGAAATTTTTAATAGCATTTTTTACCGCCTTAGCCGTAGACTTGTAGGTTTTAGTGATGGTATTGAGAAAAAATTTTCGCCCCATAATTCCTCTTTCCTTGATAACAGCCAGTTAGACTATGTAATCGACCTGTTACCAGAAAATGAGGCTACGATGGAGGAAAAGCAAATCCTTAAGGGCATCAGGAAATTCAGTGATACTACGGTTAAACAAATCATGCGTACCCGGCTTGATGTTAGTGGTGTAGAATATACCAGCACTTTTGAAGACATTATAAAAAAAGTGGAAGAGCTCCACTATTCCCGTTTGCCGGTTTACAATAATAATCTCGATGAACTGATGGGAATGCTGCACACCAAGGACCTCCTGCCTTTTGTAAATGCAAGTAAAGTTGACAATTATGACTGGCATAGTTTGATGAGACCAACTTATTTTGTGCATGAACAAAAACTGATTGAAGATCTGCTACAGGAATTCAGGAACCGGCGCATACACTTTGCCGTGGTGGTGGATGAGTTTGGCGGAACATCCGGCATTGTAACGCTGGAAGATATCATGGAAGAAATAATCGGGGATATCCGTGACGAATTTGATGACGAGGAAAGCGCCAATAAAAAGATCGATGATTACAATTATATTTTTGAAGGCAGGACGATGATCAATGATGTTTGTAAAATTATTGGTTTGCCGGGCGATACGTTTGAAAGGGTACGGGGCGACAGCGATTCTCTTGCCGGCCTGGTGCTTGAAATAGCCGGCGAATTTCCTGAGGTAGAAGAAGAAGTAATAAGTGGCGATTTTACTTTTATCCCGCTCGGAATCAATAAAAACAGGATCGATAAGGTAAAGATTGTAATCAGGCAAAATAAGCCTGCCTATTGAACGAATTACTCAGGAGGTTTTAAAGACGCGGATAATGCTAAAGATTAAAATGTTATGTACAGCCCTTCTTTATTCCTCACTGCTTGTTATTTTTTGTATTTTCGTTTACGCGTGTAATTCGCCATATATCTCAAAAAAAAGGGGCTACTTCAATATAGCATTACCTCTACGCAGCTACCAGCAATTTAACCGGGCAGATTTCCCTTACAGCTTTGAATACCCCACTTACGCACAGATAGTAAAAGACAGCACCTATTTTGATACTAATCCCGAAAACGATTACTGGATAAATATCGACTTTCCCCAATTCCACGGCAGGATATTTTTAAGTTATAAAGTTATTGGCGGTAAGGCCTTATATAAAATAAAAAAGCAGGATGGCAGCTACAGGGATTCACTTGGGATCAATGTATTTGACAAGATGGTGAATGATGCATTTACGCTTACAAATAAAAACAATATAGTATCTAACTCAATCAATGACAGCCTGATGCAAACACCCAATGGTATCGGGGGTGTTTTTTTTAAAGTTGGGGGAAATGCCGCTACTGCCACGCAATTCTTTTTAAGTGATACTACCAACCACTTTATTCGTGGGGCATTATATTTTGATGTAACCCCCAATGCAGATTCTTTAAAACCGGTGCAGGATTTCCTGCAGGCCGATATGGACCACATGATCAATACCTTTAAATGGAAGGGTCCGTAAAGATGGTTACGTTTTGCCGGACTACATCATAAAGTACAGGGAAATATCTTTCACCAATATTTAATTTTCAGCTAAACCTCTTCTTTGTTTGTACTTTTGCAGCGTATATGATCGTAATAGATAATAAACTGGTAAGTGATGAAATTATTGAGGAGCAGTTTGTTTGCGACCTCAATAAATGCAAAGGTGGTTGCTGTGTAGACGGGGATGCGGGCGCTCCGCTGCTAAAAGATGAACTGGCCAAACTAAACCAGGTGTATGAAGCTGTTCTCCCTTACCTGGATGAAGAGAATAAACGGGAACTGCTGAAACAGGGGCGATTCGTTTATGATAAGGAATTTGGCTGGGTAACACCCACCATTGAAAGCAAAGTTTGTGTGTATGGCATAAAGGATCAACAGGGAATTGTGAAGTGCGGCATTGAACAGGCATACAATGACGGGAAGGTCAGTTGGAAAAAACCAATCAGTTGTCATTTATACCCGATCCGTGTGAAAGTGAGCAGGAATAAACAAACGGAGTATGTAAATTATGAGCCAAGGGAGGACCTTTGCAAAGCTGCCTGCACTTTGGGTAAAAAATTAAAGGTGCCGGTGTATGTCTTTCTGAAAGATGCGCTGGTTAGGAAATATGGAACAGCATTTTATGACACACTGGAAGCAACTGCAAGACACCTGAACAAGGACGGCGCAGTGATGAATACCCCGCGAAATATAATATGAACATACACTCACCCTTTGCATTTCAGCCAGGTAAACCTGCCCAAATCAAAAGCATCATAATTCCCCGGGCAGGCATAGCTTACGTGCTTTTTTTATTTTTATTCTCCTCCTGTTCCGTTAACCGGGCAAAGGTGGATGATAGCCTTAAAAAATATTTTGATCAGCACAAGGTAGAAGGGTGTTTTACCCTTTTTAACAACAGCGACGGAAAGGTTACCGTATACAATATGTCGCTGGATACGGTGCGCTTTACGCCTGCTTCCACTTTCAAGATCGTTAACTCGCTGATAGGTTTGGAAACCGGCAAAATTACAGATGATAGCATGATAATTAAGTGGGATGGCGTTAAGCGCCAGCGGGAAGAATTGAACCGTGACCTTAACATGCGGGAAGCATTTAAAATAAGTTCGGTTCCATATTACCAGGAAGTTGCAAGAAGGATCGGAAAAGATACCATGCAGCAATGGCTTGATACCCTGCATTATGGCAATATGAATTTGGGAAACCATGTTGATAGCTTTTGGCTTGATAACAGTTTAAAAATTTCGCCCGATGAGCAATTGGGTTTGGTAAAACGCTTGTATTTTGACCAGTTGCCTTTTCAGAAGCGTACTCAGCAGATTGTCAGAGATGTGATGACGCAGGAAGACAACACCCAATACACCTTATCTTATAAAACAGGCTGGGGCTTCGATGAAAATAAAAATTCCATTGGCTGGATGGTAGGATGGATCGTTGAAAACCAACATCCTTATTTTTTTGTAACACTGGTAAGGTCGGAAAATCCGAATGTTGACATGCGGACGATCAGGCTCAGTATTACAAAAGGAATTCTAAAACAGTTGGGATTTTTTGAAGGAAAAAGATAAGCGGATATCACTCCAGGGGAACATAATATTTTAACACTTTACTTTTTTGAATAAGATTTAATTTTCCTGTTGATCCGCTATCACGAGCTAATCATCATTTTTAATTTAACGCTTTTAGCATTGTTTCATTTTCAACATATTGAATATTTAGCTGCCCTTATCGTTGTTCCGCTGATGGTGTTGCTATATTTTTTTGTGCTCCGCTGGAAAAAAAGAACCCTTCTTAAAATTGGGGATCCGGCCCTGGTAAACCAACTGATCCGTGATTATAGCCCCGCGAAATTCGCCATGAAATTCTTATTGTTCACTGTGGCTTTCACCATTGGGATAATTGCGCTGGCGAACCCGCGGATACCGTTGGGCAGTACTACCGTAAATCGCACAGGAATAGACGTGATGATAGCGCTGGACGTAAGTAAGAGCATGCTGGCCCAGGACGTTAAGCCGGACAGGCTGGAAAGAGCTAAACAGGTTTTGTCAAAACTGATCGATCGTTTACAGGAAGACAGGATCGGTATTGTAGTATTTGCAGGGCGTGCGTATTTGCAAATGCCGCTAACCACCGATCATGCTGCCGCTAAAATGTATTTAGCTTCTACTACACCTGATGTAGTGCCTGCCCAGGGAACTGTAATTGGCGATGCTTTAAAAATGAGCAATGCCGCCTTCAATACTAAAGAAAAATATAAAACGATCATCCTTATCAGTGACGGTGAAGACCATGATGAAAATGCCGTTAAATTATCCAGGGCACTTGCCGAGGAGGGCGTGATGATCAATACGATCGGGATCGGATCGCCCGAAGGCGCATTGATAATGGAGCCTGAAACCAATCAAATAAAGCGGGATGCAACGGGAAAGCCAGTGGTGACAAAACTAAATGAAGCAGGGTTAAAGAATATCGCATTGAATGGGAATGGCATCTACCAGCTTTACACAAATACGGATGATGTGGTAAGCCAGTTGGAAAAGAAGTTAAAATCAATGGGGCAGAAACCTGTTAAAGAAAATTCGCTGGTAAACTTTCAAAGTTTTTACCCGGTATTACTCGTGATCGTTTTATTGATATTGTTAGCCGAAGTGTTTATTCCGGAGACCAGGGTGTTTAAAACAAATCAAATACCCCTGGTCAAAAACAAACTCAATCCCCTTTATTTTTTGTTGTTTTTACTTGTGCCGGTTTCAACATCCGCGCAAAAAGAAGCTGAACTTATAAAACAAGGAAACAAAGCGTATAATGAAAAAGATTATGAGTCGGCGCATTTGAATTACAAAAAAGCAGTGGACAAAAACCCGTTGAATGAAAAAGCTCAATTCAATATGGGTAACGCCTTGTATCGGAAAAAAAAGCCCGGAGATGCTCTGCTTGCCTATGATGCGGCGATACAAAACAGCAAGCTGCCGGAGGAGAAAGCCACTGCTTTCTACAACAAGGGAGTGGTACTGCAGCAGGATAAAAAAATGCCTGAATGTATAGAAGAATATAAAAATCCTTCGCCTCAATCCTTCGGATGAAGATGCGCGGTTAAACCTGCAAAAGGCGCTGGAGCAACAAAAGAAAGAACAACAACAAAAGCAAAACGATAATAAAGAAAAAGAAACCAAAAGATGATCCTCAAAAAAAACAGCAGCAGGAAAATAAGCAAAATGAAGCGCCTAAACCACAGCCATCAAAAATGACCAAAAAGGAAGCTGAAGAAAAATTAAATGCTTTGCTGCAACAAGAAAAAAAACTGCAGGATAAGCTTCGGAAAGTAAATGCCGCCTCCCCTGAAAAGCCTGAAAAAGATTGGTAAATTTTTGCATCTTTGCAGCAAAACTTTCACAATGAAAATTATAAAGTTCTTAGCAGCTTTCCTCTGTGCCGCTATCTTGTCATCCTGCCTGGATACGGAAGAAAAAATAACTTTCAATGGCGACGAATCCGGAACTTATTCCATGACAATCGATTTAAGCCGGATGTTAAAAATGGCCGGCACACTGGGGTCCGATACCTCCGCGGGCGCCAAAATAAAAGAGAAGAAAGATACCACGGTTTATCTAAAGGACCTTGTTAGTACCGCCGATAATTTAACGGCGGCGGAGAAGGAATTGTATAAGGATGGCATGATCCATGTAAATCTTGACGAAATGCAAAATGAAATGAAAATTGTAATGAGCTCCCCCTTTAAAAACGCCGCCGGCCTCACCGAAATAAAGAATAATTTTTCTACGGTGATGAATAAATTAAAGGCTTTTGAAAAAGCTACGGGCGAAAAAGAAAAAGCTGAGGAAGAAAATGAAGATTTGAAAATGGGCGCGAAATCTGTTAACCCCGTAGGGGATCAGTTTACTTTTAAAGCCGGAGATGGGAAAGTATCCAATACGATCAATAACGTCGATGCCTTTAAAAAATTGGTTACCACCGACTCCTCACTCACCATGATGAGTCAAATGTCCGGTATGGGCGGGGATTTTAATTATCGTACCATCATCGTGTTGCCAAAAGCTGTTAAAAAATATAATGGTCCCGGCAGTACTATATCCACTGATAAAAGGACCATTACCTTTTTTACAACACTGGCAGAAATGATGGAGCATCCTGAGAAAGTTTCCTACACAGTAGAATATTGATAGTTTAGTGATACAATGATAAAGGCAGGGTTTCAAAGCCCTGCTTTTTGTATGGTAAATTTGCAGGAAGGCCCCTGGGTTAATAAATCCGGGTTCCCCCTGTCTTACAAACTTTAAAGAGGTTAGCAGGCTTTCAGGCATTGTTGCTAATTTTGCGGTAATTTAAAAAATATGGAATTGTATTGCGAATCGATGACGGAATACAAACGTCTCAAAACACGGGAGGTTAAAATTGGTAACCTGCTGCTGGGTAACGATCACCCGGTTAGAGTTCAGACGATGACAACCACAGATACAATGGATACAATGGCTACGGTAGAGCAGGCCATTCGTTGCATCGCTGCGGGAGCCGAACTGGTTCGCATAACTGCACCTTCCAAAAGAGAGGCGGAAAACCTGTTAAATATAAAAAATGAGTTAAACCGCCGGGGATACAATGTGCCGTTGGTTGCAGATATACATTTTACGCCAAATGCGGCTGAAATCGCTGCTGCCATAGTGGAGAAAGTAAGGGTGAACCCCGGCAATTATGTCGATAAGAAAAAATTTGAGCAGATCGAATACACCAATGAGGAGTACAGGGAAGAAATAGAGAGGATCCGGGACCGGTTTACTCCCCTGGTAAAGATCTGCAAGCTGCATGGCACCGCTATGCGTATCGGCACTAACCATGGCTCTTTAAGTGATAGGATCATGAGCCGCTATGGCGATACGGCAATGGGTATGGTTGAAAGCGCTATGGAGTTTTTACGCATTGCCCGCAATGAGGATTATCACAATATCATATTGAGCATGAAAAGCAGCAACCCTTTGGTAATGGTGCAGGCATACCGGTTGCTGGTAAACCATATGATGGATGAATTTGGCGAATGCTATCCCCTTCACCTGGGCGTTACTGAAGCCGGAGACGGCGAGGATGGCAGGATAAAATCCGCTATCGGTATTGGCACACTACTGGAAGACGGCATAGGCGATACCATACGGGTAAGCCTTACTGAAGATCCGGAACTGGAAATTCCTGTTTGCAGGGACCTGGTGAAGCGATATACGAAAGAGCGGATACACATAACCGATGGCCGGTTAATTCCTTTGCTCCCGTCATTACCCTATTCGCCTTTTGGTTATAAGCGAAGGGAAACTTTCGCGGTAAATAACATAGGAAACAAGCACGTACCGGTTGTGATTGCAGACCTGAGTAAAATTGAAAAAATTATGCCCGCACACCTGTGTAGTGCCGGGTATACTTATGATAGTGCCATTGATAAATGGGCCATCGGTGATATGGCTGCAGATTATATTTTTACCGGCCACCAGGTCCTCGATTTTGCATTGCCCGGAACAGTTAAGGTCATTGTAATTCCGCAACCCGGCAGTTGACGGAAGACAAAGCTACGTATTTTCCCATCTTGAAGATAGCGGTTATGTTGCCGCGGAATCCATCGGGTGAGCTAAATTTCGCAATGGTCGATTGGTTTGATGCAATGGCAATCAATGACTTTACTTTTTGGATGAACTCGCAAATGACCCAACGGTGGTGCTTTGCCTTAGTTCAAAAAATATACTTGCGATGCATGCCCTCAGGCGGATGATGATTGAACTGATGAACAGGGAAATCAGCAACCCGGTAGTATTTATTACCGACAGCAACTGGTCTACCGCGGATGAACACCTTATTCATTATGCGGCTGAAACAGGGGCGTTATTTTTAGAAGGAATGGGTGACGGCATTTTCCTCGGCATGTCATCAGCTGCTTATAATGATGTAAGCAATATTGCCGTCAGTGGCCGGAATTATACGGCTAATGCATCCATCGAGCAATTTATCAATAATACAAGCTTCTCCATTTTACAGGCAACACGCACAAGGATATCAAAAACGGAGTATATCAGTTGTCCGAGTTGCGGCAGAACGCTGTTCGACCTGCAGGAAACTACGGCAAGGATCAGGAGCGTAACCAATCATTTGAAAGGAGTGAAGATAGCAATTATGGGGTGTATCGTAAACGGCCCCGGAGAAATGGCTGATGCTGATTTTGGTTATGTTGGAAGTGGTATCGGTAAAATTACCTTATACAGGGGGAAGGAAGTGGTAAAAAGAAATATCGACAGTTCCATAGCTGTAGACGAACTGATCATTTTGCTGAAGGAAAGTGATGCCTGGGTAGAAGCTGTATAAATTTCAGTCCTTTATAAATAGGTTTAAATTTTTAAACTAAAGTTTATTAATTCAGTTTTCCTGAATGACAGAAAGGAAGTTTACTGAGCTATTGTGCCGGAATGTATTCCGTAACTCAAATTTAACAAATGCTGTCTTTGTAAGGTATCACAGTTGTAATTTCAATTTAATTTTTTCACCACCTTAATGACAGTATTCCTTTAAAAAAATAATATGCAAACAGATTTTTTGGTAATTGGCAGCGGAATAGCCGGGCTTACTTATGCTTTGAAAGTTGCAGGAGAATGCCCTGATAAAATCATAACCATACTTACCAAAACACAAAGTGACGAAACGAATACCAAGTATGCACAAGGTGGTATTGCGGGAGTGATGGATTTCGACAAAGATAGTTTTCATAAACATATTGAAGATACCCTGATCGCGGGTGACGGGTTATGTAACCGGGAAGTGGTGGAAATTGTAGTGAAAGAAGGTGTTGAAAGAATAAAGGAACTTATCGACTGGGAGCCCGATTTGATAAGGATAAGGATGGTGATTATTCATTAGGCAGGGAAGGTGGACACAGTGAATTTCGCATCCTCCATCATAAAGATGTTACCGGTAAGGAAATGGAAAGGGCCTTGTTAGAGGCCATCAGCCGCAAATCCAACGTCCGTATGCTGAGCCATTGTTTTGTGCTCGACCTCATTACACAGCATCACCTCGGGTTTTTAATAACCAAATCTACCCCTGATATTGAATGTTACGGTGTATATGTTTTGAACCTCAACAGCAATAAAATTGAAACGGTATTGTCTTCCGTTACCCTCATTGCAACGGGCGGTAACGGGCAGGTGTACCGGACCACCACCAATCCGGCAATTGCCAGTGGCGACGGTGTAGCCATGGTATACCGTGCAAAAGGAAGAATTGAAAATATGGAATTTATTCAATTTCATCCTACGGCATTATACGAAGCGGGTGTACGGGGCCAAAGTTTTTTGATAACGGAAGCAGTGCGTGGTGATGGGGGCATTTTGCGCAATCACAATGGAGAGGCATTTATGCAGCGATATGATGAGCGGAGGGACCTTGCACCAAGGGATATTGTGGCCAGGGCAATAGATAATGAAATGAAGATAAACGGTACAGAACATGTGTACCTCGATTGTACGCATTTTAGTAAAGAAAAATTTACGGAACATTTTCCAAATATCTACGAAAAATGCCTGAGCATCGGTATTGATATAACCAGGCATATGATTCCTGTTGCACCGGCGGCACATTATAGTTGCGGGGGTATTAAAACCGATGAGTTTGGAAGGACTTCGATTAAAAACCTGTTTGCCGCGGGTGAGTGCGCTTCAACGGGGTTGCATGGCGCCAACCGGCTTGCAAGTAATTCTTTGCTTGAAGCAATGGTCTTTGCCCACAGGGCCTATCAGCAGTCAGTTATAAGTGTCAAGGCAACGAATAAAGAAAAGCTTTTAACTATAAATAATGAAAAGATTCCAGCTCCGGCAGAAATTCCTAACTGGAAATCGGAAGGAACCAATGCTCCTAAAGAAATGATCCTTATTACCCAGAGCGTGAAAGAAATGAAATTGCTGATGAGCGATTATGTGGGCATTGTACGAAACAATGAGCGGTTATACCGCGCGATGAAAAGGCTTGATCTTCTGTATGAAGAAACAGAGGCGTTATATGAAAAGACAGCCGTATCTCCGCAATTATGCGAACTAAGGAATATGATAACGGTTGCGTATCTGATTGTAAAATGTGCAGATTTCAGGCATGAGAGCCGGGGCTTGCACTTCAATACCGATTACCCTTCCAAGAGTACAATGGTTCAAAATATTGTATTATAGACCTTTCTTTGGAGGGAAGTGGGACTTATCTTTGCAGCATGTATTACGTTGTTTATGGCCTTCTATACCTTTTATCATTACTTCCTCTTTTTATTTTATACCTGTTTAGTGATTTTGCTTTTATTCTGATATATTATGTACTGGGTTATAGAAAAGAAGTTGTGATGGATAACCTTGCCATTGCCTTTCCGGGCAAGACGCTCACAGAACGGGAAAGCATAGCTTCTCAATTTTATAAAAATTTTGTCGACACATTTATTGAAACCATTAAATTATTATCCTTAAGTGACCGTCAGTTTGATAAGCGATGCACCGGGGATTTTAGTTTGTTAAATGATATTGCTGCTAAAGGAAGAAATATACAATTCATGGGCGGACACCAGTTTAACTGGGAGTTCGTTAATCTGGTGCTTAGCAGGCGCATGAAGATCCCATTTATCGGCGTAGTTGCGAATGTGGAAAATAAAGTATTCAACCGTATTTATTTTAAATTCCGCGCCCGATATGGAACCATCCTTATTCCGAATACCAACTTTCAAAGACAGATGATCGAGCTGATGAAAAATCAATACTCCATCTGCCTTTTGGCCGATCAGAATACCTATCCGGCCAAGGCGTACTGGTTAAATTTTTTTAGTAAACCTGTACCGTTTATTATGGGACCGCACAGGGCCGCTGCGAAAAATAATACGGTGCTCGTTTATTACGATTTTAAAAAAGTAAAAAGAGGGCATTATCATTTTGAAGTGTACGAGATTATCGAAAATACAGGGCAATATACGGCAGAAGCGTTGGCATTAAAATACAGGGATTACTTGGAATCGGTCATTAGTACCCAGCCATCGAATTATTTATGGAGCCACCGCCGGTGGAAACACGTCTATGATGATACCTATCTAAAGCAATGGATCGATGTTCCACAGTTAAGGAAAAAATAAATGAAAAATGATGCCCTTTAGTGCATAGACAAATAACCTATCCTCAGTTCAACAAGCTGGGTTCACGGGCAATTTTTATCGACGGCTCTGCCTTGATTTTATCCCATCCTCCTATTACATTACGAAGGTTATGCAGCCCCTGCCTTTTCATTAGGGAGCATGCGATTACACTCCTGTAGCCGCTTCCGCAATGAATGTATAAATTTTGATTTTCTTCAAAACCGGCAATCAAGGCAAGGTCGGTCATATCATTTAATGGAAGATTGATAGCCGTTTGTACATGGCCGTCAGCAAATTCTGTTTCTCTCCTTACATCAACTACCTGCAAATGAAGGTCATGGGGAATATCCATCGCAAGTTCATCCGCCTCTACGTCAATGATCATATCGGTTCTTTCACCGGCTTTTTTCCATGCCTCAAATCCTCCCTCAAGGTAGCCTTCTATTTTACTAAATCCAACCCTGGCCAAACGTATCACTGTTGTTTCCTCCTGCCCTGGCTCTGTGATTAATACAATCGGCGTACTAAAAGATAAGATACTGCCTGCCCATTCCGCAAAGCGGCCTTCAAGCCCGATGAAAATACTACCGGGGATAAAGCCCTGTGTAAATATATTCGCCGGTCTTGTATCCAGAATTGCTATTTCTTCTTTCATCTTATCCTTAAAGGCCTGGACGTTTAATGCCGACAGGCCTTTTAATTTCACCAGGTCGAGGCTATCGTATCCTTCCTGGTTTATTTTTGAATTGATGGAAAAATACCGGGGTGCATCCCCAAGGCCTTTCGTAACGGCGTTAAATGCTTCTTTAGACGCGGCTGCAATGCGTTGTTTCGCTTTTCTTCACCGATCGTGCTAAAGTATCAGGCCCCATATTTTTACAACTGCTGCCTTCACCATGCGCAGGCACAACGGGATATCATCCTGCAGCATTGCGGACGGTATCGTACATACTCCCGCCAGTTCTTCCCTGCTCCTGTCGCCACTGCTCAGGTCGGGAATTACATCGCCTCCACAATGTATCACCGTAAAGATCGCGTGGCCTATTATTTTCATCTTTTATTAAGTAACTGCTTTCAATTGTATACACTGGCGTATGTAATACCTCAAGGCTAACGTTGCCCAGTTTAAAATTTCTCCATCTTTGCACGTGCACTGGAAAATTTGTTTTTGTTTGCGACGAAAATAATCGGCGCACCGTTTGTTTGCTCAAGTCAAGATGCCCGCTCACAAAATCCGCATGGAAATGTGTTTCAAAAATATATTTAATAGTTGCATTCCTTTCTTTGGCGAGCAGGATATATTCTTCAATATCCCGTAACGGGTCTATCACTGCAGCTTCGCCATCATCTTCTATATAATAAGCCGCTTCACTAAGGCAGCCGGTATATAATTGTTGTACGTACATTCCTCTTAAATTTTTATAACAGCAAAGATAAAAAACAAAAAGCGGATGTTGTTATAACATCCGCTTCTTCCAACAAGAGTTTAAATTTTTTAAGCAACCAATTCATTTACAAAGGCACTGATCTCATCTATTCTTTTGTGATTGATAATATAGAAAATAAATTTGCCATCACGCTGGGTAGTTACAATTCCAGCCTTTCTTAAAATGGCCAGGTGCTGAGATGCTACCGATTGCTCCAATTTAAGTTTTACGTAAATTTCTGTAACAGTAATTTTCTTCTCTTCTTCAATCAATTTTAATAATTGCTGGCGCAATTTGTGATTAAGGGCCCTTAAAATTAAGGCTGCTTTTTTACATTGTAATAATCAATTTTAATCGTGCCCATTTTTGCAGTGTGTTGCAGCGTTAGGTCTTGCCGCTTTGTGGCGATGTCATTTGTCATAGATATTTAATTTTAGTGTGCCTTGCAAAGATACAAATAATTTTATATACATTAAAATTCTAATTAAATTAATTTGCAGGGTGATAGCGTGAAGGCACGCTTATGCCGTGCCCGGACCTGCAAAAAATTCTTTTAAATATAGTGGTTCTGCATACGCCACCTCTGCAAAAAATCCTTCCGCATATTTTTGCTGCGATAATTTACTCATTGCCAACACATTGGTAAAAACTGGTGCAAAAAGGGCGTTCTTATTAGTACAAATCTGTTCCCATTTCTTTGCTCCATTGCCAAAAAACAGGATTTTATTTTTTAACAGGTCCTTTGCAAATGAATCGGATTCAAGGATCATTGCCTGGGGATTTAATAAGCTTTTGAGATCGCTGTCATATAAAGCGGTAAACACTTCCATTCTTCTTGCGTCTATCATGGGACAATAAATTAAAGGCAGATTGATCTCATCCGGTTTGAATTCCAATATTGCGGCGAAGGAAAGTATTTTCAATGTTTCCACCAGGATCAGCGGCTTTTCAAGGGCATAACACAAACCTTTGGCACTGGCCATTCCCACACGTAGCCCTGTATAAGAGCCAGGACCAGCAGACACGGCAATCGCATCCAGTGATTTTATTGAAAAGGATGTTTCTTCCAGCAAAGATTGTATAGCAGGCTGCAAAAAACTTCCGTGTTCTTTTTGATCGGCGTTTGATACCTGCGCAATTATATCCCCTTCTTTTGCAAGACTGATGGAAGCGGTATCAATAGCCGTATCTATATTTAAAATTAAGCTCATGCTATTGCAACTTGCTGTAATAGCCTGGCGGGCAAATACTTTTGATCCTTACGACTGAGTTTTTGTAAAAGGGTAACAACTTTATTTTCACCAATAAGTGCTCCCCATTCAAAAGGGCCATAAGGATAGTTAGTGCCGAGCTTCATCGCAATGTCAATTTCCTCCCGGGTACTTATTTTTTCTTCAAGCGCGAAATATGCTTCATTGATAATCATCGCTATGACCCTTGCCGAAATAAATCCAGGTTCATCTGGCACATAAACCACCCGTTTACCCAACGCTTTGAATATTTGATTAAAAGATTCGCTGCACTCGCCGGATACTTCCCAGGTGTCCCTGGACAGAAAACTTTTCCATCCATTGATACGGACCATATTTGCAGGTGCATTGATTTCCATGAGCGTACAAGAAACGGCATCAATTAAAACAGGAAGTAAAGTAACCCGGAGATCGGCTAACTGGTCATACTGTAAAAACAAACAAGCTTCAGCATCCGGGGGAATATTTTGAGGCGAATTTATTCTTACATAAGTGACTTCATGGGGCATGCTGTTTAATTCTTCCCATTGCTCATCATTTGCGAGAACAGCAATTCTCATTGGCTTTTTTTTTACAAAAATAGGTGGTTGATAAAAGATATATTTGCATTTCCTAAAAGAAATAATTTTAATGAACAAGCAAATTATTCAGACTGACAAGGCCCCTGCTCCAATAGGGCCATACAGCCAGGCGGTACAAACAGGTAATCTTTTATTTGTTTCAGGCCAGGTTGCTATAAATCCGGATACCAATGATTTTGTAGGCACTGGTATAATTGAAGAAACCCGCCAGGTTATGCAGAATATAAAATCAATTTTAACGACAGCAGGAATGGACTTTAAAAATGTAATTAAAACGACTATTTTTTTAAGTGACATGAATTTATTCGGAGACTTAAATGAGATTTATGCCGGGTATTTTGATGGTGATTTTCCAGCGCGCGAAACGATAGCAGTCAAAGGCCTGCCCAAGAATGCAAATGTGGAAATAAGCGTTATCGCTGCAAGTTAATCTTTGCCGCTAACGCGATGATATGGAGAGACCGCTGGCATTGACAGTAAATATTGCATACCATGGTCGTTCAAGTTTCGGTAATCGGCTGTGAAGATTATATATTCATGCCTCCAGAGTGTTTTAATTGTTTCCTTAATTCTTTGTTACTGTTGTCGTTCCTTCTTTTAATTAAAAGTTCTGATCCCTTTAATTAATTATCGCCCAATGTTATTTGTCCGAAAGATAATAGTCTGAAGGCCCCGTAATTATTCTTCAGCTGTTAACAATTAATAATTTCCCGTTTCAACCAAAAACATGAGCACCCAAAAACCATTGGTTATTATCACTGCGCAGGCGCATGAAATTTTAATGTCAACGTTGCAGCGCAAGGGGTTTGAGGTGCTTTACCTGCCACAAATCACTTATGAAGCATTAAGTGAGATGGTAAGTGATGCTCACGGATTAATAGTAACTACAAGAATTAAAATTGATAAGGAACTCATCGATAAGGCCGCTAGGTTGAAGTGGATCGGCCGCCTCGGAAGCGGTATGGAGCTGATCGATACCATCTATGCACAAAGCAAGGGCATTCAATGTGAAAGTAGCCCCGAAGGTAACCGCAATGCGGTTGGTGAACATGTGCTTGGATTGGTGTTAAATTTAATGAATAATATTACTTCAAGTTTTGACGAAGTAAAGGAAGGAAAATGGATACGTGATCCCAACCGTGGAACCGAGCTCAGCGGTAAAACAGTTGGAATAATCGGCTTTGGGAATACCGGTAGTTCATTTGCCAGGTTGCTATCCTCTTTTGATGTAACAGTGCTTGCTTACGACAAATATAAATTCGGATTTGCAAAGGGCTATATTAAGGAAGCTGGTTTTGAACAGGTATGCCGCTATGCAGACGTAATAAGTTTTCATGTTCCATTAACGGATGAAACAAGGTATATGGCAAATGAGGATTTTTTTAACAGCCTGCAACAAAAGCCAATCTTTATAAATGCATGCCGGGGCGGTGTAACTGATACCCATGCCTTAATAAACGCTTTAACAAATCAAAAGATCGCAGCTGCCGGCCTTGATGTTCTTGAAAACGAACACGTGAATATGCTGACTTCCCAGCAACAAAAACAATTAAAGTTTTTATCGGCACATCCCCGGGTAATCATTACGCCGCATATTGCGGGATACAGTAATGAGGCCTTTTATAAAATGAGCACGGTAATCCTTGAAAAGTTGGCTATTTAATAATTTGATTATATTTGCGTTACCTGCAACGCCTTAGGCACATTCCTAAGGCGTTGTATTTTTTTTCTCTTTACTATAAAAAGATGTGCCATGAGTGAAACGAATTATGTAAAAAAAGATACATTTGAACAGATGCGGGCTGAATTACACCAGATGAAAAGTGTAGACCGCCCGGCTGCAAGCAGGGCAATTGCAGAAGCCCGTGAAAAAGGCGACCTAAAAGAAAACGCGGAGTATGATGCGGCTAAAGAAGCACAGGGAATGCTG
>JBBJMD010000031.1:0-28802 GCA_037719925.1 Ferruginibacter sp.
CTAGTATATCGTTCTTAAAATAACATTGCAAATAATATTGCTTATCTTGCTTTGCAAATCTTTGAAATGAGAAAAACTCAAAAAGCAAAGTTGCAATGCACTGAACAGGATAAAATCATGTTAGTAGGCATCTCAAAAAGTAAGACAGCTCCTCATCGTGAAGTGGTAAGAGCCGGTATTTTGCTTCGGTACATGGAAGGGTTTTCTATAACGGCTATAGCGGAAAATTTCAAAACAAACAGGCCGTTGGTAGAAAGGTGTCTTAATAAGGCCATTGCTTTCGGAATTCATACGGCTTTAAGAGATTTACCTGGCAGAGGGATTAAGCCCATTATAACAGATGATGCCCGAAGTTGGGTATTGTCTGTGGCGTGTCAACCTCCTAAGCAATTAGGGTATGCTAATGAAACCTGGACATACAGCCTGCTTATAAAATATATACGGGCAAACTGCGAACAGGCAGGATATGGTAGTTTATTAAAAATAGATAAGGGTGTATTGCATACCATTTTAGCAAAGGGAAAGATACAGCCCCATAAGGTTCGTTATTACCTTGAACGGCGCGATGTAGAATTTGATAAAAAGATGGCTAATGTGCTACAGGTGTATAAACAGGTGGAACTAACCAATGAAATGCAAATACCCGACCGAGGCATTACAACCTTATCCTACGATGAGAAACCGGGTATACAGGCCATCAAACATACAGCGCCTCAATTGCAACCTGTGGTAAAAGAACATCCAACTATTCAAAGAGATCATGAGTACGAAAGACTGGGGACAGTAAGCCTGTTGGCTGGCATTGATTTACATACAGGTATTGTTATACCTATAGTAAGGGACCAGCATAGAAGCAAAGAATTTATTGAATTTCTTAGTGAAATTGATAACCATTATCCTAAGGACTGGTTAATCAGAATAATACTGGATAACCATTCCTCTCATGTATCTAAAGAAACCACTTCTTGGTTGTTAACCAGGCCAGGGAGATTTGAGTTCGTTTTCACGCCCAAGCATGGGTCATGGCTTAATATGATAGAAATGTTTTTCAGTAAGGTGGCAAGATCCTTTTTAAGACATATCAGAGTTGAAAGCAAAAAAGAGCTTGTAGAAAGAATCTACCAAGGAATTGAGGAGATAAATAAAGATCCAGTTATCTTCCGATGGAAATATAAATTAGATGAAGTAGAATTAATTTGATATGTTATTTAAAGAACGAAATACTAGATGATAAAGATAAACCCGGCATATTTGGGCCTGGTATCCAAATCATTTAAGATCCGGCTATTTAAGTATAATGACCATTAATGGTTTATTCAAATTCTTGAGGGGAGGTATAGCCAAAGTATTCAAGGGATAGTGAACAGGTAATTCAGTTACGTATTAATCTTAGGAGGGGTTTGTCGAATGTTCAATATTATTTTCTGTTAAGTAATCCGGTTATCGCACTATTTTAAATTGCCGAATTGAGATTTACGTTCAAGAGGCCTAATGATTATATAATTCCCTGATAATCAGGTAAGCTCCCAAACCGTTGATTTACTATAAATTTGCAGTATGGAACGCGGTAATTATACTTTTTTTACATCCCGGAAAAATATTTTTTTTAAATGATCGGGTTAGAAACAGTGAGTGAAACTTTCGATAAGTTCAGGGCATGTGTTATAATACCTACTTATAATAATGCATCGAGCCTTGCAGGTGTGATCACGGATGTAAAATCATATACCCAACATATTATTGTAGTAAATGACGGCTCCACGGATAATACTTTACAAATCGTTGAAGCGTTTCCTCACGTAAAACTGCTAACCTATCCAAAAAACGTAGGAAAAGGCTGGGCGCTCCGTAAAGCTTTTGATTTTGCAAGAGGATTAAATTATAAGTATGCCATTACGATCGATTCTGACGGCCAGCATTTTGCAAAGGACCTGCCCGCTTTTATTGAAAAGCTCCAGTGGATAACAGATGGGATCATCATCGGTTCGAGAAATATGCAACAGGCATCTGTTCCTGGAAAAAGCAGTTTTGGGCATAAGTTTTCCAATTTTTGGTTTAAAGTGGAAACAGGCATCAGTTGTCCCGATACTCAATCGGGGTACCGGTTATACCCGATCTGGTTATTAAAAGACATTCATTTTATCACCCGCAAGTATGAATTTGAAATAGAGGTATTGGTAAGGGCTGCCTGGAAAGGGATAAAGGTGGAATCTGTGCCTGTATCTGTTTATTATCCCCCCAGGGAAGAACGCATCTCGCACTTCAGGCCTTTTCAGGACTTTACCAGGATCAGTATTCTAAATACGTTCCTGGTACTGATCACCTTTTTTTATATCAGGCCGCGTGATTTTTTTAAAGCCGCTTTTCAAAAAAAAAAATGGAGGGAACTGCTTAACGATCACCTGTTAAAGTCGCCTCATACAGATCAGAATAAAGCGCTGTCAGTAGCATTTGGAATTTTCATGGGTATTATCCCGATATGGGGTTTCCAGCTGGTGGTGGGTATTTTTCTTGCCGTGGTGTTTAAATTGAATAAGATCCTGGTGATCATCGCAGCCAATATCAGCATTCCGCCCATGATCCCCGTGATCATTTTTTTAAGTTATAAAACCGGTGCATTCTGGATGGGCGAACACGCAGGCAATTTGCAATTCACGCGTTCGATTACGATGGAATCGATCCAGGCAAACCTGCAACAATACGTTTATGGGAGTATTACCCTGGCAATCCTGGCTGCTTTGGTAATGGGTTTATTCACTTTTATATTGTTGAAATTATTCAAACGAAAATCTGTTCTTACCGGGTAACCCGAATGTTAAATGGCAAAATTCTTTACAAGTATTTACAGGTATTTTAAGAAAAACCGGCTGGTCTTTTTCATCACATTCATATTGAGTTTTGTGTTGGCAGGATATTTTGCCCTGCAGGTAAAATTTGAAGAGGATATTTCCAAAATATTACCGAAGGATAAAAAGACAGATCAGCTGAACCAGGTTTTCCAGGACTCCAAATTCATGGATAAGCTGGTGTTAACCGTTTCCCTGGAAGACTCCGGCAAAACCGCAGAACCCGATAGCCTGGTAGCCTTTGCGGAATCCCTGGTAACCTCGCTTCAAAGCCAGCTCGCGCCGTATATTGCCAAAATTAATTTTAAGGTTGATGACAGCCTGGCCCTGCAACTCTATGGTACCGTCAACGAGCATTTACCCATCTACCTGAATGACCAGGATTACTTTTCCATCGATAGCCTGGTTGCCCCGGAAAAGCTAAAAGAAACGATGCAGCAGAATTTGAGAACACTTACTTCACCTGCAGGGATTGCACTCAAAAGTATGATCGCGAATGACCCGGTCGGGATAAGTCTCCTGGGGTTAAAAAAATTACAGCAATTACAGTATGATGAAAACTTTGAACTGTTCGACGGTTATATTATTACCAGGGATCTCCGGTACCTGCTGCTGTTCATTCAGCCCGCCTATCCCCCGAATAATACAGGTAAGAATGCTCACCTGCTAAAGGGCCTGGATAATATCATTGACAGTATCCGGGTTAAAGGCAACAAGATGGTGAAGGCTTCTTACTTTGGAGCTACGGCTGTTTCTGTTGGCAATGCGCTCCAACTAAGAAAAGATACCTTACTGACACAAGGGATTACCGTTGCTTTTATCATCGTGTTCCTTGGAGTCTATTTCCGGAAAAAACGCGCTCCTTTTATCATACTGATCCCGGTCGCTTTTGGCGCCCTGTTCTCACTGGCAGCCATCTATTTTATAAAGGGTAGTATTTCCGTGATAGCCCTCGGGACAGGATCAGTCATTTTAGGGATTGCGGTCAATTACTCCCTGCATTTTTTTAACCATTACCGGCATACAAAAAGCATCGGGGAGGTAATCAGCGATCTCGCCTTTCCGTTAACTATCGGGAGCCTCACTACAATCGGTGGCTTTTTATGCCTGGAATTTGTTGAATCGGAGATGCTCAAAGACCTTGGGCTTTTCGCCGCATTTAGCCTGGTTGGCGCCTCCCTTTGCTCACTCATTTTTCTACCACATTTTATCGCTTCTGCAAAGGAGCAACGTACGCATGTGGCCACGGAATTTTCCTGGATAGATAAAATAGCTTCGTATCACCCGGAGTATAATAAGTATATCATATTGGTGATAATCGGTCTCACGGTACTCTTTGCCTGGTTTGCTCCTCGGGTAAGTTTTGAATCTGACCTGGATAAAATGAATTTCATGAGCGGCAAATTAAAAACAGCGGAATCCGAACTTCAGAAAATCAACGAGTATGCATTGAAATCAGTATACCTGGTAACCGAAGGAAAAACCCTGGATGAAGCCCTGCTAAATAATGAAAAGATCGTTTCCAAAATTGAAATACTTAGACAAAAAGATATTGTAAAAAAATATTCCGGGGTTGCTTCACTGATCATTTCAGATAGTTTGCAAACCGAAAGGATCGCCCGCTGGAACAGGTACTGGTCAGTTGAAAAGAAGCAGGCATTATTCAACACACTTCAGAAAGAAGGAAAACCCCTTGGATTTAAAGAAACCGCTTTTGATAATTTTAAAGGTTTCCTGGATAAGACTTTTCAACCGGTGGATGCAGGTGAAATGACCGCTGTCAGGAAAAATTTCCTTGATGATTATATCACCGAGAAGCCGGGCAAAACGACCATTGTAACCCTTGTAAAGTGTATCGCTGACAGTAAGCGGCTTGTTTACCGTGCTTTTGAGGACGAACCTACGGTTACCGTAGTTAATAAGCAGTACCTCACCACGAAACTGGTAGCGATCATTAATGCTGATTTTACCAGTATCGCATTAATGTCTTCTACCCTGGTCTTTTTAGTATTGCTGATTACTTATGGCCGTATCGAACTAACCCTTGTTTCTTTTATTCCCATGTTAATTTCATGGATCTGGATCCTGGGCATCATGGGCCTTCTTGGTATACATTTTAATATCATTAATATTATCGTATCTGCATTGGTTTTCGGCCTTGGGGACGACTATAGCCTCTTTATCATGGATGGCCTTTTAAGGGAATACAAAACCGGCAGAAAAAATCTTTCTTCCTACAAATCCTCTATTTTTCTTTCGGCCATTACCACTATTGCGGGACTGGGCGTATTGATTTTTGCCCAACACCCTGCATTGCGGTCCATAGCCCTGATATCTATAATCGGTATTGTTTCGGTTGTGCTCATGTCGCAGGTATTGATCCCTTTTTTATTTTCCATACTTATAAGGAACCGCGTACAGAAAAAGCATTTTCCCTGGACCCTCACCGGTTATTTAAGATCTGCATTTGCTTTTTGCTATTTCGTACTGGGAGCTTTTTTATTAACTATATTAGGATTGGTTTTTGCGAAACTTAATCCCTTTAGTAAGGAGAAAGGGAAATTAAACTTTCACATAATTTTGTCGAAATTCTGCTGGTCTTTGATGTATGTGATGATGAATGTAAAAAAACAGGTTATCAATCCCCACCGGGAAACATTCTCCCGGCCTGCCGTTATCATTTGTAATCACCAGTCGTTCCTTGATGTTTTATCGATGATCATGCTACATCCCAAACTGGTCCTTTTCACGAATAACTGGGTATGGAACTCGCCTGTGTTTGGGGCCATAGTAAGAATGGCCGATTATTTTCCGGTTGAGCAGGGAGTTGAAAATAGTATTGAACTTATCGCAGAACGGGTGAAGCTAGGCTATTCGGTGGTGATATTTCCCGAAGGCACGCGGTCCGCTGACGGCAATATCAAACGCTTTCACAAAGGAGCCTTTTACCTGGCAGAACAATTAAACCTTGATATCCAGCCCATCGTCATCCATGGCACCGGCTATACCATGAGCAAGGGGGATTTTTTATTGAAGAACGGCACGATAACAATTGAGTTTTTGCCTAGGATCATACCTACAAACGAACAGTTTGGAACGGGCTATTCCGCCAGGGCAAAAGGTGTCGGAAGATATTTCAGGGGGGAGTACAAAAGGATCGCTGAACGCATAGAGCAGCCCGCTTATTTCCGGAGCCGCCTTATTTACAATTTTCTTTATAAGGGTCCCGAACTGGAATGGTATATGAAAGTTAAACTTTCACTTGAAAAACATTACCAATTGTTCCACGATATTTTACCAAAGGAAGGAAAGTTGCTGGATATTGGTTGCGGCTATGGGTTCATGTCCTACATGTTGAATTTTGCTGCTCCCCAACGGGAGATAACAGGCATCGATTATGATGAAGAAAAAATAAAAACCGCAAGCCATTGCTTCGATCGTCCAGGAAACCTACGCTTTGATGTTGCGGACGCCATGCAGTATCCTTTCGAAAATTACAGTGCAATTGTTATTGCAGATGTCCTGCATTATTTGCAGCCGCCTGAGCAAACAGCCCTTGTTGAAAAATGCATCCGCCACCTCCGGCCAGGCGGAACGATTATTATCAGGGATGCCAATGCGGATATGAAAAAAAGGCATACCGGTACAAGGATCACCGAATTTTTTTCAACGCGGTTTTTTGGATTTAATAAAGTATCAGGTAAAGGTTTATCTTTTCTTCCAGGCCATTTAATAAAGGAGATAGCAACCAAACAAAAAGTCGGTTACAGCGAGATTGACACTTCCACTTTCACATCGAATATCATTTATTTATTAAAAGACCAGTCCTTAAATTGACAACAGAAAATTATGATATCGTAATTATTGGCAGCGGAATGGGAGGGCTGGTATGCGCCGATGTACTTATCCGCGAGGGTTACAGTATTTGTATCCTTGAGAAAAATAAGCAGATCGGCGGCTGCCTGCAAACCTACGCCAGGGACAGGGTGATCTTTGATTCAGGCGTGCATTATCTAGGGGGTTTGGATAAAGGGCAAAACCTTTACCAGATATTTCAATACCTGGGAATTATGGACAGGCTGAAATTAAAAAGAATGGATGAGGATGCCTTCGACAAGATCATTACCAGCAATGATGATAAAGAATATATATTCGCCCAGGGCTATGAAAATTTTATCAGTAAGCTGCTGATCGATTTTCCGGATGAGGAAAAGGCACTCAGGCTATATTGTGATAAGATAAAAGAAGTTTGCAGCAAATTTCCCTTGTACAACCTCCGCGCTGGCGGGGGATTTGCTGAAAAGGCGGAAGTAATGGAAATCGATACAAAGGGTTTTATTGAATCTATTACCAATGATGCCAAATTGCAGGCGGTATTAGCGGGCAACAATATGCTGTATGCCGGGCAGCCTGGAAAAACCCCTTTTTATGTGCATGCAATGATACTGAACAGTTATATTGAAAGCTCCTGGAAATGCATAAGTGGTGGCTCACAAATAAGTAAATTCATCGGCAGGAATATCCATGAAAGGGGCGGCATTATAAAAAGGGATTGCCCGGTTACAAAGATCGTTGTGGAAAACGGAAAAGTGGATCATGTGGTGATGGAGGGCGGAAAGCGTATGTATGGGAAAAATTTTATTTCCAACATCCACCCGGTAAAAACCCTTGAAATGACAGATACTGACCTGATAAAAAATGCCTTTCGAAACAGGATCAAAAGCCTGGAGAATTCGATCTCAAATTTTACCGTTAATATTATTTTCAAAGAGAACACGGTTAAATATTCCCAGTCAAATTATTATTATTTTGAAGAAGGTCATGTATGGTCCATGACGGATTATACGGAAGCAAACTGGCCGCTGGGATATGTGATATTTTTTGGGGAAGGTAAAACAAAAGGTTATGCCGAATCAATGACGATCCTGGCATACATGCGGTATGAAGAAGTAAGGCAATGGGAAAATACCAGTAACACCGTTTCGGCAGTTGAAGACAGGGGTGTTGAATACGAGCAGTTTAAAAAAGACAAAGCGGAAAAGCTGATTGGTTTTGTGGAAGATAAATTCCCAGGCATAAAAGCCAGTATTAAAACGTATTACACGGCCACCCCGCTTTCTTACCGGGATTATATTGGTACTGATGACGGTTCAATGTATGGAATTGTTAAAGATTATAAACATCCTGTAAAAACCCTGATCTCACCGCGAACTAAATTGCCCAATCTTTATTTTACCGGGCAAAACCTTAATTTACATGGTATATTGGGTGCAGCCATGAGCGGTTTGGTTACCTGTATCGAATTTATGGGTAATGAAACCATTATTGAAAAAATAAAAAATGCATAGACGAAAAAAGATATGGAGACGGGTTTTTTATGTTACCGGGGCATTGCTGCTACTGCTTCTCATTGCAGTTATCTATGTTGTGGCAGTTTCAAATATCAAGTCACCGGAGCTAAATGAGGGAAGCAGTTTGCATCAGCAGCGCAAAGAAGTTAGTAAGGATTTTTACACTTTAAAGGATAATTGGTTCCGCAAAAGTAAGAGTGGCTTATACGAATTGTATATAGAAGGAAATCCTTCGGAGCGGGGAATATTTAATGGCAAACTCACAAAAGAGCTCGTTGTGCGACAGGAAGATCATTTTAGCGACCAGATCAATAAAATGATCCCCTCCGATTCGTACCGTAAATTCCTCAAGTATTTCATCGGCTGGTTCAACCGCGACCTTGATAAAAATGTGGCGGAAGAATACCGGCAGGAGATATATGGCATTTCACAATCCGCATCGGATAAATACCTGTACATGGGCTCAAATTACCAGCGGATATTAAATTACCATGCAGCTCATGATATCGGCCACGCCCTGCAAAACCTCGCGCTGGTTGGGTGCACCTCTTTCGGTACCTGGGATGCAAGGTCAAAAGACAGCGCCATGATCATCGGGAGGAATTTTGATTTTTATGTGGGGGATAAATTCGCCGAGGATAAAATAATTGAGTTCCAAAGCCCAACGCAGGGCTATAAATTCATGACCATTACCTGGGGTGGTTTTATTGGCGCCGTTTCCGGTATGAACGAGAAGGGCCTGGCCGTAACCATCAATGCGGCCAAAACCAAGGTCCCGTATGCCTCGGCTACCCCGGTCTCCCTCGTTACAAGGGAAATCCTGCAATACGCGAAAAATATCGAAGAAGCTGCTGCGATCGCCAAAAAAAGAAAAATGTTTGTGTCAGAATCTTTTATGGTCGCTTCAGCAGAAGACAACAAAGCGGTGCTGATCGAAAAAACCCCCGATGACCTGGATATTTTCGACCCGCATAAAGATTTTATACTTTGCACCAACCATTTCCAGAGCAAAGCCCTCGCAAATTCAAAAGAAAATATTCAGCAATTGAATGAAAGCGCCTCTGCTTACCGTTATGAAAGACTGGTGGAGCTGTTAAAAGTGAATGGACAAAATACAGTGCAAAAAACGATCGCTATTTTGCGGGACCAAAAGGGTTTAAAAAATGCTGATATCGGTATGGGAAATGAAAAAGCGATCAACCAGTTGATAGCACATCATTCAGTTGTATTTGAGCCCAAACTATTGTTGGTTTGGGTTTCCACCAGTCCCTGGCAACTTGGCGAATTCGTGGCATACGATCTCAAAAAAGTATTTGCATTACGCGGTATGAAGCAGGACCAGGAAATTTCTGATCTAAGCCTTACTGTTCCGGCAGATCCATTCCTCTCAACACCCGCGTATAAAAAATTTGAAAGCTTCCGCGCATTCAAACAACGTTTGGCTGATGGCGGTGAAGTGGATACGGATAGCCTTTTAGCCAGCAATCCTGAATCCTATAGCGCCTATGTTCTCGCCGGGGATTATCTATTCAAAAAGGATCAATTTCGGGAAGCGGCGGAACTGTACAAGACCGCTTTAACAAAAGAAATAGCTACCCGCAAGGAAGAGATGCATATCCGGGACCAGGTAAAAATTTGTACGGATAAAAGTAAAATCCAATGATCGCAGGACTGGGTATGGATATGATTGAAGTGGAGCGGGTTGCGCAAAAGATCGCTAAGGAGTCGGGCTTCCGGGAACTTGTTTTTTCTAAAAATGAAATAGAGTATTGTGAGCCGAAAGCCAATAAATTTGAGCATTACGCCGCACGCTTTGCCGCTAAAGAAGCTTTTTTTAAAGCCCTTGGTACCGGCTGGGTAAATGGTACTGCATTTAACGAAATTGAAATCTCAAAAGACGAAAAGGGGAAGCCAATACTCGCCTTACTTGGAGAAACAGCCAACGTTGTAGCTGCTTTAAATATTAAACATATTTTCGTTACCCTTGCCCATTTAAAAACCGTTGCATCTGCGGTAGTAATTATAGAACAGTGATTATGTATCTGCCCGAAACGCCTTATCAGCCAACAAGTATAATAAAGCAACTGCAGGAAAAAAAACTGCAGGATCTTTTAATCTACCTCGATAAATACTCACCCTTTTATAAAGAATTATTTTCTGCAAATCATATCAATCCAGCTGCGATTAAAACCCTCGGGGACCTTGCGCAACTCCCCACCACAGGAAAGGAGAGTTTGCAATTGCGGAATGATGATTTTTTATGCGTACCCCGGGGAAAGATCATTGAATACAGTTCAACTTCCGGGACTTTGGGCAGCCCGGTCACTATCGCCTTAACAGAACATGACCTTAACCGGTTGGCCTATAATGAATATGCTTCTTTTTTATGTGCCGGCGGCACGCCCCGGGATATCTACCAGCTAATGTTAACCCTCGACAGGCAATTTATGGCGGGGATGGCTTATTATTCAGGCATTCGTAAACTGGGTGCAGGGATTATCCGCCTCGGTCCGGGAGTACCTTCCCTGCAATGGGAAACGATACTCCGGCTTAAACCAACTGCAATTGTTGCCGTGCCCTCTTTTATTGTTAAATTGATCAGCTATGCAAAGGAACATTCCATTGATCCCAATCAATCGACTGTAGAAAAAGCCATTTGTATCGGTGAAAATATCCGGAATACCGATTTTTCATTCAATATGCTGGGTAAAAAAATCTCTGAAGCATGGGATATAAAATTGTACTCAACTTACGCATCTACAGAAATGCAAACCGCTTTTACAGAATGCAGCGAAGGAAGGGGCGGGCATCACCAACCCGAACTGATAATCGTAGAACTGCTGGATGAGGATAACCGGCAGGTGCAGCCTGGCCAGCAGGGCGAAGTAACGATCACGACCCTTGATGTGGAAGGGATGCCTTTATTGCGATACAAAACAGGCGATATCTGTCACTATTTTGATGAAGCCTGTGCCTGCGGAAGAACCACCATGCGCTTATCCCCGGTAGTGGGCCGGAAAAAACAGATGATCAAATACAAGGGTACTACGCTTTACCCTCCCGCTTTATTTGACCTGCTGCACGAGATGGAAGATGTACAGGATTATGTAGCTGAGGTATACTTAAACGATTTAGGTTTGGATGAGGTATTGCTGTATTTATTACCGGTCAGTAATTCAGATGAAACCGACCGTAAGATCAGGGCATACCTGCAGGCGAAACTTCGGGTGAGTCCTCATATTCAATACCTTACCCTGGAAGAGATGCAAAAAATACAGTTCCCGGAAGCAGGACGAAAGGCAATAAGGTTTATCGACCGCAGGGTATAAGTCACCCGGGGGTTTCAGGCCGTTGAATTCGTTTACATTCAGAGCGGGATCAAGCAGCCAATGCCCCAATTAACAGGCGTACCCAAAAATAAAAAAGGCTATCTTCCGATAGCCCCGCAAATTTGTATTACCTGGTTGGAGAATTAGGATTTCTTTTTAATAAACTTTCCCAGGGCTTTTCCGGCATCTGCATACGCTTCGCCAATTCTGTCGCCAGTATCAAAACAAGCCGCCAAAAGTTCTTCCCAAAGCGTTATCTACAGAAATTGTGGCAATGATTTTACTTTTGTTCGCAGTTTCAACAATTACGGCCTCTGCATCTATCTTTGCATTCTTACGCACAATGCCGACGTTGAAGCCGGGCTCGGTAAATTTGGTCTTGAATATGATCGTGTATTTTGCGGTTTTGCTCGATGACATTTCACTCGCTTTCGTAAATAACTCAATAAATTTTGGTTCAAAACGTCCCTCCCTGTCTTTAACCCAATTCTTTGCCCAATTATCTCCCCTTCCGCTTTCTTTCTTATTATATTCCTGCGTTTTCTTTTCTATGTACTCCTTTTCTGTATCGAACTTACCTACTGACATGTTATCATAGGCGAATTCAAAATTAATGGATGTTTCATTATTTAATGCCGCCAGGTCACCCTCAGTAAGCTTTAGTTTTTGGGCCGGAGTTGTAATTGAAAAGAGCAGAAATGTTAACAAAGCCCCGCTTGAAATTAAAATTTTCATGTATTCTGTTTTGGTTAAAATTAAAATTAAAAGTAAAACTATATAATTTTTTCAAAAAAGTTCATTGTTTGATAAATGATCTCAAATCACTAAATAATTTTATATTCATTTTAAGGTGAATGCAACCCAATCAAATATTATAATTTATGTATGTCTGCATGAAATGCATTCCGGGCGTTTTAACATCCTGTCGTAACTTTTATACAAAAAATTTAATTCTAAAATCTTTATTATAATTTGCACCTTTTGTACTAACTAGAATTTAACATTAAAATCGGACCATGGTACATGTTGGAGACGGCGCCCTTACTTTAGATGATTTTGCTGAAATTATATTTAAAGAAAAGGAAGTAATGTTGGATACTGCCGCTATGGAAAAAGTTGGCGTCAATTATTCGTTTTTGTCAAATTTTTCTGCTAATAAACTGATCTATGGTATCAATACTGGCTTTGGACCCATGGCACAATACAAGGTGAGTGAAGAAAACCTGTTGCAACTACAGTACAACCTCATCAGGAGCCATAGCTCCGGCGGCGGAAAGCTGATGGCGCCCGTGTTGGTGAAGGCTGTAATGATTGCGCGGCTCAACAGTTTAATGCAGGCATATTCCGGCGTACATATTTCCGTGGTTGAACTTTTAAAAGAACTTATTAATAAAAATGTATACCCCTGTATTTATGAGCATGGCGGTGTTGGTGCCAGCGGTGACCTCGTTCAATTGGCACATCTTGGCCTGGCACTCATCGGTGAAGGTGAAGTGATCTACGAGGGAGAAATCTTTACTACCCTTGAAATTTACAACAGGTTGAACATACAACCGCTTACGATCCATATACGCGAGGGATTGGCGATTTTGAACGGTACCTCCGCAATGACGGGCATTGGAATGGTAAACATTATCCAGGCGCGAAAATTACTGGAATGGTCCGTAATGCTTTCTGCAATGATAAATGAGATCGTAGAAGCCTTTGACGATCATTACTCTTACGAATTGAATATTGTAAAACATCATAAAGGGCAGAATAAGGTTGCTGCTATGCTTCGCGATATTTTAAAGGATAGTAAAATGATCCGCGACAGGTCGGAACACCTTTATAATCCGGATAACCTCGACCAGGAAGTTTTCCAGGACAAGGTACAGGAATATTATTCTCTTCGATGCGTTACCCAGGTGCTAGGACCCATATTTGACACCATCGCCCAGGCGGAAAAAGTAGTGGTGGATGAATTGAATTCCGTCAACGATAATCCCGTCATCGATCATCATAATAAAAATATATTTCATGGCGGCAATTTCCATGGCGATTACGTGTCGTTGGAGATGGATAAATTAAAGATCGCCATCACAAAATTATCCATGCTTTCCGAACGGCAGCTCAACTACCTCTTAAATGAAAAGCTAAACCATAAATTTCCGCCCTTTGTAAACCTGGGCGTTTTAGGTTTCAACTTTGGAATGCAGGGCATGCAATTTACCGCCACATCTACCGTAGCGGAAAACCAAACCTTATCCTTTCCTATGTATGTGCATAGCATTCCCAATAACAATGATAACCAGGATATTGTAAGTATGGGTTGTAATGCGGCCCTGATGACAAAAAAAGTGATTGATAATTCATTTGAAGTGCTTGCCATTCAAATGATGACTGTATTACAGGCGATCGATTACCTTGATTGTGTTAACCGCTTATCATCCAATACTCACCAGGTTTACAATGTTATCCGAGAAATTTTTCCTAAGTTCATTGAAGACCTGCCAAAATACAAGGACCTGGAAAGGGTGAAAACTTATTTTGAGCATTCCGACGCTGTTATATCTTCCGGTAAAGGTATCCCTGCAACATTCGGCAGCACCTTCCTGAACAATTGAACAAAAAATTTACACCATTAGCAGGTAAAACATGAAATGCGCATTAGTTACGGGGGGCTCAAGAGGTATTGGCAGATCTGTCTGTTACAAAATGGCTGTCATGGGATACTATGTGATTGTCAATTTTAAAAGCAATGAAACGGAAGCGATCCATACTTTGAAGGAGATAAACCAGCATGGTGGCAATGGTGAGATACTGCAATTTGATGTCAGTAATAAAGAACAGGTGCAGGAAGCTTTGGGGGGTTGGATTGAAAACAATACGGAGAAGTACATTGAAGTGCTGGTAAATAATGCGGGCATTAAAGACGACGGCCTGATGATGTGGATGAAAGATGAGCAGTGGGATTCGGTGGTACGGACCAGCCTCGACGGTTTCTTTTTTGTTACCCGCCTGGTTTTAAACAGCATGTTGCTTAAAAGATATGGGAGAATTGTTAATGTGGTATCCCTTTCGGGTCAGAAAGGCTTGCCAGGCCAATCAAATTATTCCGCTGCCAAAGCGGGAGTAATCGGTGCTACCAAAGCATTGGCACAGGAAGTTGCCCGGAGGGGTGTAACGGTAAATGCCGTTGCCCCGGGGTTTATTAAAACCGATATGACCGAAGAACTCAATGAAAACGAACTAAAAGGAATCATTCCCATGAAGCGTTTTGGATTACCCGAAGAAGTGGCACATGCGGTGGGTTTTTTAGTATCGGGAGAAGCTGGTTATATAACTGCAGCCGTCCTTAATGTTAACGGTGGGCTATATTCATAATCTACATACACTATTTTAATCGGGCCGGACCCTTAAAATCATAAAACCCCGGCTTCTTACAACACATCACGCATTTATGACGTTCTATACGTACTCATACACGACCTTTTTATATTATTGATATTTTATATTTATTAAATCTGGCGGAGGCTTAAATGAATAGAGTTGTAATTACAGGTATGGGTATTTATTCCTGTATCGGAAAAAATCTTGAAGAGGTTACGGACTCCTTGTATAAGGGCAGGTCGGGTATCATACTTGACCGTGACCGCAGAGATTTCGGGTACCGTTCAGGCCTGACTGGTTTCCTGGAGAAGCCTGACTTAAAGGGATCTTTAGACCGGCGTGCGCGAATCATGCTGCCCGAACAGGGTGAGTATGCTTATGTTTCAACAATAGAAGCCCTGCAAAATGCCGGGATAGACCAGGATTACCTGCATGAACATGAAATTGGTATTTTGTATGGAAATGACAGTTCTGCAAAATCGGTGATAGAAACGAATGACATTATCCGGGATAAAAAAGATACGATGCTGGTAGGCTCCGGCTCTGTCTTCCAAACAATGAATTCGACAGTCACCATGAACCTTGCCACCATCTTTAAGTTAAGGGGCATCAACCTTACGATCAGCGCCGCCTGTGCAAGCGGGTCGCATGCAATCGGTATCGGCTATCAATTTATAAAATCAGGCTTGCAGGATTGTATCATATGTGGTGGCGCCCAGGAGATCAATAAGTATGCGATGGGTTCTTTTGACGCTCTTTCTGCTTTTTCGCTACAGGAAGCAGTGCCTGAAAAAGCTTCCAGGCCATTCGATCGCGACCGCGACGGGCTTGTTCCAAGCGGGGGAGCTGCTACGGTAATTTTGGAAAGTCTAGAGTCAGCTGTCAAAAGAGGTGCTAACATCCTGGGTGAAATCGTCGGTTATGGTTTTTCTTCCAACGGGGCGCATATATCGAACCCAACGGTCGATGGTCCGGCGAGATCACTAAATATGGCCCTAAAAAATGCGGGTATTATGGCTTCCGAAGTTGATTATATAAATGCCCATGCCACTTCTACTCCGGCAGGTGACCTGAGTGAGGCCAAAGCCATTCACGAAGTATTTGGTAGTAATAAACCACTCGTAAGTTCTACCAAGTCAATGACGGGGCATGAATGCTGGATGGCGGGTGCAAGCGAAGTCATTTACTCAATGCTGATGATGCAGAATAACTTTGTCGCACCAAATATAAATTTCGAAAATCCTGATGAAGAATCTGCAAAATTGAATATCGCTAAAAAGACAATCGAAAAAAATATAATTGTATTTTTGTCTAATTCATTCGGTTTTGGCGGAACCAATTCTTCAATTATCATAAAGAACTATTCTAAATAAATTTTATGGACAATATTGAAATTTTAGATAAAATTCGCCACTTCATGATAGAGGAATTCGAAGTGGAAGAAGAAAAGATGGTCCCTGATGCAAATTTAAAAATAACGCTTGGATTAGATAGCTTAGATTATATTGATTTAGTGGTTGTTATAGAAAGTAACTTCAAATTTAAAGTTAAGCCGGAAGACTTTGCAAATATTTTCACTTACCAGGATTTTTGTAACTATGTTATTTCCCGCGTTAAATCAAAGGAACTCGTGTAATGTCCACATGGCAAGGTAAATCCAGGGGAACAAAAACAGGCTACCGTATATTCGTTTGGGTGTTAAGGAACCTCGGAATTTCAGCCGCCTATTTACTGTTAAATTTTGTGGTCCTTTATTACTTACTATTTTCCTGGAAATCGTCCCGATGGCTCTTCAATTTTTATTCCAATAGAATGGGATATTCATGTTCAAAATCAATAAGATATATTCATCGAAACTATAGCTATTTAGGCCAGGGTATCATCGACAAAGTGGTCACCATGTCGGGCCTGAAAAATAATTTTACTTTCAATTTTGATGGGGAAGATAATCTCAGGGAGATCGTAGGTTTGCGGCGTGGGGGCATGTTATTGAGTGCACATATCGGCAACTGGGATATAGCCGGTCATTTATTCGACAGGCTCGCAACAACCATAAATATTGTAATATTCGATGGTGAATACCAGCAAATAAAACAATACCTGGATTCGGTTACGGGCCGGCGTTCCGTAAATGCTATTGTAATTAAAGATGATTTATCCCATATTTATGCAATCGATGCAGCCTTTAAAAATAATGAATTAGTCTGTATGCATGCCGATAGGTTTATTGAAGGAAATAGAACACTTACGAGCGTTCTTTGTGGTGAAAAAGCCAGGTTCCCCATGGGGCCTTTTTTATTGGCAGCAAAATTTAAAGTGCCTGTTTCATTTGTTTTTGCAGTAAAGGAAAGTAATTTGCATTATCATTTTTTTGCCAGTAGCATCAGGGAATATGGCCAATTGCCAAAGAATGGGGCAATGCAGGTTATGCTGGATGATTTCGCAAAGGAAATGGAAAGCAAAGTGAAGCACTACCCTGACCAATGGTTCAATTATTATAATTTTTGGGAAAAGCAGGCTGGCCAATAATGGAATTACCTGTGATCCTGGAGAAAGACAGGGAGTATTGAAATGGAGAACAAATGAACCTTCCTACAAAAAATATAGAATTATTAATTCCACAAAGGGAGCCCTTTGTTATGATTGATGAACTCCTATCCTTTGACGATCAAACCACCAGGTCCTCTTTTTTGATAAAAAAAGATAATATTTTTGTGGAAAACGAGCGGTTTGGCGAACCAGGTCTTTTGGAAAACATAGCACAGACTGCTGCCGCCAGGGCGGGTTATATTTCCAGGATAAGCAATCAGCTCGTGGAGATAGGTTATATTGGCGCTGTAAAAAACCTGGTGATCCATTCTCTCCCTTCTGTACATGATAAGCTGGTAACTGAAATAACCGTGAACAACCAGGTTTTTGAAGTAAACAATAATCATGGGTAAGGTTAGTTGTGGGGATTTGTTGCTCGCCGAATGTGAAATGAAAATTTTTATTGAATCAAATAAATAGAATAAAATTTATGAAGAAAATAAAATGGGTTGTAGCGTTTTTATTACTTTCAGGATTTATACCTGTTGCTGCCCAAAACTTAAAAGACGTATTTAATTCATCTGAAACCCCGGTGTTTTACCTTGGTGTTGATTTTACCCAGGCCCGCCTGATTGATGCTTCCGAAGATGCGGCGGATATACGCGACCGCAGTTTTCCTGCAATCAACCAGGTAGTGGTAAATGAACCAAAAAAATATGACCTCGCAGCAGCATTTCACAAAAGCGCCATCGATCACGACCTGGCGATCGTAGCAAAAAGAAACGCCGGTATTAACTTTATAGATATTAAATCAACCAATACGGCTGATTATGATCGCTTATCGGAAGATGATATCAAAAAAATAGTCAGGAACTATAATTTTGGAGGAAAAAAAGGTGTAGGGCTTCTATTTATAATGGATGGCATGAGCAAGTCGAGGAAAGGTGCGGGTGTTTGGGTAACTTTTATTGATATGGGCGCTAGAAAAGTGCTGCTGACAGAGCGGATGCAAGGAAAGCCAATGGGATTTGGATTTCGCAATTATTGGGCGGGTGCTTTAAAAGATGTGATAGAGGATATTGAAAAGACGAAGTATAACGAATGGAAATCAAAATACGGGAGTTAAGCTGCAAATCGCTTTTATTTTCCGCGAGGGATGATTAAGGGTGTTGAACCTGATTTACCGGGTACGATTGATTTGCTGTTAGTGGCCGGTTATTGATCGCTGGTCTATTCTTCTTCTTTGAATGATCTGGTTACGATGGTTTCTTCCGGCTCACGCATCTGGCACCCTACACAAGTTTTCTCTTATGAAAAAAGAATTAAGTAACCGGATAGCAATTTTAGTGCGGTTTAATGAAGCTGATCCTTTGGGTATTGTCTGGCACGGTCATTATATCCGGTATTTTGAGGATGGCCGTGAATCATTTGGAAAGGATCATGGCCTTGGTTACATGGATATGTACCGGCGGGGCTTATTACCCCGGTAGTAAGTGTTCAGTGTGACTTTAAAAAATCATTGCGTTTTGGCGAAAGCGTTATAGTGGAAACAATTTTTATTCCCTGTGAAGCAACCAAGATAAAATTTAAGTATAGATTATTTAATTCCGAAACGGGCGACCTGGTAGCAGTAGGTTCATCGGTCCAGGTTTTTTTAGATAAAGCCGGGTCAATACTTCAATTAAACAATCCTCCCTTTTTTGAACAGTGGAAACACCAGCAGGCATTGATGTAATTTTAAACTATGAAAGACGTTTTTATTGTTGCAGATAATATCATTTCGCCACTGGGCATCACTACGGAGGAGAATTTTTCCAACCTTACCAAAGGCATTTCAGGCATAAGAGAACATGTTAATACGGCGCTTTCCGCCCAACCTTTTTTTGCATCCCTTTTGGATGAACACACCAACCTCTTGGACGAAAAGACAAATTCCTTTACCAGGTTTGAGAAGCTGCTTATCGCATCCATTTCAGATGCGTTGAAAAACTGCAACGTGGATATTAAGGATAAAAAAACCATCCTGATCATTTCCACCACTAAAGGGAATGTAAGCCTGATTGAGAACGGTGTGGTTGACGCCGGGCTGAAAAGGAGAGTGGCCCTGCATTCTTCTGCCGAATTAATAGGCAAATATTTTCATTGCGGTAGCGAACCCCTGGTAGTGTCCAATGCGTGTATTTCCGGATTGGTAGCTATGCTTGTCGGCAAACGCCTCCTTCAGTCCGGCGGTTACGACCATGCTGTTGTAGCCGGTGGTGATGTGATAACAAAATTCGTCCTTTCCGGTTTTGAATCATTCCAGGCAACCAGTTCCGTACCCTGCAAACCTTTCGATGCAGCACGAAACGGCATTAACCTCGGCGAAGGTGCCGGAACTGTTATCCTTTCTGCGGGAGAAAACAACTCCCGTGGAATAAGAATTACCGGGGGTTCCGTAAGCAATGATGCCAACCATATTTCAGGGCCTTCCCGTACAGGGCAGGAACTTTGCCAGGCTATTTGTAAAGCCATGGAGGAGGCAGCCGTTAGTGATCATGATATCGGCCTGATCTGCGCCCATGGCACAGCTACTGTTTACAATGATGAAATGGAGGCGCTGGCGATCTCGTTAGCGAACCTCCAGGCCGTTCCGGTTAATAGCCTTAAAGGTTATTTTGGACATACGCTGGGCGCTGCGGGAATTATCGAATCCGTGGTTTCCATACATTCACTGAAAGAAAACCTCGTTCTGCCTAGTTTGGGTTTTAGTCAATCGGGGGTGTCTAAACCCTTGAATGTTTCCACTGCCTTGCAGAACACACCTTTGATCAATTGCCTTAAAACTGCCTCCGGATTTGGTGGTTGCAACGCAGCCATTATATTTAATAAAGAATAAACCCTTCTCAGTTTAATGGACTTTTTTACAAATGATAAAAAATCCGCTTTCGAAGCCAAGGAAGCGGCCCAGTGGATTGCTTTCGGTCCGGTTATATTCCAGGCTGCCAGGGTACTCAGGAATTCCGGCATCCTGGGAGTTGTTGAGGAAGGCGGCGTTGCAGGTTTGCTGATCGCAGAAATCGTGGAAAAAGTGAAGTTGCCACTCTATGGAGTAAGGGTGTTGCTTGAATCAGGATTAAGCATGGGGCTTGCGCTGGTAAACGATTAAGGTATACCCTCGCAAAAACAGGGCACTTTATCTTACATGATCCGCTTACCATTACAAATATGGATTTTGTACATGATGTCTGTTACAAGGTCTTTTCGCACTGGATAAAAGTATTGAAAATGGTAGGGCCGAAGGGCTTAAGGAATTTGGGGAATGGCAAACCATCTATGAGGGGTTAGCCCAATTACCGGAACAGGTACAAAAAAGCTGGTTTGCTTTTGATCATTTTTTTTCTGATAACGCCTTTCGGCTGGTGTTGCCTAAAGTCTATAAGAACGGGGTAAAGAAAGTACTGGATATTGGTGGCAATACCGGTAAATGGGCCGTGGCATCTACGGGTTATGCGGATGATATCCACGTCACAATCATGGACCTTCCAGGGCAATTAAATGTGGCGATGTCCAAAATTGCCGACCTCGGCCTGGAAGATAGAGTTTCATTTTTACCGGTCAATATTTTAGATGAGCAGGTTAAGTTCCCGGGTGGCTTCGATGCGATCTGGATGAGCCAGTTTTTAGACTGCTTTTCCGAGGAGGAAATTGTTTCCATCTTACAAAGGTGTTATGAAGCTTTGGATGATGACGGGATGGTGATCATTTTAGAGCCTTTTTGGGATAAGCAACGTTTTGAGATAGCAGCTTTCTGCCTGCACCAGACCTCGCTATATTTTACCGCACTGGCCAACGGCAACAGCCAGATGTACAGTGCCGAAACTTTTTTATCTTGTATCGGCAGGGCCGGATTTGAAATTGCCGAGCAGGAAGATAATATCGGCCTGAGCCAGAGTTTATTAAAATGTAAAAAGCGTAAATAACGTCACCAGTTCTAAATCCTGTACCGTTTAAATAGGAAATACCGCAATTTAAAAAGTAATAAAAATCACCAGGTTAAAGCTCCCTTTCTTTTTGAGAGCGCTGTGGTGAGGTAAAACAAAACTAACATGATCAAAGAAAAGGTGGATGTATTGGTGATTGGTGCCGGACCGGCCGGAACCGTTGCAGCTTCTATTATCAACAAAGCCGGTTACAAGGTAAAAATTGTAGAAAAGCAACTGTTCCCGCGATTTGTGATTGGTGAAAGTTTATTGCCACGCTGCATGGAGGCATTGGAAGAGGCAGGTTTTCTGGACGCTGTAAAAGCTAAAGGTTTCCAGGAAAAATTCGGGGCTAAGTTTGTAAAAAATGGAAAGACCTGTGATTATTTATTTGCCGATCAATTTACTCCGGGCTGGAACTGGACATGGCAGGTACCAAGAAGTGAATTTGATAAAACACTGGCAGATACCGTAGAACAAATGGGTGTGCCGGTGTGCTATGAAACAACCGTAACGGGGATTACTTTCGACGGTTCCGATTCTTCAACCACGGTGGTAGATAAAGACGGTAATGAGCGCATCGTGGAAGCCAGGTTTATTGTAGATGGCAGTGGCTATGGCAGGGTGATTCCGCGGTTGTTCAACCTCGACAAACCTTCCAATCTTGTTCCCCGAAGGGCACTGTTCGCTCATACAATTGATAACAGGCGTTCCATGGATGATGAGCCTAACCGCATTACCATCATTGTGCATGCTTATGGAATCTGGGTATGGGTAATTCCATTTTCTAGCGGTGTCACTTCCTTGGGGTTTGTAGGTGACCCGGAATTTTTTGATGCAATTGAAGGCAGCAACGAGGAGCAATTACGCTCATTAATTGCATCAGAACCTTATCTCAGTGACCGTTTTAAAGAAGTGGAATTTGTTTTTGATCCCAAAGTTTTGCAGGGATGGTCAGGCACCACAGAAAAATTTTATGGCGAAGGGTTTGTGCTGACAGGTAATGTTACCGAGTTCCTGGATCCTGTTTTTTCGTCCGGGGTTACCCTGGCTACTGTTTCGAGCCAGATGGCCGCAAACCTGGTGATCAGGAAACTCAAAGGCGAATCCATTGACTGGCACAAGGAATATACTGAGCCTATGATGCAGGGAGTAAATACTTTTCGTTCCTATGTGATGGCATGGTATGAAGGCACGCTGGATACTATTTTCTTTGCCGACAACCAGGTGCCCTCCATTAAAAGCATGATATGTTCGGTATTGGCCGGATATGTCTGGGATACAACCAACCCTTATGTTAAGGATCATGAAACTGCTTTGCACAAATTGGCTCATATCATCGCGCTAAGGGATTCCCTGGCCGAAAAAGAAAACCCCTGAGCTTTGCCACCAATGAAATATATAACAACGGCAACAGTTATCAGCCAGCAAAAGGCTTATAAAAACGGCATATGCCTGTTTGCAGATGAGGATGGCGCTCTTCCGGCTTTTTTAATTGCGGCCTACCGTCATTTTGGGTTTAATTATCCCAGGTTCTATAAAATGGATAACCTCGCCAAACTGGGATGGCTTGCGTCAGAAATTTTACTTCAGGGCAGTTTGGAAAGCGGAAGGTACCAGCCGGAGGAGGTGGGCATTGTGTTCAGCAATGCCAGTTCGAGCCTGGACGCCGATCTGAAATATTTTGAATCGGCGAGGGATATCGCAAGCCCTTCGTTATTTGTGTACACCCTCCCAAATATTGTAATTGGGGAGATTTGTATTAAACATAAGTTTAAAGGGGAGAGCGCTTTTTTCATTTTTGAATCATTTAACGCTGATTTCCTGGAGAAATATGTGAGCGGCCTGTTCAATAGCAATATCTTGCAGGCTTGTATATGCGGTTGGGTCGAATGCATAGAAAATGAATACAAGGCAGCGCTTTTCCTGGTAGAAACAGACATGAATGAGTTGAAGGACAGGCAGGCGTCTGCCTGGGACTCAGTGCCGTTATTTACAAAAGATAATTTAAATAAAATATATCATTTAAGCAATGGATAAATTAATGCAGGATCTGAAAGTACAGATCATCGCCCAGTTAAATTTGCAGGATGTAAAGCCGGAGGATATCGGGGACGACCAGGCTTTGTTCGTGGAAGGCCTGGGCCTGGATTCTATCGATGCACTGGAATTGATCGTTTTATTGCAACAGCAATATAAGATCAAGCTTTCCAATGCTGAAGATGGCCCTAAAGTTTTCCGCTCGGTTAGAACGATTGCTGAATATATAACCACTCACCAGTCACAAAACACCTGACCATGAATGCTCCTGTTTTTATTGCGGGTGCAGGTGTTATTTGTGCCATTGGGAACAATGCCCCTGAATGCCTAAACGCACTGGGAAATGAACAAGCAGGGATGGGAGATATGGAGCATCTTCAATCCGTTCATTCCGGTACACTGCCGGTTGCAGAGGTGAAACTAAGCAATGAAACGCTCGCAAGGCAATTAGGGTTGCCCCGCATAATGAGTCGTACGGCAATGCTTAGCCTGACAGCTGCAAAAGAAGCCCTCAGGAACGCAGGTATCCCGGATCTTGACTTATGGCGCAGCGGATTTATTTCTGCTAATACCGTAGGGGGAATGGACAGGACCGAGCATTTTTTTACTGAATTTCTTATCGATGAAAGTAAGGGCCGGTTGAAAGACGTAGTTCATCATGAATGCGGTTCTGTGACAAACCTGGTTGCGGATTACCTACGGATAAAGGATCATGTGGCTACTATCAGCACTGCTTGCTCCTCATCTGCTAATTCAATTTTTTATGCAGCACGACTGATCAGGAACAATATCCTGGATGTTGTAGTTGCAGGTGGTACAGATGCCCTGACGAGGTTTACCCTCAATGGGTTTAATACCCTTAGGATACTCGACCAGGATTTTTGTAAGCCTTTTGATGAGAACCGCAAGGGATTGAACCTGGGAGAAGGCGCGGGTTACGTAGTACTGGTTTCAGATAAAGTTGCGGCAAGCCTGGATGTGCCACCATTTTGTAAATTAAGCGGTTATTGCAATGCAAATGACGCCTATCATCAAACGGCTTCCTCCCCTGATGGAACAGGCTCTTTTCTTGCAATGAAAGGAGCATTGCAGCGCAGTGGGCTCGAGGTTACTGATATTGACTATATAAACCTGCATGGAACGGGTACTCAAAATAACGATATCGCCGAAGGGACTGCGATCAGGCGGTTATTTCACCCGGTTTACCCAAAAATGAGTTCTACCAAATCATTTACCGGGCATACATTAGGAGCAAGCGGCGGGATCGAAGCGGTGTTTTCCCTTCTTGCGATCCGCAATAAAATGATCTATCCTAACCTGCGCCTGCAAACACCTATGCAGGACCTGCCATTCGTTCCGGTTACTTCTTTAATAAAAAACGCTACAGTGAGGAACGTACTTTCCAATTCATTTGGTTTTGGCGGAAATTGTTCATCACTGATATTTTCAAAAACATAAGATGAAGTTGTACATACGGGCTACGGGAAATATTTCACCCCAAAATAGTTTTGGGCACCAGCCTCTTTTAGTGGAGCCGGTGGAACATTGGGGCAACAGGCTGCTTGCTGTTGAACCGGAGTACAAGTTATTCATTGATGTAAAACAGATCAGGAGAATGAGCCGTATCATAAAAATGGGGGTAGCTGCTGCAATGGAGTGCCTGCAGGAAGCAGGCCTCGGGTTGCCGGATGCCATCGTTACTGGCACCGCATACGGCTGCCTGGAGGATACCGGTGTTTTTTTGTCAAAGATGGTGGAACAACAGGAACAATTACTGGCTCCTACCCCCTTCATACAATCCACACACAATACTGTTGGTGCGCAAATTGCGCTCCTGCTGCATTGTAACGGATATAATAACGTTTTTGTACACCGAGGCAGTTCTTTTGAAAGTGCATTGCTGGATGCGATGCTCTTGTTGAAAGAAGAAGAGGCCAATAATGTACTGGTTGGAGGACTGGATGAAACTACTGATACGAGCCATGCCATATTAAGCCGGTTCGGTATATATAAACGCCAACCTGGTTCCAACCTGAACCTGTTTAGCGCGGTCTCCAAAGGAACTATTGCCGGTGAGGGCGCTGCTTTTTTCGTTTTGGCCAACCAGCCTTCAGGAAATGATTATGCAATACTGGAGGCTTTGTGTACTTTTTATAAACCTCATGACATACAGGAAACAGCAACAAAGATCCGTTCTTTTTTATCCTGTCATTCCGTTGTACCCGGGGAAATCGATCTATTGATCTGTGGCCGGAACGGTGATGCAAAAGAGGATGAAATCTACAGCCATTTGGAGCAATCTGTTTTTAACGGAATTTTCTCAGTCAATTATAAGAACTTGTGTGGTGAATACCCAACTGCCGTTTCTTTTGCCTTATGGATGGCAGTTAATATCACCAGGTCTGGTCAAATTCCAAAAATACTGGCATACAAGGGTGATAACACTAAACGGATTAAAAGAATACTCATATATAATCACTTTCAAAACACACATCATTCCTTACTATTGATTTCAGCATGCTAAATTTCAGGAATACGAATATATTTTTCATCGTGCTGCTATTACTTATTACCAGTTTAAATATTTATGTGGGCATTCCTGTTTGGCTTTATGCTTTAACGTTAGTAGTTTATTGCAGCATCATTTTTTATGGTTGTTATTTTATCCGGGCTAATTTTTTTCTGCATGTTATCTGCGAAGGCACTACATTAAAAAAAGAAATTGCTATCAGCTTTGATGACGGTCCGGCCAATAAATATACAAGTGAAACATTGCAGGTGCTTCATGATCATGGCATAGAAGCCGCCTTCTTTTGCATAGGGAAGCGCATCGGGGGTAATGAAAAACTATTTGAACACATACATAAGGAAGGCCACCTGATCGGCAACCACAGCTATTCTCATCATATCTGGTTCGATCTTTTCTCTCATAAAAAAATGCTCGAAGATATGAGATTGATGGATAGGGAAATGGAGAAAGTAATTGGCTTAAGCCCGAAATTATTCAGGCCACCTTACGGTGTAACAAATCCTAATTTAAAAAGGGCTATTACCGATGGGCACTATATCCCGGTAGGCTGGAGTGTAAGATCAATGGATACTGTGATCAATAATGAAAAGCAGCTATTTAACAAAGTCTGCAGGTCATTGAAACCCGGTGCTATTTTTCTTTTTCACGATACAAGCAAAACAACCTTATCGATATTACCTGCCTTTATCCGGTGGGTAAAGGAAAGTGGGTATGAAATTGTACGATTAGATAAAATGCTACATTTGAAACCTTATGCGTAAAATATATTTTTGGCTGATCCTCGTGGTTATTGGAAATCCTCTATGGGCGCAGTATGCAGGCTATAGTCAATTAAAGGATATCGCCCGGTTCCAAACGGATTTTGCAATTGCAGCTCAAAAGACAGTAACCATCCGGAGCAATTTTGTTCAGGAGAAGAACCTTAGTATGCTGGCGGAAAAAATTGTTTCCAGGGGAAAATTTTGGTTCAAAAAAGATAACCAGGTGCGGATGGAGTATAGTCAACCTTTTCAATATTTGATGATCATCAACAGGGATAAGGTATTTGTAAAAGATGGCCAGAAAGAGAACAAGGTGTCGTCCAGGTCAAATAAATTATTTCAGCAGGTTAACAAAGTAATGATCGATTGCATGCAAGGGACAGCGATGAACAACACTGATTTTAAAACAAGGGTATTTGAAAACCGATCCACTTACCTGGTGGAACTGGTACCTGCAGTAAAAGGGTTAAAAGACATGTTTAAAAATATTAATATAGTGGTTGACAAAAAAGATTACTCTGTGAATTCCATTGTTATGCAGGAAGTTTCCGGGGACAACACGACCATTCATTTTACCAGCAAGGAGCTGAATACAAATTTGCAAGATGCGTTGTTTACTATTAAGTAGTTGCCTGTTTATTCTGTGGGGATGTTCCTCAGCATATAAACATTTGCAGGCTGCCAGCGGCGATCCCGGCAACCTGCAAAAATTCAAACCCATGTTCACCGTAGCCACATACAGGGCAATTGTTGATGTAATGGGTAATCACCTGAGCGGTCTGCTGATGATTAAAAGAATGCCCGATAGCAGCCTGCGCATGGTATTTTCAAATGAGATAGGATTTAAGTTTTTTGATTTTGAATTTTCACCAGGAGGAGGGTTTAAAATTTTTTCTATCATAAAGCAAATGGATAAAAAGGCGGTCATAAAGACGTTACGTAAAGATTTTGAATTGATTATGATGGAGCAAATCAATTCATTGAATGTATTGGTCCGTAAAGATGAAGGCCTTGTATATTATACATTTCGCCAGCCAAATGGTTATTTCCATTACCTGACCAATGAGTCCGGAAATCAATTGGTGCGGCTTGAAAGGTCATCCCGGCGCAAGATTATTGCCGGGGCGATCATGAAAAATTACAAGGAAGGCATCCCTGATACTATTGGCATCACACACAGGAATTTTAATTTTACCATCGGGTTAAAAAGAATAGTTAAGTGATATTATCAGGCAATTTTTTTTATGTCACCGAACGTAGCCACGACAATGGATCGGCCAGGTGTATGATTGAATTTAACAAGGATCATAAAATTTTTAAAGGGCATTTTCCTGGCAGGCCGGTTGTACCGGGCGTATGTATGATGCAGCTGATAAAAGAAATTTTGGAGTCATCGGTGGCTAAACCCACAAGGCTCATCAGTGCGGGCAATTTAAAATTTTTATCCGTAATAGATCCTGGACAATCTATTACGATTCGGGCAGAAGTGAAATATCTATTTAATACGGATGGAAACATTCATGTAACGGGTTCGCTGACAAATGAACGGGTTACCTATTTTAAAATGAACGGTGTTTTCAAGTTGCAGGAATAAGGTTTCTGACCTGTAAACCTTGTTGGCGGGAACGAGCGTGTAGCTGCACATATATTGTTGACTATTGGGCAGCTAATTTTTTGCTTGTTTTTAACAAGGTAACAAGGATCTCACCTGGGTCTGGTAGGCTTATTTGGAATTCAGATAAGTGAAAATCATGGATAACTTAGCAAAATACTTCACTGGAAAAAAAGTTGCATCATTATATAAATTTCTTCCGGCATAGCTGGTGAATACTTTATGGAAAAATTCGATCCACAACCTTACTACGACATTGCGGTAATTGGTGCAGGTGTAGGGGGACTAACAGCCGCGGCGCTTTTAAGCAAGGCCGGTTTTTCTGTATGTGTATTGGAAAAAGAGCCGCATGCAGGGGGTTACCTTGCGGGTTTCAGGAGAAAGGACTTTATTTTTGATACGGCCATACATTGGTTAAACCAATGCAACCCTGATGGCCTGGTAAGCAGGCTATTCGATGTGTTGGGATC
>JBBJMD010000141.1:0-10010 GCA_037719925.1 Ferruginibacter sp.
ACTGTGCATTAAAACCATCACCACCAGGCCATTGGCCATTGAAGAAGCCGACGCTCAATATTCCGAACAGGGCATAAAAGGAATAACCGTTTGGCGCGATGCTTTGCAGGGAAGAAATATAAAACAAACGGGCCAGCTAATGCGGGAGCAAGGGCTAACCGTTGTGTCCCTTTGCCGCGGCGGTTTTTTCCCTGGTAAAGAAAACACCAAAAGGATGATAGCGCTGGATGATAACCGCAGAGCCATTGAAGAAGCTTATCAGTTAGGAACGGATCTGATCGTGCTGGTTTGTGGCGCCGATCCTGAGCAGCCACTGGAGGATTCCAGGAAGCAAATCAGGGATGGTATCGCAGCTATCATTCCTGAGGCAGCCGCTGCCGGTGTAAAATTAGCCATCGAGCCGCTTCACCCGATGTATGCAGACTCCAGGTCTGCAATCAACACGCTCGCACAGGCTAATGACATGACAGAAGATTTACATTCGCCCTGGGTAGGCGTTGCGGTAGATGTTTACCATCTGTGGTGGGACCCCAGTCTCGAAAAAGAGATAGCGCGCTGTGGACAAAATAATGCCCTGCTCGCGTTTCATATCTGTGACTGGAAAACACCCACTTCTGACCTGCTGAACGACCGTGGCCTGATGGGTGAAGGTTGTATCCCGGTAAATAAGATCAGGGGCTGGGTAGAAGCAACAGGCTTTAGCGGTTTCAATGAAGTGGAAATTTTTTCCATGCATTACTGGAAAGAAGATCAATCAAGGTACTTAGAAAAAATTATTATGGCTTATAAAAAATTCATTTGAAAATTATTCAGGGCATGAATCAACACACAGTAGGCATTATTATGAACGGCGTAACAGGCAGGATGGGTACTAACCAGCATTTGCTGCGTTCCATTGTGGAGATTATAAAACAGGGCGGTGTACCCATCGCGCCTGGTGAAACGATTATGCCGGAACCTGTTCTGATCGGGCGCGATGAACATAAATTAAAAAAGCTTTGCGCACTTACCGGTATAAATAAAATGAGTACGAACCTCGATGAAGCATTGAATGATCCCGCAAACAGTGTTTATTTTGACGCCCAAACCACGGGCAGAAGAGCGGATGCGGTAAAGAAGGCAATTAAGGCGGGAAAACATATTTATTGTGAAAAGCCTATTGCAATGAGTACCGAAGTTGCATTAGAATTGCATGCGCTTTGCGTGGCGGCCGGACTTAAAATCGGCGTGGTGCAGGATAAGGTATGGTTGCGGGGGTTCATGACATTAAAGCGCTTGAGAGATCAGGGCTTCTTCGGCAAAATACTTTCTGTGAGGGGTGAATTCGGATACTGGGTTTTTGAAGGCGATTCAATACCGGCCCAAAGGCCGTCGTGGAATTACCGAAAGGAAGACGACGGTGGCATCATTGTAGACATGCTCTGCCATTGGCGCTATGTGCTGGATGAAGTGTTTGGAAAAGTTAAGGCAGTGTCTTGCCTGGGTGCAACCCATATCAAAAACAGGGTAGATGAAAACGCCACGCCCTATCATTGTACCGCCGATGATGCGGCTTATGCCACTTTCGAACTGGAAGGCGGCATCATTGCACAATTCAATTCTTCCTGGGCGGTAAGGGTGCGGCGCGATGACCTGCTCACATTGCAGGTTGATGGCACCAAAGGGTCTGCCGTAGCCGGTTTGCGCGAATGCTATATACAGCATTACGGTAACACGCCCAAGCCGGTTTGGAACCCTGATATAGCTCAGCCTATCAATTTTTTTGATGGATGGTCCAGGGTTCCGGAGCAGGAAACCTATGAAAATGCGTTTAAAGCACAATGGGAACTTTTTCTAAAACATGTGGTAAAAAATGAGCCCTTTCCCTGGGATCTCCGTGAAGGCGCCAAGGGAGTACAATTAGCTGAAAAAGGGTTGGAGAGCTGGGCAAAAAGATGCTGGGTAGATATCCCTGAATTATGAAACAAACAGGAAGAAAATATAAATGACCAACTGCAACGATCTCGTTCAAAAAAATATGATGATAATAAAAAATAACCTATGCATGCTGATAATTCCTGCTGCATTATTTTTTACGGGCTGCAACGAGCATTCCCGTAAAAGTTACGATAAAAGTATATTTGAATTTAATGATAACATGGAAACAAGATGGAGCACCCCCGACAACAGGACCGGTGTAAATGGTTCTGGTGGCAAAGAAAATTATACCGCCAAGGGGCACCCATATGATTCCATACCGGCCGGTGCATCTTACGCTTTACTGGATATCAGGGAGCAGGGTATTATCAACCGCATCTGGATCACCATTAGTGACCGCTCGCCGGAAATGCTGCGCTCGTTAAAAATTGAGATGTTTTGGGACGGGGAAACCAAGCCTGCAGTGTCAGTTCCGTTTGGTGATTTTTTTGGGAATGGGCTCGGAAAAACCAGCATTTTTAAAAATGCTTTGTTTGCCAATACAGAAGGTCGATCTTTTAGCAGCTTTCTGCAAATGCCCTTTAAAAAAGGGGCAAAGATTGTCGTTACCAATGAGTCCAAAAAGCAATTGAATCAAATTTTTTATGACGTTAATTATAACTTATTAAAAACATGGAATGATGATTACCTGTATTTTCATGCGTACTGGAATCGTGATACCGCAACAGCCCTCGCAAGTGATTTTGAATTGCTGCCTTCCATAACCGGGAAAGGAAGATACCTGGGGGCAAATATCGGTGTTAACGGAAACCCCCTCTACAAAAAATCATGGTTTGGCGAAGGCGAGGTAAAAATATACCTCGACGGCGATAAAGATTTTCCAACTTTAAATGGTACCGGCACTGAAGATTATATTGGTACTGCTTATGGCCAGGGTAAGTTTATAAATACCTATACAGGTTGCACTATTGCTGACGATACTTTATTGCAATGGGCCTTTTACCGGTTCCACCTGCCTGATCCGGTTTTCTTTAAACAGGATTGCCGCATTACCCTGCAACAACTTGGCGGAGATGCAACCGATAGCGTGGCCGCTTATCAGAAAGCAAAAGCACCCCTGATCCCTGTCGCAACGGATGACGGCAGGCTCAATAGGTTTTACAAAAAAGACAGCATTGTTTTATTGGACTCAGCAACCCGCATTAAAGGCTGGACTAATTTCTACCGGCGCGATGATGTATCGGCAACTGCTTATTTTTACCTTGATAAGCCAATGAGCAACCTGCCTGTGTTGCAGCCGGTATATACCCGGACAACCAGCCTACGCATCAAAAAATAGTTATTCCTTCACCAGCATTTATCCTTAAGTATTAATTGCAATACAGCATTGTTGAATAATGCTATCTCTTATGCCATCTGGTAATCCTCAATATTATAATATAGATCAGGTAAAATTTTTTTTAATGTAGGTAATGCTTTTGGTGATACTATCGAAAGGAGAGCCGGGGCATTTATCCTGTTCTACGAAAAAGTATTGTACGCCGGCTTTTTTCTTGTGCTTTAAAATTTGTTTAAAATCAATAACCCCGCTTCCAACTTCAGTAAATGCATGTTCAGGTGTATTGTCCATGTCTTTTAAATGCAATAAAGGAAACCTGCCGGGGTGCTGGTTAAACAATTCAACCGCGTCTTTACCTGCTTTTGGAAACCCAGTAAAGATCGAGTTCAATTTTTACCAGTCCTTATCTGTCCCCAATAAAATATCCATAGGGTACACGTCACCTGATTTTATAAATTCAAAATCATGATTATGGTAACATAACTGTATACCTGCTTTCTTACATTTTTCTCCTGCAATATTGAGTTGGTCGGCTATATATTTATAATGATCCGAATCGCCCCGCTCGGCAGGAGAAAGATAAGCACACACCATATACTTTAAACCCACACTCGCCGCGTCATCAACCGCTTTGTCCCATTCATGAAGGATGGTGCCTTTTACTATTTCCTCCATGGCCTTTTCTTCCCCCAACCTGTAATGCGCACTGGGCATTACCAGTCCGTTGTTTTTTAGCAATGTTGAAAAAGTTGCAGGGTCCATTCCGTAAAATTTTTGACTGCCTGTATAAGTGGCCCCTTCGACCAAAGTATAACCGATCTTCGCAACTTTCGAAAGTGTATCCGCCGGGTCTTTTTGCATCGCCTCCCGCACCGTATACAATTGTACACCTATTAAAGAAGGCTCGGCATACAACGTGGAAGGTAACAGGTAACCTGCAGAAAGCAGGGATGTTGATTTGATGAATGAACGTCTGGTTGGCATTTTCTATATTTTAATACATAAATGTAATTGATACCAGGTAACTGTTAATAAAACCTTCCAATCAGTTTATTTTCTACAATCGTTGTTTTCATTTCCATTGGATCAATCGTACTTTGTTTCGCGTACACGATTTTTCCGCCCGGTTCTACTAAAATGGTGTAGGGTAAGGCCCCCGACCATTTGGGATCCACCGCCTCGATCAGTTTGTACTTATCATCACTGCTAAATAAATAATTGGTATTTGCCATTTGCAAACCTTTCAGGGCTTTTAAAACCTTCTCCTTTTTTTCAGGGTAATCTGCGCTGATGGTAATGAATTCAAAATCCCTCTGCCTGTACATCCGGTTGATCGTTACGAAGGCCGGAAGCTCATTTACGCAAGGCCCGCACCAGGTTGCCCAAACATTTATCAGGCGCAACTTATCGGTATTATTTTTCAGAAGGTCCCTGATGCCGGCTTCATCGATCATCTCTAAGGTAACGGGCTGGCTGGCCCATTCCTTATCACTCTTTGCAACCAGGTCTTCTTTTTCGGCCCATTTTACGGAGCAACCGAATACCTTGGTTGTTTGTATCGGTAACTCCGCTCCCGCCAGTAAGGCATCAATGGCGTTTTTGGTATCAAAATGTAATGGAGATCCGGTAGGTTTTTCCACATCATCTATCCGCCCCTGGTACCTTAGAATCCTTTCTTTGTCAAAAATAAAAACATGAGGTGTGGCAACGGGTCCGTATGCCTTTGACATCATTTCATCCTTCCCGTCGTATAGATAAGGAAAATTGAATTTTTTTCTTTTGGCATGTAACTTCATTTCCTCAAAAGAATCTCCTAGGTCGGCATAGCCGAGTTCATTTAGCTGAACGGATCTTGGGTCATTGGGCATTACAGCAATGACGGCCACTCCCCGCGCACTGTAATCTTTTGTAAGTTTAATGAGCCTGTCTTCATAAGCCTGCGCCGTTGGACAGTGGTTACACGTGAAAATAAATACCAATAGTTTCGAACTTTTAACTGAGGCGAGGGAATAGATTTTTCCATCCACCCCGGGTAATTTAAAATCAGGTGCCTTGCTGCCGATCGGTAATGTTTTATGCTCTTCCGCCATGGTGTACTGTGGGATAAACAATCCAGGCAGGATGATCAATAACAATGAATAAAGCTTTCCCATATAAATCGTTTTATTAGAAAAAAATTTTCAGATGTGAAAAAATGTATTGGCAAGATGGAAATTAAAGCTGAGATAAAAACCGGGCGTTGATCCGGCTTCTTTTTTACAAATTTATGGTTTTAAGTTATACCATGGATTTGTTTAAAATTCAATATGGACAAACATTAATTAACAGGGTGTAATTGCCGTCAGTATTTTTCTGAATTACTAACAAAAGCAATATGCTTACTATCGGGTGACCACGAATTGACATTAATAGTTCCCTGCCCCCCGTACAGGTAAGCAATCACTTTTGGAGCCCCGCCGGAAACCTGCATTAAATTCAATGTCACCTTTTGATAAGTAGGATGACTATTGGGGTCGATATCTGTTAAAAAAGAAATATAAACCATCCATTTGCCGTCGGGTGATATATGTGGGAACCAGTTATGGCGCTCATCAAATGTAAGTTGCTCTTTAGCGGAACCATCAGGCTTCATCCGCCAGATCTGCATGGTACCTGACGGGTTTGCATTATAATAAATATACTTTCCGTCAGGAGAATATTCTGGCCCGTCCACATGCCCCGTGGTATTATTTGTCAGGGGAATTTCAGCGCCATTATTTACCGATACCTTGTACAGGTTAAAATTCTTACTGCTGTTACGTCGCCCTACAACAGTTATTTCCTTTCCATTAGGAGACCACCCATGCCAGTACGAGGGTGACTTGGTTGTAATTAATTTTGGGTCTCCGCCTGTAACCGGCAGTACATACACTGTTGATCCGCCATCTGGCAGGCCGGTACGCTGATGACTGATCGCAAGCATTTTGCCATCAGGAGAAATACCATGGTCATTATTTATTTTATCCGCCGCGCCCGTATTTAATTTCTGTGGTATACCTCCCCCGATGGGTAAGGTATACAAGGAGCCTTTTTCATTGAATAAAACATTTTTGCCTTGTGGCATCCAGTTAGGTGCTTCGATCCTGCCCGTAGTCTCATGAATAACTTTTCGTTCTCCGTTAAATACATTCATTATTTCAAGCCTGCTGCCCATCACACCCTGTACTGGTGGGAAAACAATTTGCGGATTGGGGCTGTACTTATTATGTAGCGGCCGGTCGATCCGCACATTCCACATTTTAGCTTCCTCGATTCTATCTGAATCGTGAGAAGAAATAAACAAGCCTGCAAACACCTCGTCTTTCATACTATACATTTCAGTAGAACCAACATCTTGCAAGGGCTCTCCCCCATTGGCTACCCGCATCGTAATTGTCTTGCCACTCCGTTCCATCTGTATTGTACGAAAGACTACTTTTTTTGCATAAAATATTTCTTCCTGGGGGTCACGCATATAAGCACCTCTCAATGGCCGCCACTGTAATACGGTTAACCCATCACCATGCGTCACCGCATTATAACTTGCAGCTCCTTCATCCAGCGATTCTCTTAGCATCCACCCTATTTTTTTATGGGCGTCTCCTTTGTCGCCCACAAATGAAAAATCAGCGGTGATAATAAAGTCGCCGCTGATTTTTTTATAGAGGTAATGGAACTCATCCCTGTTGAACCAGATATTGTATCCTGACCCTTTAATATTATAAGTTTGGGTAGTATCGTCATAATGAGCCGCGCCGGGATTTTTGGGATTGCCTATGTCGGCGCTGCTGTCGAAAATACCTATTGTTTTAACCTGTGGGTAACATTGCCCGCAAAAACTACTTAATAAAAAAATGAACAGGAATCTCATATCGATTATTTAGGTGGAGACAACAATATAATAATTAACCAACAGTTAATGGAAATAAAAAAGTGCAGTACAAATTTCCCTTGGTGAGAAAACAGCCGTTTTATCAGCAATATTTCCTCAGCACTGTATAATTTTGCTGAATAAATGCTTTTTACTCTTTTACATATCATTCAAATAAATTGTGTGTAAAATATAAACAACCAGTAATGTATACTCCCAAAAACTTCGTGACAACTGATAAAGAAGAAATTATCGCTTTTATGAAAGCGTACCCTTTTGCAACGATCATAACTGCTAAAGGCACCATGCCTTCGGCCACACACCTTCCCTTTACTGTTTCCACAACTGGTGATAAAATTATACTGACTTCTCATTTTGCAAAAGCAAACAGCCAGTGGCAAGATATTACGGATAATAAAGTGCTGGTAATATTCAGCGAACCGCACGCATACATTTCTCCTCTACATTACGACAAGGAACTTAGTGTGCCCACCTGGAACTATATAGCAATACATGCATACGGAGACGGCAAAATAATAACCGGTACAAAGCGGTCATTCGAAGTACTTGAAGCCATGATTGATAACTATGAACAGGGATATATGTAGCAATGGGCAAATCTTCCCGATGATTTCAAATTAAAAATGCTCAATGGTATTGTGCCCTTTGAGATAACTGTTACGGAGTTGCAGGCCAGCAAAAAATTAAGTCAGAATAAATCAGCCAAAGAGCAACAAAGAATTATTGAAACCTTGTCAAAAAGTGATCATTCAACTGAAAAATCAATAGCAGCATATATGGCTGGCAGCCTGCAAAATAGCGCTTCTTCCGAGGATTAATTTGGTGAAGTAAAATCTATATTAAGGTTGAATTGGAACAAAAATTCAAGAGCTTCGGTTGAAATAAATACGAATACAAAGGCCAGGTAAAATAATTGCCAAAGCCGATTCCTCACTGGGCCTTAAAAAGCTGGTTACAGATATTTTCTGCTAAGCCTGGGTAACTTTATAGTGCATATTAAAATTTGACTGTTAACTTATTTGTGCAAAGACTTTTACCCGATTCCCGCATCTGCAGCCCCCTACCCCATTAATATCCCCGCAATGGTTGCTGACAGATACGAAGCAAGGGTGCCGCAAAGCAAGGCCCTCATCCCAAGCTTCGCGAGGTCGCCCCTTCTTTCCGGCGCAAGTGCTCCAATCCCACCGATCTGCATGCCGACGGAACTGAAATTTGCAAATCCGCAGATCGCAAAACTTACGATGAGCAATGCCTTATCGGAAATTACATTCTGATAACCCTTTACCATTTGGCCGGCATTTTTGGGAACCATCGTTTGCGTAAGATCACTGAAAGCAACAAATTCATTGATGCTCAGTTTTTTCCCTAACATGGTGGCAACATTTGACACATCGGCAGTGGGAACACCCATTGCCCATGCCATGGGTGAAAAAATCTTTCCAAAGATCCAGTCAAGGGTTAAACTAAAATCCAGGTGAAGGAGGATGCCGAGCTTCATCAGCAGGAAATTGATCAGGGCGATCAACCCTAAAAACCCGATCAGCATGGCGATGACGTTCACGGAAATTTTCATCCCGTCGCCTGCCCCATGGGTAACCGCGTCAATCACATTGGTATAAGGCGTTTTTACTTCCAGTTTCACCATGCCCATCGTTTCGCTTTCCTCTGTTTCTGGCCATACGATTTTAGAGATAACCAAAGCCGCAGGAGCAGCCATTAAACTTGCCGCCAGCAAATATTCCGCCCGGGCCCCAAAACTTACATAAACCACTAGTATGCCTCCTGCGATACAGGCAAGGCTTCCGCTCATACTTGCCAGCAATTCACTCATTGTCATGCCCTTCAAATACGGCCTGATCATTACCTGGGCTTCTACCTGCCCGACAAAGGCACTCGCTACATTGCTCAATGCTTCAGCGCCGCTTACGCGCATTACCCAGTTCATCGCTCTTGCAACGAAAGAGACTACCCGCTGCATCACACCAAAATGATAAAATATGGCAACCAATACGCATACCAGTATGATGGTCGCCAACACACTAAAACCAAAGATAAAAACGCCGGGAGTACGATAGGGTACCGACCCACCTGAAAAATTATCGGCCATCAGCCCACCGTATACAAAAGAGGCGCCTTCTTTCGCAAAGGCTTCAATATGAGTAATGATGCTCCCGATTTTTTGGAAAAATGATTTTACGACAGGTACTTTTAGAATTAAAACAGCAATAATTATCTGCAACAATATTCCGCTTGTTACCAAACGGTAATTGATCTTTTTCTTATTATTGGATGCTAACCAGGCAATGCCCAAAATGAGCACTACTCCTATAAGTCCCTGGAATCGCTGCATAAGCAAATAGTTGTTTGAGATTGAAAGATATACAATTATTTAATTCAAGAGGGAGCTGCATTTACATTACCTGGGATGCAGGTTATCCGAAATTGTATACCTGTTAAAAGGGTTGTGAGGCAGCCAATAACAGGATTATTGCTACTTAATTTTGTGCAGTAATACATATCATCACAGGGAATATTATAAATTTTCAAAGCACGGGACAAATAACTATTTTTTGTAGGTTACGTGAGCAGATCCGCTGATGTATTCTGTTGCAATCCGAATGTCGCCCCTATGGGGCTTTATACATATTTTACTATTATATTTCTACCAAAATATCGCCCCTCTGAGGCTTTCAAAAATTGTAATATCCTTCAATATCGTTTTCGAAAATGTGAATTTTTAAAAGTTTTGGTTATGCAATCTGAATGTCGCCCTTACACGGATTTATTCATATTTTACCATTGTATTTTTACCAAAATATCGCCTTTATGAGGCTTTGAAAAATT
>JBBJMD010000142.1:0-9935 GCA_037719925.1 Ferruginibacter sp.
AGTGATGATCATCAAGGCTTGTTTTGATAACAATACAGACAGTTTGAATTTTATCCTGGATACCGGAAGCGGCGGTATATCACTTGATTCATCAACATGTGCCGAATTTCAGATTCCGGTATCTCAATCTGATACTACGATAACAGGTATAGCCGGTATAAAGAAAGTCGGATTTATATTTAATAAAAGCCTTACCATGCCCGGTTTAACAATTGAGGGCCTCAATTACCATGTAAGCGATTATAGTATCCTTAGCAGTGTTTACGGGGAAAAGATCGATGGCATTATTGGTTACAGTTTCTTTAGCCGTTACATAGTGAAGTTGGATTTTGATAACCTGAAAATGGAGATCTATTCGCCCGGATCAATGAAGTATCAAAATGGCGGAACAACATTATATCCTGTTTTTACTGCATTACCAATCCAATATATGCAGGTAAGGGATAAACGTCGCGTCCCGTTTAATTTCTATTTTGATACGGGTGCCGGCCTTTGTTTCCTAATGAGTGATCGTTTTTTAACAGATAGTTCTGTTTTATCAAATAAAAGAAAACCAGTTGTAACCCAGGCAGAAGGCATGGGCGGGAAACTCCAGATGCGTCTGACCGTTGTAAAAGAAGTCAAACTGGGGCCGTACCGTTTTAAATCAGTTCCAACCTACCTCTATAAGGATGATAATAATGTAACCTCTTACCCCTTCACCGGTGGGTTGATTGGAAACGAATTACTGCGCCGATTTAATATGACAATAAACTATCCGCAGCGCGAAATTCACCTTTTACCCAACAGTCATTTTTATGAACCATTCGAATATGGTTACACCGGTTTCAGCATTTATTATTTAGAAGGGGAGATCATTGTGGACGATGTAATACCAGGATCCCCTGCGGATAACGCGGGCCTTAAGGTGAATGATGTACTGCTAAGTGTGGGAAATAACTTTTCAAATAATATTCAACAGTATAAAAATATTTTACAGGAACCTCAAAAAAAAATCAATGTGATTATCAGGAGGTCCGGCGAGCTCGTGAAAATTGTCCTGGAGACAGGAACTATCCTTTAATTATTTTTTACCCATCCCCCATCCCCTAACTTTGAAGAATGATCCAGTTTGAGAAGTTCGTCCTGCAAAACGGGTTGCGGGTGTTAGTGCACGAAGATATCAGTACCCCAATGGCAGTGGTAAATGTGCTTTATGATGTGGGCTCACGGGATGAAAACCCCGATAAAACCGGCTTTGCGCATTTGTTTGAGCACTTAATGTTTGGCGGCAGTAAAAATATTCCTGTTTACGATGAACCTCTACAGGTTGCAGGTGGGGATAACAATGCTTATACATCCAATGATCTCACTAACTACCATTGCCAGCTTCCAGCTGAGAATATCGAAACCGCTTTCTGGTTGGAGAGTGACCGCATGTTAAGTCTTGCTTTTGGAAAAAAAAGCCTTGAGACTCAACGTAAAGTTGTGTCAGAAGAATTCAAAGAGCATTATATCAACAAGCCTTATGGAGATGTGTGGCATAAATTGAGGGCGCTTGTATACACTACTCATCCTTATAAGTGGATGACGATCGGAGATTCGTTAAAACATATTGAAGATGTCACACTCCAGGATGTAAAAGATTTCTTTCGGAAACATTACACTCCTTCAAACGCAATTCTTGTTGTTGCAGGAAATATCAAGACCGCGGAGGTAAAATTGCTGGCAGAAAAATGGTTTGGCCCGATCCCTTCAGGTATAAAATATACGCGTAACCTACCTGTTGAACCACTCCAAACTGCATCTCGTCATGGTGAAGTGAAAGCAGATGTACCTCTTGATGCCCTTTACAAAAGTTATCATATTTATCCAAGAACCGACCCAAGGTATTATGTGGCAGACCTTATCACCGATATATTAAGTGGCGGAGGGTCCTCAAGACTATATCAAAGCCTTGTTAAAGAAAAACAGTTATTCAGCAATATTGATTGCTACCATTTAGGAAGCACCGACGCCGGTATTATAACTATCGATGGAAAAATTGTTAAAGGCGTCGATTTAAATATTGCAGAGGCGGCTGTTAATGATGAACTGCAAAAGTTGAAAGAAAACGGCATTACAGAATTTGAACTTGAAAAAGTAAAAAATAAAACCGAAAGCGCAATGGCGTTTGAAGACATGAGCCTGATGAACCGCGCTGCAAGCATTGCCACCTACGAATTGCTTGGGGACGCAAATCTGATCAACACTGAATTGGCAAGCTACCAGGCGGTAACGTGCGAACAGATATTAGCTGAAGCCCGGATAATATTTAAAGAATCCAATTGCAGTACCCTGTACTATTTGTCCAATAATTAATCCTGGAGATGAACCGTAAAATTGCCCCGCTAATAAAGGATGCCGTAGATTATACGCTCCAGTTAAAACCTTATCAATATTCCATCCTTGATAATGGTGTGCCTGTCTATACCATTAATACAGGAGCACAGGATGTTTTGCAAATTGAACTTGTCTTTTACGCCGGCAATTTTTTTGAGCAGCAGAAAGGTATAGCAGCCGCTACGAATTTTCTGTTGAAAAACGGCACAACTAAGAGAACCGCTTTTCAATTAAATGAAGATTTTGAGTACTACGGAGCATACTGCACAAGGGCATGTTATAATGAAACAGCGGTGCTCTCCCTGCACACTCTATCTAAGCATATTTTGAAGTTGTTACCGGTCATGCAGGATATGCTGACTGATGCAATTTTCCCCGAAGAAGAACTTGTAGTTTACAAACAAAATTCAAAGCAACGCCTGCAGGTAAATTTAAAAAAATGTGAGTTTGTCGCGGGCCGTTTGATCGATAGCTATCTGTATGGAGAAAATCATCCCTATGGCAAGTATACTAATTTGGAAGACATTGATGCACTTTCAACACAATCACTAAAAGAATTTTATCACCAGTATTATGTCAATGGCCAATGTGTAATTTTTGCAGCCGGGAAAATTCCAGGTAATTTAAATGAACTGCTGAATGAGTTTTTTGGAAAGCTTGTAGTAAGCAAACCAACTTACACAATGCCTGACGTAAAAGCGCAACCTGCGAGTGATAAAAAGTATATAATACAAAATGATGTCGCGGCTGTGCAGGGCGCCATTCGTATTGCCTCAAATTTTCCCAACCGCCACCATCCTGATTTCAAAAAAGTTGTTGTGTTGAATAACGTTTTTGGTGGATTTTTTGGGTCAAGGCTCATGAGCAATATCCGCGAAGAAAAAGGGTACACTTACGGAATACATAGCTACCTGCAGAATCATATTCAACAATCTGCGTGGATGATCAGTACTGAGGCTGGAAGAGACGTTTGTGAGCCGGCGATCAAAGAGATCTATAAAGAAATGAAAAAACTGAGGAGAAAAATTGATGATGAAGAACTATTACTGGTTCGGAATTATAAGATTGGGGATTCTCGGAGAACTTGACGGGCCATTTCAGATCATGGCAAAATGGAAAAATATTATTCTCAATCTTGATGAAAATTATTTTTACGATTCAATAAATGAAATTAAGAAGGTAAGTGCTGATGAACTCCAGGAACTTGCAAATAAATACTTAAAGCCTGAAAATTTTTATGAGCTGGTTGTTTATTAATGCAGATGGGCTTTGATGTTGTCATTAAAAACTTTCAAATGAATTTTATCTTACGCCTGCTTATTACCGCTGCAGTTGCTTACGGCTTGTCAAAAATACTCAGCGGGGTAACGATTGATAGCTTTTCAACTGCCATTATTTTTGCCATAGTTCTTGCTATACTTAATACCATTGTAAAGCCTTTATTGATCCTGCTCACTCTCCCCATTACAATTATAACGCTAGGCATTTTTCTTTTTGTGATAAATGCGCTGGTCATCCTTCTTGCCGATAACCTTATCGGTGGGATAAATGTCGAAGGATTTTTTTGGGCGCTGATATTTAGCCTGATTCTTTCCGTGCTCTCATCCTTATTAATATCTATGCTGGATAAGGAGGGAAATACTAAGTAACAAACTTTTTATCTTTTTCCGAAGATTTATGCCTGTTCAGGTACTTCACCTTAAGAACGGGTGTTTTTGATCGTTATCATACCACAAACTAATCGGCTTATTGCCGAATTTTTCATTTAATTTTAGGTTAATTATCACCCCAAGTTTTGATAAATCTTCATATCGGCTGACAGAACCTGCATTGAGACATCTTAGTGATCCGCAGCATTTAACAATCACCCGGCAATATGAACAAGTTTCGTACGATACTCTTTTTTTCACTTGTTTTTGCCTCCTTATCTATGCAAGGCAGGCCTAAAAGCGATGTAGCCGATGGTGATGCAGGAACTCCTATAGGAATATTAGCTGAGCCTGGTTCACCGGTTATTAATTACACACCTCTTTCTTCTCCAAACTGCACATATATTGGGATGACATTGAGTGGGGTACAAATCACAGACGAGACCGGAATTCCCTTATCCGGTGGAACGGTACCAAGAATATATTACCGAAAAAATGCCGGAGCGTGGTTCTCCCGTCCGGGTACAAATACTGCCGGTACAGCACTCAACAGTACATGGAGTTTTACCATTGTAGAGTCTGACCTGGGTGGGGTAAGCGGCGGAGATGCTGTAAACTACTATATTATTGCCCAGGATATTCTTGCTACGCCGAATGTTGGGGCCAGTCCGTCTGCAGGATTTAATGCAACCAGTGTAGTAAATGTCGTAACCCATCCTACTAATCCGAATTCTTATAGTTTGCGTTATATCCTTAATGGCGTTTACCCTGTAGGTATAGGGGGTACGTTTTCTACATTAACAATTGCGCTCGCTGCATATAATAATGCCTGCACACTTGCGGGTCCTGTGGTTTTTGAATTAATTGATAATACTTATCCATCCGAAAGCTTTCCATTAACTATCCTTAATCATGCAGATGCGGGCAATTTGAGAAGGCTTACCATCAGGCCTTCTGCTTCAGCCACACCGATTATCACGGGTGCAACCCTCAATCCAATAATCAACCTGAATGGAGCTAAATACATTACTATCGATGGAAGACAGGCAGGTAGCGGCACGCCCAAATCATTAACGCTGAGCAATACAGGCACGGGTATCACTATTCAGTTTATCAACGATGCTCAAAATGACAGCCTCAAAAATTGTATCGTTAAAGGAAGGAGGGCGAGCAGCTTCAGCGGCATGATTGTATTTGGTACTGCCAATGCTTCCGGAACAGGCAACGATAACAATACGGTAGATAATAATGATATTACTGATGCTACCTCACAGTCTACTAATGCGATTTATTCTTCAGGTACTGCATCAAAGGAGAATAATAATGTTTCCATCATTAATAATAATATCTCTAATTATTTTAATGCCACAACAAGATCGGTGGGGCTAAATGTATTTGCGAACAGTACTGCCTGGACGATAAGCGGTAACCGTTTCTTTCAAACAGCAACCAGGGTTTATACCTTCGCATCTGATCATTATGGTATGTGGATCAATTCGGGATCCGGGTATACGATCAGCAATAACATTATTGGGTTTGAAAATATGTCTGGTACCGGGACCACAAAAATCATTGGCAACCCCGTTAACCTTCCCGGATTTCCTGCTTCATACACCGCAGATATTGGCATTAGCATTCGCTATATAGGTATCGTATGCATATTTACAACAGGAGGTGCTTCCTCTGCAATTGATGGCAACACCATTGGCGGCATCGCCATGTACACATCAAGCCCTGGCTTCCCAACATATGGAATACTCTGCGGCATCTATATAGAAAACGGGAACGCTACGATAGGTACAAACATAGGAAATACAATAGGTTCTATCGCCGGGTCAGGTTCTATTTATGCTGCTTGTACAGAAGACAGTTCAAAAATTGTAGGAATTCGTGCAGGCTCCACCGGGAGTATCAGGAACAATCGTATCGGAGGCATCGATGCATCCGAACCTCGAATAGGTTTCAGCAGGCATAACGGGAATCAGCACCGGCGGTTCTGGTAGTTTCACCGTCATCGGTAATAACATTGGGAATGCCGATCCCAATAACCTGCGAATGGGATACATGGTATCGGGTACGAATCTGTCAAGCAACGGAACCCTCAATCCTGCCTCAGATGCGACTACAGCGTTTACGGGGATATTGGCCAGTAGTTCCGGCGGGCCCATTACCATTGCGGGGAATATTTTACGGGGCTGGAACCTCTCTAATACTTTGGCCAATGTAAACGGAATTACCGCCTCCTCAACGAACCCGTTTACGAACCCCTCAATTGCAATAAATAATAATTTTATTGGCACAACCGCATCGGGATGGATAAATTTTGCTCATCCCAACGTTGATACATTAAATGCAATTAGCGTTGGCAACACAAGTATCCTCACTGCCACATACTCCATTTCCAATAATGACATAACTGGCATATCCGCGTCAGGTGCGACTGAAAACACGGGGCTTTATAATTTCATAAATGTTGTGATGGCCAGCCCCTCAAATAATGCGGTGAATATTTCCAATAACACCTTCACGAACCTGGATATAAACACAACGGGTAAAACAATTTTTATTTCTCATTCATACCCGGTTTCCGCTTCCGGAGTTCAAACAATAGATAGTAACAGGATCATAGGATCGTTTAACCGTTCCTCCGGCTCAGGCGATTTGTTTTTATTGTCTTCCAATGCAAACGCATCTTCAACCGCGCAAATAAAACACAGGAACAATAATTTCTCAAATATTACCGTATCCGGTACAACAGTGATCCATGGTTTTCAAAATGCTGGAGGGAGTTCTAATCCTACAAAGATCATAACCGGAAATATATTCACTAATTGGATAGCTGGTTCGGGAGCTGTCACCGCCCTGGATCATGATCATTTTGGAGGAACCGCCTCTTCAGTGTCAAATAATACAATAATGAATATTGCGGGGTTAGGAGCGATCACAGGAATTAAAATAGGTGCTATCGGGAATGCCTCAGGCCTTAGTATAAGCAATAATAATCTGTCCGGACTTTCTTCGTCCGGAACCGGCGGAGTTGTCACAGGTATTTCCTATGGCAGTTCTTCTAATGAGGTCGATCTTAACAGCAATACAATTCATACTTTATCCTCAACAGCCACAAATGTGGATATTAATGCGATCAATATTGAAAACTCCGCTGCAGACCTCGATATTTTTCAAAATAAAATATATGATATCAGCGCAGCAGGGCCTGATGTAAGTGTCAGCGGTATCAGGGTTGCCGGAGGAACAACGATTAATCTGTATAACAACCTGATCGGAGATCTGCGTACGCCAGCTTCGGGTTTATCGGGACCATCCATTGCAGGCCTGAACATTGCAGGAGGGAATACTGTAAACGCGTTCTACAACACGATTCACCTAAACGGTACAAGCAGCGCTTCATTATTTTCGAGTTCAGCTGTTTACAGTAATACTATTACTTCATTGACCCTGAGGAATAATATCTTTAACAATATTTCTAAAGCGGGTGTACTTGGTAAAACCGTCTCATATTGGAGAATGGGGACTGATCTTTCTACCTATTCATCAAGTTCAAATAATAACGTGTTCTATGCCGGCATACCAGCCTCCAGGCAATTGATCTTTTTTGATGGCAGCAGCATTGACCAAACGTTCGTTAGCTACCAGTTAAGGGTAAACGCCAGGGATAACAATTCTATAAGCGAACAACCTGCATTTTTAAGTATTATGGGTTCAGATCCCGGATTTCTTCACCTGGATCCCGCTGCCAATTGCAGCATCAGCGGAAATGGGAATAATGCAAACATATTGATCGACCAGGATTATGATGGCGATGCCCGGACTGTTGTAACACCATTTCTCACCTCTATTGGCGCCGATGAAGTAGGCAAGAAAAATGTATGGACCGGATTAGTTAACAGCAATTGGAATAATGGCGGCAACTGGAGCGGTGGATATGTTCCCGATGCAGCAGATATAACGGCTGATATTCCGTCAGCACCATTGAATCAACCTGTAATTGCTGTTACTGAATCATACCAGGTGCTTAACCTCACCATAGCTCCCGGTGGGTTACTTACGAACTTTGGAACAATTAAAATAGCGGGTACCATTACCACATCACCCGCTGCCATTAACAATTTTCTTGCCGGTGTGGTCACGGGATCAATTACCCTTAATGGTACATGTATAGCTTCTCAATCCCTTTCCGGCGCTGTATTTTCTGCCAATAGCGTTAATAACTTTACTGTTGGTAATGACGCAAATATTGCCACGGGTGTCGGAAATGCCTTGAATATCTCAGGCATATTATCCTTTGGCAATGTTACAGGGAAAATTTTAAATACGGGAGATAATGTAACGTTGAGATCAACCGTTTCAAATCGGCAAGCATAGGGAATATTACCGGCAATGTCACTGGCAAGGCCACTGTTGAAAGATTCATAAATACGGGGCTTGTGGCAGACGGGAGGCCCAAATCATGGCAATTTTTAGCCACGCCTACTGCGGGCCAGACGGTCTTCCAATCATGGCAGGAAAGCGGCTCTGTTCCTGCCGGCTATGGCACATGGATAACGGGAACGGGTACAGGATTTGACGCGATCACATCAACGCCCTCCATGAAATATTATGATCCGGCGATCGGAGCAAACGGAATTTGGACGGGAATTAACAATACAGCGATCTCAATAAATGACAAGCGTGGTTATATGTTGTATGTACGCGGGGACAGAACGGTTACAACCGCGAGCGGAACCGCTAATCCAACAACACTGAGGACGAAAGGAACACTTTACCAGCCGGCTAACCCACCACCGGTAACCAATGTACTTGCCGGAAAGTTGGCGGCTGTAGGCAATCCCTATGCTTCCACCATTGACTTGGTTTATATGAAGAATAACGGATTGTTTGTTAATCTAAATAATGACGTTACCGTATGGGATCCCTTACTCACAGGTTCGTATAATTCCGGCGGTTACCAATCTTTATCTGCTGCAAATAATTATGAACCAACTGCGGGGAATACTCCCTCTTCTTACTACCCTGCCGGTGTACCTTCCTCTACAATTCAGAGTGGACAAGCATTTTTCGTCCGATCGGCCGGGCTTGCAGGAAGCGTGAGTTTTACAGAGGCGTGTAAAGTCAATACCAACCGGTTGGTAAACAGACCACCTTCCACTTTATCAGGCAGGAGATATTTCCGAACAACCTTATACACAAGCGCAGGCCTGATCGCAGATGGCAATGCTGTTATATTCGACCAGGCATTCCGTAATGACATAGATGCCGATGATACTTACAAAATAGAAAATGCGGGCGAGAATTTTGGACTCCTTCGTAATGGGCAATCATTAGCTGTGGAGGCACGACATGCAATTGACCTAAGGGACACGGTTTTTTTTAACATGAATAATTTACGCAGGCAAAAATACCAGTTAAGGTTTGCACCGAAGAATATGCAGGCTGTTGGTCTTTCTGCATTTTTCATAGACCGGTTCCTTGGAACATCCGCACCCATCAGTTTAACAGATTCGACGGTTATAACTTTTCGTGTAACTGTTGATCCGGCCTCAGCTTTTTCGGAAAGATTTTATGTCATTTTAGTTAACGGCCGCAATTCTTTGATGTACAGTAATGTAACCTACCGTACAGGCAGGGATAAAAAGAAACATAATGTACAAGGTCTATGAATTATAAATTTACGCAAGACCTAATCTCCCGGTAAGTTTCTACTAAACCCGCCATCATTACCCTCATCTTGGGGCCGAATACATTCTCAATATTTGCTAACCGAAGATGAACCGGTAACATCCGTCCCTAATTGCTTTTTTTGTTGGATTATTAATTGGAAATTCGCGCCATGCAATTTTCACAAGGTGATATTAATAAAGACAAACTGGTTGAGTTATATAAGAAACTGCTTCTGCCACGCATGAT
>JBBJMD010000143.1:0-9934 GCA_037719925.1 Ferruginibacter sp.
CGGAAAAAATTTTCCTACGAAAATTAAATAAATTTAATATGAAACGAAGAAATTTAATCAAGAACTTGTCCCTCCTGCCCTTTGCGGGTGGCGCACTAAGCAGCGTTATTCCTTCTTCAGCAACAGCTTCACCGTTGCCCGGAAAAGCAAAGGTGCTGGAGCAACTTGGACTGCGGACTTTTATAAATGCGGCAGGAACCTATACATCCATGACCGCGTCGCTAATGCCGCCAGAAGTGATGGACGCCATTAACGAAAGCTCGAAAGAATTTATAATGCTGGGAGAGGTACAGGATAAAGTAGGCGCAAGGATCGCAGAGATGTGCCATGCAGAAGCCGCGATGGTTACCGCGGGGTGCTGGTCAGCCATGGTATTGGGAATGGCCGGTGTACTCACAGGGATGGATCCCAAAAAAATCGCATTATTGCCTAACCTGTCGGGAGGCGGATTAAAATCAGAGGTGATCCTCCAGAAAAGCCATGGTAACGGTTATGATCATGCGCTGACCAATACGGGTGTTACCCTCATAACCGTTGAAACCAGGGAGGAGCTCGAAAAGGCAATCAATGAAAAAACAGCCTTACTGTGGTTCCTCAACAAAGAGGCGGCTACCGGTAAAATTCAGCAGGAAGAATGGGTGGCAATTGCTAAAAAACATGGCTTGCCAACAATGATAGATATGGCTGCGGATGTACCGCCGGTGGAGAACCTCTGGAAATTCAATGACATGGGCTTTGACCTGGTTGCGATATCCGGGGGCAAGGCGATTTGCGGACCGCAAAGTACCGGTATCCTGATGGGCAAAAAAGAGCTCATCGCGGCAGCTAGGCTCAACGGCCCACCCAATGGAGGAAATATTGGCCGTGGCATGAAAGTAAACAAGGAAGAGATGATCGGGATGTATGTCGCCCTGGACAGCTACATTAAAAAGGATCGTAATAAAGAATGGAAAATGTGGGAGGACCGGATTGCGCTGGTCAATGACGCTGTGAAAAAAATCCCCGGCGTAAATACAGAAATACATATACCACCTGTTGCCAATCATTCGCCTTCGTTGCTCATTTCATGGGATCCAGGCAGGATAAAACTGACAAAAGAAACCCTGGGTGAAAAATTGTCTAAGGGCCAGCCTTCTATCGAAACTGTTTCATGGGAAAAAGACAACAGCATACGAATTACGGTGTTTATGTTGAAGCCGGGCCAGGACAAAGTTGTTGCGCGGAGAATAAAAGAAGAACTATTGCTTGCTTCCTCCTGATCCTGCTTACGTCGCCTTTACTTCCAAATGACTAAAATCAACTCATGAAAAAATTCTTTTTATTATTATTGGTAACACTATTTTTTTCTGAAACAAATATTATTGCGCAATCGTATGATATAGTTATTAAAGGAGGCCATGTAATCGACCCTGCAAACAAGGTGGATGTTATTAAGGATGTTGCCATCAGTGATGGGAAAATCGTCCTGGTCGCAAATAACGTTGATGTTAAAAAGGCAAGGCAGGTAGTAAATGCCGCGGGATTATATGTAACACCCGGCCTGATAGATATTCATGCCCATGTATTCTTCGGAACGGAGCCGGATCATTATCTCAGCAACGGTATGGTAGCTGTTGTGCCGGATGGATTTACATTCCGGGTTGGCGTTACCACGGTTGTAGATGCGGGGGGCGCCGGTTGGAAATCTTTCCCGGAATTTAAGAAAAATATAATTGATAATTCACAGACACGCATACTGTCTTTTTTAAATATCGTTGGTGTAGGAATGCGTGGGGGAGCCTGGGAACAGAACATCAATGATATGGATCCTAAAATGGCAGCCGCTGTGGCAAAGCAATACAAGAACTTTATCGTTGGGTTTAAAGTGGCGCATTTTACGGGACCAGAATGGACGCCGGTAGACCGGGTAGTAGAGGCCGGGAAACTTGCCAACATGCCGGTAATGGTTGATTTTGGCGTTAACACTCCACCTCTTTCAATTGAAGCGCTTTTTATGAAACACCTGCGCCCGGGCGATATTTATACGCATACCTACACGGTGCTCGACGATAATGTGCGGGAGACTGTGGTGGATACGGCAAGTGGCAAAGTAAAGCCGTTTGTGTGGGAAGCAGAAAAAAGAGGGATTGTTTTTGATGTGGGCCATGGCGGTGCGAGCTTTAATTTTTCCCAGGCTATTCCTGCTATCCAACAAGGGTTCTTCCCCAGGACCATCAGCACTGATCTTCATACCGGTAGCATGAACGCCTCCATGAAGAGCCAGATTGATATCATGTCAAAATTTTTGCACATGGGTATGCCTTTATACGAGGTCATCAAAGCAAGTACCTGGTCGCCGGCACAGGTCATCAAACACGAAGAGCTGGGTAATTTATCCGTTGGGGCCATCGCCGATGTTGCGGTATTTAATTTACGCCAGGGCAATTTCGGATTTTATGACAAGACAGGTTACATAGTCAACGGCAAACAAAAGTTTGAAGCAGAGCTAACCATCAAAGGCGGCAAGATAGTCTATGACCTGAACGGTATTGCTCTCCCGATCGTAGTGAAGGATTAATTACCCCTTATTGGTTTTAACAGTCATATCTTCCTTTAATTTTTATTAACCTAATGCTTAAATAATCCGAATGAATAAAAGCCTTCCGTCCATCATGGTACTGTTGATGGTTACAGCTATAGCCTGCAACACAACCAAAAACTCGCCCTCTTCCGAAGAATTATACAAATCATCTGATCTTACGGCGGTAAATAGTTTTACATCAGGAGCAGAAGGTCCGGCAGTTGATGCGGAGGGCAACCTGTATGCAGTTAACTTTTTTAAGGAAGGAACGATCGGCAAAATTACTCCGGCTGGAAACAGCAGCCTGTTTCTGGAATTGCCAAACAAAAGCGTTGGTAACGGTATACGTTTTAACAGCAGCGGCGATATGCTGATTGCTGATTATACCAACCATAATATACTTAAAGTAGAAAGGGCAGGCACAATAATAAGTGTATATGCACATGATTCTACAATGAACCAGCCGAATGATATCGCGATCGACAACAAAGACGGTTTATATGCAAGTGATCCAAACTGGAAGGCAGGCACGGGGCGCATCTGGCATATTAATACTGCTGGTAAAATATCATTGCTTGAAGATAACATGGGTACTACCAACGGAATTGAGGTTAGTCCGGGTGGAAATATCTTATATGTAAATGAATCCGTACAGCGTAAAGTATGGGCCTATGACCTGTCTGGAAGCGGCGCCATCAGCAACAAAAGAATACTGATCGAATTCCCGGATTTTGGTATGGATGGCATGCGTTGTGATGTAGCGGGAAAACTTTACATCGCAAGGCATGGTAAAGGCGTCATAGCTGTAGTGGCTCCCGATGGGAAACTTGTAAGAGAAATAAAATTGAATGGAACAAAGCCCAGCAATATTGCATTTGGAGGACCGGATGGAAGAACGGCCTTTGTTACCTTGCAGGACCGTGGCAATATCGAAACTTTCAGGGTTGATTCCCCGGGACGGGAATGGAAAAAAAGATAAGCGGATAAGAAGATATTCGTAAGGTAAGTGATGAAGTTGCGTCATAAACGTATTCATAAAAATACCATCAATCAATGAACAAGCCCGGCACATTACAAAGATTTATTGATGTACAGGAACAATACTACCCGGTTGCCTTATCAGAAATAAAAAACGGCCGGAAACTCAGCCACTGGATGTGGTATATCTTTCCCCAGGTCCAGGGCCTTGGTTTTAGCCCCACTTCAAAATTGTATGCAATACGGGACCTTCAGGAAGCAAGCGAGTTTTTACAACATCCTGTTTTAGCTGACCGCCTGGTAAACATCTGCCATGCATTGCTGGAACTTGATAGCAATTATGCCCATGCCATATTTGGTAGTCCAGATGATCTGAAATTGAAATCTTCGATGACTTTATTTGCATCAGTAAATAATGCCGACCCGGTTTTTCAAAGGGTACTTGAAAAATTTTTTCTGGTGAGAAAGATGATCAAACGCTCCGGATAACTGGTCTTAATTTAATTAAGGGCAACAGGTTTAACACGAGGTAACAGCACTGCATATGCGCGCGAAGGAATTTTTTCACGGAAGAATGCTTAAAAATATTAAGCGGGGCCCATTTGCTTTAACCATTGCAACCTTTGGTAATTATCCTGGTAGTAAAGCCAATGCCAGGCGATCCCGGATGTATTGGAGCCAGCATCAGCCAGGTCCTTATCCGGGTGTGCAATAAGGCAACCTCCCGATTGTTTACCTGGAACGGGCACGCCACCCGTTTGGGCAAAAAGGTCTTTATAACAATTGCGTACCCATTCCATGTGCTGTTTTTCTTGATCGGGATTTATCCAACCAGCGACACATGCGGTAGTTAATATAGCAGTTCTTTGGAAAGAAGCTGTTGCACCCGGGGCCACGGTATTAACCTGTCCGCCGTAAGTTGCCAGCCCGATAAAGCCTCCGGGTACGGTGGATGCCATTGTAAGATAATGATGCAACACCCTTACCTGGTCCGGGGTATATGGCTCCAGCAAAAATGCATCCTTTACTTTAAAAGAACCCTTCTCCCCTGAAAAGATATCGGGGAAGGGGTTAAGGGCGAATTCAAGCCATCCTAATTTTTTCCGTTCCACCCGGTAACTGAAATCAAGCTCTTTATTTACAGCATGGAGAAGGCGGCCTATTAACTTATCCGCCTGCTGTGCATCTATTAATACAGCCTTTAATTGTATTCTTCCAGTTGATTTATTCCAGAGATGCAATGTTGCAAACAATGAGGTTGCCCTGGTATCTGTTCCTGCATTTTCCTGGCAATAATTACAAAAATTATTGACCAGTTGGTGAAATCCTGCGTCACTGATATCTTCCCAGGCCCATTCTATTTCTACTGTCTCAACCACTTTGCGCGGCAGGCAATAACTTTGCAGGATCATTACCTTCTATACCGGGAGATCTAAACCAATAGCGGGTAACTACGCCGAAATTTCCCGCTCCCCCTCCTGAATGCGCCCACCATAGCTCCGTGTTATTATCTTCTGCTTCGCGGGTTGCTACTACTTTCTCTACCTGGCGGTTCTCATTGATCCATAATATTTCCACTGCATACAGGTGATCGGCTCCTAACCCATGCTGCCTGCATAAAAAGCCAAAAGCTCCGCCCTGGATATGGCCCCCTATGCCAATGGCAGGATGTTCACCGGAAGGTAATACGATACCCCAGTTATCAAATAGAGTTTGATGCATTTCTCCCAGGGTTACTCCTGCCATTATTTCTATGGCATTAAATTCAGGATCATACCTGATCCCTTTCATCCGTGAAATATCGATGATCACTTCCACTGCTTCATCACTTACAAAATCTTCGAGGCAATGCCCTCCGCCACGAATAGCAAGGCGCTGATGTTTACTGACTGTTTCCTGGAAAGCTATTGCAAGTTCTTCGGTTGAACTTACAGGAATGATTGCCAAAGGCTTTCCCTTCAACCTGGCGTTAGCACTTCGTTCGTTCCAATAATCGTAATCCGAATCATCCGGGCCAATGATGGTTAAGCCTGGCAGGGGGTTTAACGGGTGCATATTTTATTTTTTAAGTTCATATTGCAGCAGCATATTGCCGCAGCCAAATCTTTTTGAATCTGCAAGTTTTAATGCTGATTTTGCTTCGTCATGTTTGAAGATCGTTTTACCAGTACCCAAAAAAACGGGGTTAATTATAAACCGGTATTCATCGATCAATTTTAATTTGGTTAAACGGGATACAATGCTTCCACTTCCAAAAATGATAATGTCTTTGCCGGCTCCCTGTTTAATTTTTTTTATTTCAGTTTCGTCGGCTGATTTAATTACTTCGGCATTATTCCAACTCACATTTTGAAGGGTTGAAGAAAAAACAATTTTTCGGGAATTATTCATAAAATCAATAAGCTCAACCGGATTTTCTTCCAGCGATGCAGGCGTTGGCCAATAGGATACAAACAGGTTATAAGTAACCTGGCCCATGAGGATGGTATCAACAGTGCTGAAAGATCTTAATAAATACTGTTGTATTTCTTCATCAGAAACAAACCAGCCGGTTTCTCCGGCCGGTCCGGAGAAATACCCGTCGAGGGATAACCACGCCAATACAACTATTTTTTTCATCGTCTTTATTTTAAAATAAAAATTACCGTATCCGTTACTAAGGTCGATAATTCTTTTTTAAATAAATTTTACTAACCAACATGAATAATAAAATATGCCGCCTGTGTTTCGAAAAAACATTACTTTAACAACTATAATTGATCACCGGTTCCATATAATCATTTTTACAAGTAGTAAATATTTGGAATGATAGTAAGTGATAACATAGGATACAATAAATATTATAAAACGAATATATGCCCGAAGGCCCATCAATATTACATCTCAGGGATCAGTTACAGCCATTTATAGGAAAATTGGTAAAAAAAGCAGGTGGTTATGGAAATATGCCCACAGGGTGGATGGAAGGAAAAAATTGCTGGATATCAAAACCTGGGGGAAACACCTGTTGTTTGAATTTACCAATGGTGCCGTAAGAGTGCACCTGGGCTTATTTGGTGAACTCAGTATCGATGAAAGAAAAAAAGTGAACCGCTCCTTTTTTTTGGAATTTGTCCTGGGTGAAATAAACGGGTATGTTGTAAAAGCAACCAAACTGGAAAAACCATTGGACGAAATATATGACTGGCGCACTGATATTTTGAGTTCTCAATTTGATAAGTCTTATGTAAAAGAACTACTGAAAAAAATAGCCGGGAAAACAATTGATGATGTGTTGATGAACCAGGATATATTTACCGGTGTTGGGAACAAAATCCGAAACGAAGCATTGTACCGGGCAAAGATCCATCCGTTAAGTATTGTTGAAAAAATCCCTTCCGCAAAAATAAATGGATTAATAAATGAAGTGGTAAAATATGCGGCTATCTTTTATCAGCAGTTGAAACGTAATGGGGTAAATGATTCTTTTGAGGTATACCAGCAGGAATATGCAGCGGACGGCAGCGTGGTAACCGTGCAGGTTTTACCAAAAACCAAACGGAAAATTTATTTTAGTGAACACCGCCAGCAATTATATATTTAATGGCCGTCCAAATTCTCTGAGGGCCTGGCTTATAATCTAATGGTGGTAAATTTGAATATCGCTCAACACTTATCATTACTTTAAGACCTGGATATGGTATCAGGGGTACACTCATCACCCTTGCATTTAAGTTTCATCGATACTATTACGGTTTACCCGTGCCTTTATCTGCCAGCAATGGTAGTAAGGTTGACGAAATCTTCGGGCACTTTTTGAGTAAGTATGTATGTTACAAAATTATTCTATCAATGTAAAATCGCCGGTAAAACAGCAGCAGCTATTGCGCAATTACAAAAATTACTCGCCTCCTTTTTTATCTACAAATTTTCCATGTGATGGTATTGCAATTTGTTCAAAATCCGTTACAAGCTTTTTCAGGCCCAGCCTTAGTGGCTCACCATCCATAGCGCTACCGTGGCCCGTAATGGCCAAAAGCGGTTGTAATTCCTCTAGTTTCCGAACGGAGTCCCATGCCGCGTTCCAGTCTGTAGTTAAATAACGGGGTGGCCCATTCACTTCTTTCTTTTGAACAAGCACTTTATACAAGGAATCCGCCCTGACAGTTATAAAAGCATCCCCGGCAATCAGGACCCGGTCACTATCACGGAAAAAAGAAACATGCCCGGGCGTATGGCCGGGTGTATGAATCCATTTCCATCCAGGCATATCGGGTATAGATCCATCCGGAGGTAAAGGCTGCAACGCATTTGAAATGTTGATGGATTTGTGCGGGTAGATCGATGATATTTTTGCCAGCAAGCCGCCTTCCACCGTGTTGTCAGGCTCAGGATAATCTTTTTCCCCGGTAAGGAATGGGAATTCAAGCGAGTGTGCATAAACAGGAACATTCCATTCTTCCAGTAATTTTACAATTCCTCCTACGTGGTCAAAATGTCCATGTGTTAAAATGATCCCCCGTGGCTTATTAAAATTTTTAAAACGTTTCAGACCTTCTTCTAATATTTTTGAACCTGAATGAGGCATACCCGCATCAACCAATACCCAGTCTTCACTTTCGGGGCTGCCAATAAAAATGAAATTTACTATTTGGTTGGTATAATAATAAATATCAGGGCGCACCTCGTTGCCTTTGCCGGCTGATACAGAAGTCATCGGTATAAATTTATTGTCTTCGCTTTGATGAAGGTAATCTGGCATAATGGTAGGTTTTTATCGAAAAAATATTAAATAATGTGGTTATCTGGTTGGGGTGCCCCGGTTACCTGGATAGTTGAGCCAGTCATATAATAGCTTGCTTTATCATTTCTTTGCGGTGCTGATCCTGGCTAATTTCGCCGGGGATCAGCAGTGCTTTCTTTCCTGCTTCTTTAATAAACCTGGCGATTTCTGTTGCACCCTCCTGTTCATTTACATACGATATAAAGACATCTGCTCCTTCCCGTGCAAATGCTATGGGTACGGCACGACCAATTCCTGAATCTCCGCCGGTAATGATGGCGGTACGGTTCTCAAGCTTACCCGAACCCTTATACGAAATTTCACCATGATCCGCTTTAGGATTCCTTTGATTTTTAAAGCCGGGAGGTTCCTGCATTTCCTGGTTCGGATATGGAGGCTGTGCATGTTGCTTAATGGGGTCCTGCATCGTTGCCCTGTTATTATATTCAGTACGGATCATGATTGTTTTGTAATAAAGATGTTTGTTCAGTGGGTTCACATACTGTGCCAATGCAATTCAATCGCCAGCTAAAATCAATGCCACCCTTTACGGAAGCCAGTTGAGACCTAGTTACTATATTGAAGTGCAGTTGGTAATAAATTAAATTCCCATAGACCTATTAATGTACCTGTTCTTGCACACCATTGCGGTATTGTTGAATTTTTGCTACAATAAACCACAGGACCGTACTGTAAAAGAAGGAGGGATCCTGTTGAAAAAAGGAAAAAAATAGGTAAAGTTTTAAAGTAAGCCGGATTTTGCAGATAGGAAGTATATCATACATTGCATTGCCTGGGTAACCAGAATGGAGACAAATTATACTTTCTGAATTGGAAAAGAGCTAAATCCACCCCTGCTCCTGAAGTAATGTATTTTGGAAAGCGAAAGAAACTTAGGACATATGCCAGAGTAATATATGGTTATTCTACACGTTTAAAGTTTTTTTGACCAGCTTAAATAACAGGAAGATGAATACTAATTTTGGATTGAAATTTAACTGGCGCAATTTCTATTTACGCGTTTCTGCATGGAATAAAAGGAATACCTCGCCTGAAAATAACATCCCCAATAAAGAATAGCTATGAAACAAACATTAATGGGTAAAAAACGAATTGAATCAATTGATGTGCTGCGTGGCCTTGCAATGGTGATCATGGCGCTCGACCACGTACGGGATGCCATACATATCGGAGCTAATACCGACGATCCGCTGAACCTGGCTACTACAACGCCGGCCTTATATTTTACCCGTTGGATCACCCACTTTTGCGCGCCTGTTTTTTTATTCATTTCCGGCACGTCCATTTACCTTCAAAGTCTTCGCAAAACAAAAAAAGAGCTTTCCGTGTTCGTACTAAAAAGAGGCATATGGTTGATTATTGCAGAATGGACGATCATTGCGTTTGCCTGGACATTTAACCCTTTTTTCAATATGATTCCCTTTGCCGTTATTTGGGCGATTGGTATTAGTATGGTATTATTGGGCTTTGCTATTCGCCTGCCTTTTAAAGTTGTGCTGGTGATAGGTTTATTAATCGTAGCCGGGCATAATTTATTGGATATACCGGAGTCTGCACCAGGTTTTAAAGCAGGGTTCTGGTGGGATCTCCTGCACCACGGGCAATTTACCTCA
>JBBJMD010000144.1:0-9850 GCA_037719925.1 Ferruginibacter sp.
TCTATGGGAGAAAAGTCATGCTCCCATTTTTTATTATCGATATTTATTACCCCATTTGTTGTAAACAGCATCGCATTACGCCCATTACGGGTCGGCATCACGCAGTCAAACATATCGATGCCCAGGGCGATACATTCTAAAATGTTCCAGGGAGTGCCTACGCCCATTAAGTAGCGGGGCTTTTGAGCCGGAAGTATATCGCAGCATTGCGCGGTAAATTCATACATCATTTCCAAAGGCTCGCCTACACTTAACCCGCCAATGGCATTACCAGCAGCATCCCGGGAAGCGATGAACTCCGCTGAAGCGGTCCGTAGGTCGGTATAAGTACTTCCCTGCACTATCGGGAAAAGGTTCTGCGTGTACCCGTACCTGCCAGGCGTTTCATTAAAACGCTGGAAACACCGGTCGAGCCAGCGATGGGTAAGTTCCATGCTTTTTTTTGCATAGGGGTAATCACTGGGATAAGGCGGGCACTCATCAAATGCCATAATAATATCGCCTCCGATAATACGCTGGATATCCATTACTTTTTCCGGTGTAAACAAATGCCGGCTGCCGTCAATATGGGATTGAAAGAGCACCCCCTCTTCACTTATCTTCCGGTTATTGGCCAGTGAAAAAACCTGGTAGCCGCCGCTGTCTGTCAAGATGGGCCTATCCCACCCCATGAACTTATGCAAACCCCCTGCAGCTTCCAATGTGTCAAGGCCGGGTCGTAAAAACAAATGATAGGTATTGCCCAAAATAACGGGTGCATTCACATCATCCAGCAATTGCTGCTGGGTAAGTGTTTTAACACTCCCGGCTGTACCAACTGGCATAAAGATGGGTGTTAGCATTTCTCCATGACTGGTTGTTATTTTTCCAGCCCTTGCTTTAGTGCGGGTATCGGTGTGTTGTAATTCAAACTGTAATGCTCCCATAAAAACCCCTTCGTATAAAATCAGCGGGGATGCAAAAATATCCTTTATTTAATTAACCCGCCTCAGCACTGAGCCATTACTGCAGGTAATATTAGATGGGAAATGGTGCCGGGCGAGGGTGGTTATTAACCCAATGAGTTTAATAGCGCCAGCTATCACATTCAACCTGCCTTCTAAATTGTATTGGCAATTGTAACCAACTGCCTTTGCTGTAAGATTTGAAGGAACCCTTATTTTTGTAGACATGAACCTGACTAACCTGCTCCAGCATTGGCATGGTATTATTTTTTTTACATTGAGCCTGGTGGCGTTTATACAAATTTTTTATTACCTTTTTTTCTTTGCCAGGCTTGTTTTCTATAAGGCGAGGTCAAAAACTTCTTCACAAACTCACCCCGTTTCTATTATCATTTGCGCCCGTGATGAAGCCGCCAAACTCGCCATTAACCTCCCCGGTTCGCTGGTACAGGTATATCCCACTTCGCATGAAGTAATTGTGGTAAATGATAATTCCTATGATGAAAGCAAATATTTGTTAGCAGAATTCGAGCGTCGTTTCAGGCAGCTGAAGGTAGTGGAGCTTAAGCAGGAAGCTAAACTGATTCCTGGTAAAAAGTTCCCCTTGAGCGTTGGCATTAAAACCGCTAAGTATGAAATAGTTTTACTTACAGATGCTGACTGTGTTCCTGCTACTGAATATTGGGTAGAAAAAATGCAGGAAACTTATGATGATGACACGGAGATCGTATTAGGCTATGGGGCGTATCATAAAAAAGCCGGTTTGCTTAACCGGCTGGTCCGGTGGGAAACCTTTCATACCGCCCTTCAATATATTACCTATGCCCTGGCAGGTACACCCTACATGGGGGTGGGAAGAAACCTTAGTTATAAAAAAACTGTTTTTTTCAGGCACAAAGGTTTTTCTGCATATAATCATGTTGCCAGCGGGGATGACGATCTCTTTATCAATACTGCTGCTACAAAGAAAAATACAAAAATAAATATTGCCAAAGAGGCTTTTACCATGAGCGAACCACCGGCTACCTGGAAGCAATGGTCAAGACAAAAGAGGAGACATTACTCTACCGCGAAATATTACCGCCCGCTGCATAAATTCCTGCTGGGTCTTTATTCCCTGTCACATTTTTTATTTTACCCCTTATTGGCAGTAGTAATTATTTTTGTCAACTGGCAATCAGGGATACTGGTATTTGCTATTCGTTTTATAATCCAGGCCCTGGTATTTTACCCGGCAATGAAAAAATTAAATGAAAAGGACCTCTATCCATCATTTTTACTGTTCGATCTATGGATGTTTTTTTATTATTTCATTTTCGCGGCTACGCTCATCAAAAAACCCGCAGCCGGCTGGAAATGACAGGTAGGGCTAAATGCCGCCCTGTTAAATGAGTTCTTCATTCATCTTTCAAAATGGACCCTTCTTCCTAATCTCGTTGTCACAGTACATCTAAATTTATTATGGAAATATTACAAAAATACTTTGCTGATTTTACCGCGCTGCAATTGCAACAATATGGTATGCTACAGCAAATTTATACCGAATGGAATGAAAAGATCAATGTCATCTCCCGGAAAGACGTGGAAAGCTTTTATGCGCATCATGTACTTCATTCATTGGCTATAGCGACTCAATTTAATTTTGCGCCCGGACTGCAGGTGATGGACCTGGGTACCGGTGGCGGTTTTCCTGGCATTCCCCTGGCGATCTTTTTCCCGGACACTCAATTCCACCTTGTAGACAGTATCAATAAAAAGTTGAAAGTTGTGATGGAAGTTGCTGCAGCCACGGGGTTGAAAAATGTAACAACACAGCATTGCAGGGCGGAAGAAATAAAAACAAGGAAATTCGATACCATCGTTTCCAGGGCGGTTGCACCACTCAGTGACCTATGGAGATGGAGTAAACCCTTATTAAAAAAAGACGCCGGTACGGGAGAACTGATCTGCCTGAAGGGCGGCGACCTTGCCAGGGAGATCCATGAAAGCAATTGCAGGCCCTTTATAATGGAGGTTGAAAAGATCTATGACGAACCCTTTTTTAAGGACAAGTTCTTATTGAGGGTACCAATTTGATCGGAAGGTTTTATTTGCTATGCAGTTCTGTAACGGGCTTACCTTTTATGGAGCCAGCCCCGTCATGGCGGCCCATTTGTTGTTGCCATCATCCTTTTTAAGGAACTGTTGATCTACCCGCTTTAGGGTATTGGAATTGTAAGAATTTTTCTCAACTTTGTTTATATATGGATATATCAGTAGCGATCGTTGAAGACAACAACGATATTCGAAACGCCCTCGAGCAGATTATTGAAATGGCAAACGGGTATAAACTGGCCGGATCCTGTGTAAATGGGGAGGAAGCGATAATGAATATTCCGCACCTTAAACCACAGGTGGTGCTGATGGATATTAACCTGGGGGGCATCAGTGGCATTGAAGCGGTAAAAATATTGAAAGAAGAACAGCCGGATATTTTATTTATGATGTGTACCGTTTATGAAGACGATGAAAAGATCTTCGAAGCTTTGAACGCAGGGGCGAGTGGTTATATCCTTAAAAAAACAGCTCCTGATAAAATGCTTGCCGCCATCAAAGAGTTATATGAAGGTGGTGCCCCGATGAGCAGCCAGATCGCGAGAAAAGTAGTGGCTACTTTTCAGCATAAAACCGTTTCCGCTACAGCGGCCGACTCTTTAGGCGTTCTTTCCAAAAGGGAAAAAGAAATATTGGAATCGCTATCGAAAGGACTATTGTACAAAGAAATAGCGAACCTGCTGTTTATCAGCCCGCAAACAGTAAGAAAACATGTATACCATATTTACGAAAAGCTGCACGTGGGTAACAGGATTGAAGCGGTCAATAAATTTTTTGGAAGATAAACAACCAATAGCCTGGATAATAAAGAACTCCCGCGGGAACCGGGGTTTTTTTTATTGTAAAAATTTCCAGAACCAGTAATCGGTTTGCGGGGTGTTCCCAATAGGGAAATCATGTGTAAACCCGGAGTTGACAAAACCATACTTTTCATAAAACCTTTGCGCACGAAGGTTATGTTCCCATACTCCCAGCCATACAACCTGGTAACTATTATCTTTTGCAAATTGTAAGACGTGGTCCATTAGCAGTTGCGCTACCCCCTTTCCCTGGAAATTTTTTATGACATAAATTCTTTTCAATTCTAAAGATTTCCATTGTCTCATCATGGAAAAACCGGCATAGTCTTCTTTGAACCGCAGGTAGCCCGCAACCTCACCATTTGTTTCCGCCAGGTAATAGAAATCATTCGCATTTTTTAATTCATTCTTTACCTGTTGCAGGTTAAAAAAGGTATCCAGGAAAGACTCCATATCTTCTTCCGTACAGGTTCCGGCAAAGGTATCGTAAAAGGTTTCTTTTGAAATGGCTGATAGCTTTTCCGCATCAGATATCATTGCTCTCCTGATGGATATTTGCATGTTAAAATAATCGTTTAATTCATAAAATGCCGCGGATTTCAGCAAGTGCTATACCTCCCAGGCGATCGGGGATCAAGCTGACGTAGCCTGGTAAAATGAACTTCGCAAAACCAGCCGCGATCTATTAATATTACCAGTTAAGTTCAAGCGTATTATTTGGCTGGTCCACGTCGGCCATCCTTTTCGTAGGATCGATCTGCACCTTTTTTAAATCAAGCAGCCGCCGTTTAAAAGTTACCGTATAAGAAGGGTGTGTCCATTTCCAGGCTTCATGCTCTTCTCTTTTCTCACCGCCATTTTCTGAGGGCTTGGATCCGTACATAAGATTAAGCGGGATATAATGCATTTCAGTAGTGCTATCCTTAAAAGTGAGCAGGAGGTCGACAGGCATCGGCATCTTTCCAATTCTCACAAGCCTGATCTTCGATTCACCATCTTCTTCCCATAAACTGTCGATCTTATAATCTATTGTTTTAGTTGTATTGCACCAATATTCTTTATACCAGTCTAACTTAAGGCCACTTGTTTTTTCGGCTACCTGTATAAAATCATTTGGATTTGGATGTTTAAACCGCCACAGCTTATAATAATCCAGTAATATTTTATCCCGTGCTTCTGCTCCAACAACATATCCAAGCTGTTCAATAAATACACATCCTTTAAAATAGGCAGCATCAGCTGAAGCGTAATTTGAATTAAAATGATCGGCATGGGTGGTGAGGGGTTCTTCCAATCCACTTTTAACTAGGTTGTAATAACGGTTGTAATGAGGCTCCTGTGCAAATCCTTCTGTTTTACCCAGATCAGCGAACACCCTTCTTCCTGCGTATTGGGCAAAACCTTCGTCCATCCAGGCAAACTCCGACTCGTTGGTTCCTAACAAGCCCTGGTACCAGCTATGCATCAGTTCATGCATAGCACCGGGGATATCGGCCAGTAAAGTAGCCATGGGGTATTCCATGCCCCCATCCCCGCCACGGATGAAAGAGTATTGCGGGTAAGGATAAGCGCCAAAAGTTTTCTCAATATATGGCATGGCGTTTTGTGCCATGTCGAGCAATCCTTCCCATTTTGCTTTATCCTCCGGCTTTGCCTTGTACAAAACATGAATCGTAAGCCCCTCTCTTATTTTACGGGAGCTATGCGTATACGCCGGATCGGCAGCCCACACAAAATCATGAATATTGTTTCCAACAAAATGCCAGCTGCGTTTAGCTTGTGTGGCCGGTTTCAGAGCGGTCCCGGGCGCATCATAACCCCAGCCTACTTCGCCGGCATTCTGGAGCACCCCCGTGCCACCCAGTTTATAAGTTTTATCTATCAGGATGGTTACATCAAAATCGCCCCACACACCATAAAACTCACGGGCAATGTAAGGGGTTGGATGCCATCCAGCATAATCATACTCGCAAAGTTTCGGATACCACTGGCTCATACTATACCGTACGCCAGTAGTGGGGTTATCTCGGCCACTCCGGCGAATCTGAACCGGTACCTGCGCCTCAAATTCCATATCAAGCACTACTTTCGTTCTGGCAGCTATTGGGGTAGTAAGGTTCACCTCTAATATTGTCTCATGGTACTTAAATGGCTGAGCCACCCCATTAATTTTTACTGAAATGATCTTTTGATACCCGATCTCATCGTCTTTTAATTTACTGATCCGGTCCGTGATCCTGGCATCCCAGTCTGCTTTGCCATTGATCACCACCTTCCCATATTCGCGGCTTCGGACATCCATGCTGCTATTCGGTTGGAAGGCATTGAAATACAAATGATAAAAAACCCGCTTCAACACATCGGGCGAATTGTTGGTATACTCCAGTTTTTGTTTACCTGTAAAACGGTTGGTATTTACATCAACATCAATTTTCATTATATACTTAACGCGCTGCTGCCAACGGTCGGGTTGGGCATTTGAAGAAAAAGTAAAAGTCAGGGACAAAACAAACAACAAAAAAAATCTACTCATCATATAAGTTTAATAACGGCAAAATTCGGACAATTGAGGCGAAAGTAAAAGTTAATTGCCAAACTCATGACAGGAAGATAATGGATCATTAATTGGAAGGAACAGCGACGGGTAATTGATTTCACGGAAAGTCAGCTTACCACATAGCCTTTAAAGTTGTGCCTTTGTGTAGTGCTTAATGGAGTGGATGAGGTTAACGATCAGGAAAACCAATATTAAGACGAAAAAAGGCGAGAATGAATATTGGGTAGCTAATCAGCAGATCGTCTTTTTATTGAATAACCGCTTGCGGTACCGCTGTTGCAGCCGGTTTTTGTCGCTCCTGAGCTTTAACCATATTACTTACCCGGTACACCATATACATGCCGATACAGGTCAAAACTACGATTACATACCCCAGCGTGTCATAATGTTGAAGGGGGCTGAATTTATCCTGCTGCACTACTATTACCCCGCCGATAGCAGCTGCAAACCCACCCGCGATCTGTTGGAGTGAGGAATTGATACTCATGAAGGCGCCCCTGTCCTGCATTTGGGGCAGGGCAGATGTGAGCGCCATTGCAGGTACTATGCGGCTCATTATTCCCATCATAAAAAAAACGTTCATTAACAGGATCAGTGGAAATGCTACCGGGGTAAGATTGGTATAAATTACCACCATTATGATCATCCATACGGACGCTACAGCAAACATTGTAAACTTGTCTATGTGGTCACTGTACCTGCCGATCAAAGGCATTACCAGCAAAGCGCTAACACCCGATACCATGAACATCAGGGGAAGTTGCTCCGTACTGACGTGCAGGTTATTTATGGCAAAGGCACTGCCCCACGGCATCATCATAAAACCACCCAGGGAGAGCATAGCGGTGGCCATGAACCCGATACGGTATTTGCGCTGCGCGATAGTGTGCCAAAGATGAGCTAGGGCGCTCCGGTCATTTTGTACTCCCAGGTGTTTGTTGACAGGCTGCATTTTGGCTGCTATAACAAACCAAACTACAATTGAAATGCCTACGATCAACAGGAAGGGTGATTGCCAACCCCAATGGTTGGCCAGGAACAAACTGATCGGTATACCCAGCACCTGGCTGGCGCCAAAGCCCATTTGCATAAACCCCATTACCCGGCCGCGTTGCTCTATTATAAATAAGTCTGCAACAATAGCCATGGATATCGAACCAATTACCCCTCCGAAAAGACCGGTAACTATCCGGGCTGCAATTAGCGTGGAATAGGAAGTAGTGAAAGCGCAGAGCAGGGTGCCGCCGATGAAACCGATATAAAAGAATAATAGCAATTTCTTCCTGTCGTACCTGTCAGCAAATCCGGCAGTAAGCAAACCTGCTATGCCGGCACTGAAAGCATAGCTTGATACGGCCAGTCCAAATTGCGAAGTTTTAAGTTCCATCGATTTCATGAGCATATCACCTAATGGTGACATTACCATAAAATCCAATACAACCGTAAACTGTGTAATGGCGAGTATTGCTATTACAAATACTTCATAGGATGAAAATTTTTTTATTTGCGGTTGATTATTGGTTGTCATTTAATTTACCTATAATTATTAATCAGGAAGTTCCTCACAATCATACCCGGCTTCCCTGATGGTCTTTATTATTCCGACTGTATCGGGTGTTGCAGACTCTACCCGAAGAACTTTATCTGTATCCTGCCTGTCGACATTCCATTTCAAAACGGGTTGATGAGCTGCTAAAAAAGGTCCAACGATCTTCAGGTCCTTTTTAAACCTGATATTGGTTTTGAAGATTAAAACATTCATAGCGTACTTCATTTAAAATGGTAGAAATAGCATTATTATATCATAGGGGTGTAACATTTTTTAAGAAAGTAAAATTAAAACCTGCAAGGCTACTTCCAGGTTTCCTCCCCTGTTTCGTTCCAGTTAAGATTGTTTTTTCAATTTTACCGGCTTACCTGTACCAACAAAAGTAAAAACGCTTTTGTAGTTCTTGAAACTATAATCGGCAATCACAGGATAAAAGGCGGTAAGTAATTTGATCCTGGCGGTGTAAATTACCAGGAGCGGTTAACAGCGCTCCTTTCAAGGTTTCAGTGCTTTTAAAACCAATTCGAATGTGGCCTTCATTATCTTATCTGTAAGTACAAATTTTCTACCGCCGATACTTTTACCTGCCATGTGAAATTTTACCAGGTTATACAGGGGGGCAAAGGCAATAGACCAGTATACTTCGAGCGGTACCTTTACCAGTTCCTTTCGCTGAATTGCATTTGCAACAAAGCTGCCCATTGCTTGTTTGAACTTCTCGCTCATCATTGCCGTAAGCCTGTCACTATAGGGAGAATGACGTAATTGCTCTAAAAAATTCATTTGATCCGGGTACTTCATGCAATACTTCGTCCTGTTGATCCACTGTACTTTCAGGCCTTCGCTAAAGGTCATGGAAGGATCAAAATTCTTCAACGTGATATCAACCATTTTTTGGCCGGCCTCCCGCGAGAGCTGCAAAACAAGGTCTTCCTTGTCCTTAAAATAAATGTAAATGGTAGCAGGTGATACGCCGGCAGCCCTGGCTAATTTTTGCATACTGAAACCATTCAACCCCTCCTCAACCATCATTTTCAAGGCTTTGTCGCGGATGATCCTTTCCTTATTTACGTCCCTGGTTCGCATCGATACTGCAAATATAAATGAATGTTCATTCTTTTAAAAAAAATATTTTGCAACCCCGTCTTTGTTTACGTACTGTTTGAGGAGCCGTTGACCTATTGGCCACTGCTTAGTAATATATTTCCTCCATGTTGTGGGCGAGGTCGCTATATAAAAATTACCTGAGCCATGCCAATGGGTTTTCACCCAATGTAAAATCCCGGTAAAATAAATTTTTTTTTGAAAAATTGTTTTCTGCGGGATGTCAAAAATGAAGGGTCACCACTAGGTACGCATAATGTGTCGTTGTTCGTAATGCCCTGGCTGGCGTCCGCGTTAATGCCTTTATTCTTTTCCCTGCACTACGATAACTATTTCTCCTTTTACGGCTTTGGTATTGAAATAATCATAGACTTCCTGCAATGGTCCTCTTTTATTTTCTTCAAATTTTTTGGTGAGTTCCCTGCTTACGCAACAAGGCCTTCCGGCGCCGAAATAATCAATAAAATCTTTCAGCGTTTTTACAAGCCGCACCGGACTTTCATAAAAAACCATTGTCCTTTCTTCCGCTGCCATTTTTTTAAGAAAGGTCTGGCGGCCTTTTTTCAAAGGAAGAAAACCTTCAAAGCAAAAATTGTTGATTGGCAGGCCGCTGTTGACAAGGGCCGGCACAAAAGCCGTTGCCCCGGGAAGGCATTCTACCCTGATATCATTTTTAACACATTCCCTTACCAACAGGAAGGCAGGGTCGCTGATGCCCGGCGTACCGGCATCGGTGAGTAAGGCCATATTTTTGCCTCCCCGGAGTTGCTCCGTTAAATGCTGAATGATCTTATGCTCAGTG
>JBBJMD010000145.1:0-9725 GCA_037719925.1 Ferruginibacter sp.
TTTTTTTGCCTTTATTTAGCCCGAGGCTATAACAGGCGAACAGCAAGGTAATGGTCATCGCCACTATCGGATCACCAATGGATTGCGCAAACCGGGTAAAATTATTTTCCGAATGTACAGTAAGGCTGACGACGGTATTAAATGCAATCAGTATTACAGGTAGCAATGCCGTAAAAACACTATTGAACATTGAAGGAAGTTCATGCACAGGGATATCCCTTCCTTTAAAAGTCTCCAGTGGCTTCACCGTATATTTTCTTACCGTTAAAGCAAACAGGGGGCCGGCAATCAATATAACGGGCACGGCTACCAGCAGTCCGTACAATAAGGTAAGGCCGATATCCGCGTTGAATTGCCTGACGAGCGCCGTAGGTGATGGATGCGGCGGAAGGTATCCATGGGTAACTGAAAGAGCGGCAAGCATGGGCAGGCCTATATAAACAGCGGAAATATTGTACCGGTAAGATAAAGTAATGATGAGTGGCACAACCAAAACAAAACCGGTACCATAAAAAAGCGGTATGCCAACAATAAACCCGGTGAGCAATAAGGCCCACATAATATACTTTCTTCCAAACACTCCCATTAAACCTGCGGCTATCTTTTGGGCGGCCCCGCTATCTGCAATAATCTTACCGAGCATTGCTCCCAGCCCGAGAATTACAATGATAGATCCTAACAGGTCCCCGATGCCTTTTTGAATGGCGCTGGTGATGGTCATTATCGTTTTGCCATTGGCCAGGCCAATAAGTATTGACACAAGGATAAATGCCAGGAAGGGATTGAACTTTGCCCAGGTGATCAATAAAACAAGCAATGCAATGCCGGTCAGCAGGATGATAAATGACATAAGGAGGAACTGGAAGGCTAAAGATAAAAAAAATATAACCGCATCCCCAAGGCTTAAAAGAATATTAATACTGCTGCAATAGCGACACTACGAGGACTATAAGGGACATTCAAAGTGTAATTTCAAGGCTTGAAGAAGTCCATTTAGAAATATTGATAATCGGCACCTGCCCGTGAGCGGCACAAAATAACCACATCTTTTGTTTGTCACTACCCCGGCTTCCATGCACTAAATAACGGTAAAATCTAAACTGTCTATCTTCTTACTTTTCGAAAGTAAGGACATAATGCTGGACACTCGGCGGTGTTTCAAAAAAAGGGCCGATTAACGCGCGCCATTCTTTAAAAAGCACGGATTCGCGAAAACCAATGGTATGGTCTTCCAGGCTTTGCCAGCGGATCAGGAAAACATACCGGTTAGGGTTTTCGATACATTGGTGAAACTGGTGCCCCAGGTAACCGCCGGAACGGCTGATCACGTTTTGAGCTTTTTCTAATTCTTTTTCAAACCCGGCATTGCTTCCCTGCTTAATATCTATTGTGGCTATTTCGAGTATCATAAAAGTTATATTTTAAATGGAATCATTCTAAATGTCCCCTGGCTAAGGAAGGCGGATGATGGCAAATCTTGTTCCCCGGGTTGAAGTCAAATCAGTAAATACATCTACCTGGTCTTATTTGCTGTACGCAGTTTATTTAATGATCATCTTCAAAAGTTAATCGGCCTGCTTTAATTTAGCCGTCTCTTCATTGTAATAATTTACAGTTTGTATCACCGAAGGAAGGTTACTAGGGAGGTCTTCGGCATCACGTTCAATATAGATATACCCCATAAAGTTTTGTTTCTTTAACTCGGCAAAAACTGCCGGGAAATTAATCTTCCCTGTACCAACGGGAACATCTCTCAGTTTGGGATCATTGAATGCAGCGATATCTTTCAAATGCACAACTAGTATGTGTCCACTCAATTTTTTAACCGCTTCAACCGGATCTATGCCGCTCTTGGGCCAGTGGCCCAGGTCGGCACAGGCACCGAAATTCGGATGGTCTTTGATCGCAAGTAAAACAGTATCTGGATTCCAGTAAAGACTCACCCCTTTCCAATGTTCGTGGATCGCCACTTTTACACCAAACACACCAGCCAGGCTATCAATACTATCCCACATTTTTAGGGGTGGCTCGGAAGTTACATATTTTACGCCAAGTTGCTTTGCAATCTCAAACTGGTGTTTCCAGGATGCGACCGTAGAATCTCCCGCTATATAGATCGACTCGACCTTAAGCCCACGTTTGGCAATCATCTCTTTAACTTTTTCCACACCAACACCCGATAGTTGTCCTAACAGTGAATCTTTCAATTCGGGGCCGGTCTTGTGAAAAGTGTTTGGTTCGATATAATCCAGGCCTGCACTATCGACTTTATCGAGAGATTCTGGAAAATTGAATGTGTGAAATGTCCAGAGGGCTACACCAAATTTCCAGTCTTTCGCGGGATTGGAAGCAGCGACAGCAGTCGATGTGGAATCCTGGCCGGAACCGGCTGTACTGCCACTTCCCGTGCAGGCAGTAAACAAAATACAAAGGGACAATAACGGGACAATCGTTCTTTTCATTTTTATTTTATTGATGTAATAATATTGAAGATCGGTATTTCTCACGAAATATTACCGATCTTTCCGACTACGATTAAACCGTGTTATTTTAAGTCTCATTACCCGTCTCTAGATCACGCTGTCATTATTTACGCACTTCTCTCAGGGATGTTCCTTTTAAAAAAGTACATGTAACCAAAATTCTTCCTGGATAAAAATTCTAAAATATATCTATGCAACATAAAATGAGCCTGCTTGCAGTAACGATGATATTCCTGTTCCTGAATATACAAATCAACGCACAGGAAAATGATACTCTTTCAGCGGGTATCCCTGAAAAAGAAGGCGTGTCTTCAGAGGGCATTTTAAATTTCCTTAACGCCGCAGAAAACAGCAATACAGAGTTTCATAGTTTTATCATGTTACGACACGGTAAAATTGTTGCTGAAGGCTGGTGGAATCCTTATGCTCCCGACCTCAAACATACCATGTATTCATGCAGTAAAAGCTTTACCGCAACCGCTATCGGGTTTGCCGTCAGTGAAAAACTGCTTTCGGTAAATGATAAAGTGATTACCTTTTTCCGAAATGAAATACCTGACACGGTTAGCAGTTTATTAAGCGGCTTAACTATAAAAGATGTGCTCAGTATGTCAGACGGCCAGGAACCTGATCCTACATTTCCTGTTGTCAGCCGCGACAGCAATTGGGTACGATCATTTTTAGCGGTGCCAATTGTTCATCAGCCGGGCTCCAAATTTTTATACAACTCGCTCGGCACTTATATGTTGTCGGCTATCATTCAAAAAGTAACCGGTCAAAAATTAATTGATTATTTAACACCCCGCTTATTTGTGCCATTGGGCATCAGGGAGATGGATTGGGAAGTAGACCCCCTTGGTATCAATGTGGGAGGTTGGGGATTAAGGATTAAAACAGAAGACATGGCAAAATTTGGCCAGCTTTTTTTGCAAAAAGGAAAATGGAACGGCAAACAGATCCTCCCGGAATCCTGGGTCACAGACGCTTCAACGGTCAAGATCGTACAGCATCCTGCTTATTCACAGGCTCAAAGAGATTCGAGTGATTGGGAACAGGGATATTGTTACCAGATGTGGCGTTGCAGGAATAATGCGTTCAGGGCGGACGGCGCTTACGGACAATATATTATAGTGATGCCTGACCAGGATGCGGTTATTGCGATTACCGCCGAAACCCCTGACATGCAGGAAGAAATAAACCTGGTGTGGAAATATTTATTACCCGCGATACATCAAGGTGAATTGCCGGTTAATAAATCAGCAACAGACAGGCTTTCAAATAAATTGGCGATGCTCTCACTTCCGCTTCCGGCAAAAGCCAATTCAAAACTGCCAGGTAATATGGCAGGTAAAGTGTATCTCTTTGAGCCAAACAACAGAAAATTAGAAAGTATGTCATTTAAGTTTGGCATTGACAGGTGTGATGTCACACTGAAAGTGGATACAGTTATTCACCAGCTGGCATTTGGGGAAGGCAACTGGCATAAAAGCGCAACGACCAAAAGGGGCCCCTCTTTGGTTGCCGGTGCCAGGGCGAGTTTTGTGGGTTTACCCCCGTTTAAAATTGCCGCTGCCTATACCTGGAAAGATGAGCGTAACCTGGTGCTAACCCTTCGCTATATTGAAAGCCCGCACACAGAAACAATTACCTGCCATTTTGATGGCAACGATATTGCCGTTGAAATTGAATCGAGTTTGGAATATGGTACTAAAAAATCGGTTTTGAAGGGAAGGAGCGAATAATAAACCAACGGGTGACCTGCATGCTGATCCTTGGGTAGTGCGTTACAAGATATGTTCAAACAGTTGTAAAAGTCAGCTGAAGGCTTAACTTTCTGCCATCCGGAACCGTTCATTTTGAATGAAAGCCAGGTACTCTGCTGTAGTTTTGATAGTTTTTTTAATGGCTGCTTCCTGTTTATATTTCTTCTTCAATTCTTTTAACTGGAATGCCTCATAAAAACGACGAACCTGCTCATCATTTTGCAATATTAACCCGGGTACCTGCACCGTTTTGTTATCTTCGTCAAAGGCCACCATCGTGAAATAACTGGTGTTGGTATGCTTTACTTCGTGGGTTTTTATATTTTCTGAAATCACTTTAATTCCTATTACCAACGAGGAACGCCCGACATAATTTACAGAAGCTAACAACGAAACCAGTTCTCCTACTTCGACAGGCGCGAGAAAGTCAACCGTATCAATTGAAGCAGTAACGCAATAAGCATCCGCATGTTTGGCGGCACATACATACGCCACTTTATCCATTAAGGATAAAATAACCCCTCCATGAATTTTCCCGCCAAAATTTGAATAAGAAGGAACCATGAGCTCTGTAAGTGTTGTTTCCGAATAAGCTATTGTTTTATAAGGCTCCATTATGATGGTTTTATTTTTTTTAATCAACGTCTTCCTATTACATCTCTTTGCAAACAAAGCGCAAAGATAAAAGCACTTCATACGCCAGGCGATACCTGGATCACGAAAATTTTATTTAATTTACGGATTGGTATCTATAACGAATAGTTTCATTTGCATGCCCAACTATCCTTAAACTTAGAAACAAGCAGGCACATTAAACAAAGTATTTTAATAAATTTAGATTTCCTTCAGGCCCATCATCTTTAAAAATATTTTTATGCTTTCCCCTTTCATTTTACTTTATCTTCTGTTTCATTTTACAGGAACGGACCCTGTATCCTTTGAAGAACAGGTCATCGATAATAATATATCCATTGGATATGGATTAGCCCTTGGAGATGTGGATGGAGACGGGAAGCCGGACATACTCCTTGCGGATAAAAAACAATTCGTATGGTACAGGAATGGCGATTGGAAGAAATTTCTGCTGGCAGAGAATCTTACAGCGCACGATAATGTTTGTATTGCTGCCCGTGATATTGACGGTGATGGCAAAGTTGAAATTGCAGTGGGTGCGCAATGGAATCCTTCGGAAACAAGTAATATAGCGCAGTCGGGCAGCGTTCATTACCTGGTGCGGCCTGCCGATGTTACACGGCAGTGGACGGCTGTAAGCCTTCCGCACGAGCCAACTGTTCACCGGATGAAGTGGTTACAATCTTCGCAAGGAAAGTTTTACCTTTTAGTTGCCCCCCTTCATGGACGGGGAAATATAAATGGTGCGGGTGCAGGTGCTAATATCATTGCTTACGAATATCCCGGCAATATTAATAAGAAATGGCCAATGCATGTGTTGGACACGTCAATGCACCTTACCCATAATTTTTGCATCGTGGAATCAAAGGATCAACGCGATAGTGGCTTCTACCTGGCCGGTAAGGAAGGAGTAAAGTTTATCGGCGGGAATTTGAATGGGGGCCTGCAAAGCCCGGCAAAAAATATACCATGTGTGGAATTTGCGGCAGGAGAAATAAAAACAGGTAAGGCTGCACCCGGTAAACATTTTATTGTAACAGTAGAACCCATGCACGGCGACAAAATAGTTATTTACAGGCCTGGTGAAAATGGGTACCGGTCAGTGATCGATGATAATATCAAAGAAGGCCATGCACTCGCAGTGGCAGATTTTTTAGGTACAGGAACCGACCAGGTAATTGCCGGCTGGAGGGCACCGAACAGGGATAGTTTAACCGGGATCAAACTTTACATAAAAAAAGAAGGTGTGGAAAATCAATGGGAATCCAGGTGGGTGGATCGAAATGGCATCGCTTGTGAAGATATGCAGGTAATGGACTTAAACCAGGATGGTAAACCGGATATAGTTGCCTCCGGGAGAGCCACCCATAATATCAAAATATATTGGAACAGGTCAAAATAGATTGACAATACTCTTTCAACAGTAGGGTTAACTGCAACTTTACCGCGTTCATGCAACCCTGCCAACAGTATTTATGTCAGGTACTTTATGAAACAAAATCTATTACTGAGCTTCCTTTGTGTAATTCTTTTTTCTTGTAAAAAAGAACAACCTCAGTGCTAAAGGCACAAATTACTGGAAGTTGGCATTATCTGAAAACAGTGAATCCTGAAATAACGACGCCCTCGTCCCCTGGCACAGCAATAAATATCATTATTGGAAACGATGGTTCTTTTGAAAGAAGGCAAAATGATTCACTTCTTTTTAGAGGAACTTACCGTTTATTAGAAAAAAAAGATTGTTATGGGGAGATCAATAAATTTTTATTTAAAACGAGTGATCAACAAGCTGGAAGCGGAACTACATTCACATCAAAATGACACCTTAACTTTAAGTACTCCTAATTGTTATGTGGATGGCGGGGCATTTTACATTAAAAATTAACTGCACTTAACATCATTATAAATGTGCGCTTAACATCCAGGCTTGAGATTGACAGGCAACTGGTTGTAAATTTCGATTTCCGCGCACCACTACTTTTGGGACCTTTTCCCTGGCACACTTGCAACAAGTTGCACTCCTTATCTACGTTAATCTTTAATTCAATAAAACCAGTTCTGGAAAACCTGTAAAAATTTACCAGCGGGATTGCCTGCTTATTTCCTGTACTCACTATTTGACAATGCAAACCTTAAATACCGGGAACTGAGAGGACGTTTGGTCAGATGTTATTAATGTTAAATTAAGGTCCATGGTTCTCTCAACGGCGCCTTCAATAATTTGTCCGCTTCCAGATCGTTATAAAATTTTTCTTCTTGCGGGTCCCATTCCAACGGACGATTTAACCAGTAGGCAATATTTGCCAGGCAACAAACTGAACTGGTGCGATGCCCGGTTTCAACATCACAAACAGGAACTGTATTTTTCCTGATCGCTTCCAACCAGTCAACATGATGATCGTTACTTTCATAAAGATGTTTCTCATTCACTTTTATATTATTTTTAGCAATACTACCGGGTTTACTGTCCAAAAAGGAGCGGCTTACATCCAGGCTTCCTTTGGTACCATTAAAACGAACGCCATAATCCCTGCCAAAATCTTCGTGTTTCATGATAACGCCGTCAGCATATAGCATTGTTAATACTTTTACTTCTTTCCCGTCTGGCGGTAAAAATTTTACAGGTCCTGTATGGTCTTTGTCCAGGGCCCACTGTGCGATATCAAACATATGTGCGCCCCAATCACTTAGAAAGCCGCCACCAAATTCTTTATAAAGGCGCCAGTTTGGAAAAACATCTTCTTCTACAGGAGGGGAAAGTTCAGCGTTATACGAATAGGGCTGTGCTGGCCCTAGCCACATATCCCAATTTAGATTAGCAGGAGTAGGCTGCGGCGGGAGGTCGCAAGAAATAGCTGCCTTCCCGACATTTACCAACACTTCTTTTATTTCACCTACATAGCCATTTCGTACCAATTCACATGCAAGCCTGAAGTTGTTAGATGACCGTTGCATGCTACCGGTTTGCAAAACAATATTATTCTTTCCAACTGCCTTTACCATGGCCCTGCCTTCTTCTACTGAATGCGCCAGGGGCTTTTCACAGTACACGTGCTTTCCTGCATTGGCAGCCATAATAGTAGCAACAGCATGCCAGTGATCAGGAGTGGCAACCACTACGGCATCGATATCTTTCCGCTCCAGCATTTCCCTGAAATCCGCATATCCTGTAAATCCTTTATAGGATGGTTTTTGTTTTATGTGAGCATACAATTTTTCTGTACTGGTCTTAAATAACGATAACTTCTGCGTATCTACCTCTGATCCGGCCAATACCTGTGCCTTGTTTGCAAAACCGTTTATTAATCCACGGCCTTGTTTACCAGTCCCAATAAATCCCAGGGTTATTTGATCGCTTGGAGCAGTATACCCGCTGCCTCCCAATACAAAGCGTGGGATGATAGTAAAAGCAGCTGCTGCTTTTGAAGTATGAATAAGAAATTTACGCCGGGTGACTGAGTTATTTTGCATTGCATGTTTGTTTAAAAGGCATGAATAATGTTAACCGCGGTTTTCCAACATTAAAAATTATTATAAGTACCTGTAAACAGGGGATAAGATATTGTTCCTGATGGAGGGTATAAAATTGCTGACTTTATTTAATTTTTGCAAACTCATCTGCCATCAAATCCAATTGATTTGCGGAGATAGAATGCATTCCTGCATCAACGATTATCCTGTAACGAAATTTAACAGAATCACCTTTTTTAAGGCGCAGATTTTTAGTAGTTGCTCCGTTGGTGAATATTTTTTCTCCCAGGGGGTTTGCGGCAAATAAGCCATAGCCGCGCGCATGCCAAAAAGTGGGGTAGTTTGGATTCGCGGGATGGTCAATTACAGCCACACTGATTGAATCCCCACCCATTTTGCCATATACCTTGCACCATCTTCCTCTTGTACTCCATACATCATCCCCCTGTTTTCCTTCACTGGAAAGATAATTACCATTTGCGATGCTGTCGGTGCCTCCTTTAACAATAACATTCCCTTTGTCATCTGTAAATTTTGATCCTGATCGGTTGGCAGTTGCAGTGCATGCGCCAGCCTTATGCCAAGCATTCCATCTTTACTTCTGTAAAAAGTAGATCTTTAGCCGCCTTTAAAACCGTAACCCTGTCAATTATACGTTGATTTCGGTACAGCTAAACTCAAAGCGTGTCGTTTCTTCTGCCAGCACATCATTTTGTTGATTGGTCCAGTTGGCATGATAGGATAAATACCTTTTTTCCCCGGAGGACTCAATTATACGATTCGTTTTGATCGAACCGTATAAATGTTTTTTTTCCATTGGAATTGCGTAAGAATTATTCCAGAAATCAAGCCCGTTGAGATTTTCAAAATTGAACCAGATACCGATATGATGGGGATGATCGTTTGGCTCGCCTGGTTGCGGATCTAAGGGAAAACCCCTGGTTACAACAGTGCCATTTGCAGCGTGAACAGGGTACAATACCGGCTTTGCCAGTGTATCAGGGTATAAAAAGCTCGTAAACAATTTTCCCCCGATAAAAACATCAACCTTGTTTTGACTGGCAACCTTTACAACTTTTACCTCCTGTTGTTGTGCAAATGAGCCAGCCGATACGAGGATAACAGCCGCTACTATCGTAATATATTTTAATTGATTCTTCATAGAAAGTTTTTAATGATTATTTTTTTATTGATGTGTGTTCGCCTTGGCGCTGTTTAAATTGTAATATAGTATGCAGGTTTGGTGTTTAACAAAGTTGCGGATTAATTAATAAAAAAACAGTTATGGTTAATGGGCCGTGGGAGTTGGACCAGTACCTGCTTAATATCACCGGCCTGCGTGGAGGCTCGGAAAACTTTTTACATTGTTTTGTTA
>JBBJMD010000032.1:0-27541 GCA_037719925.1 Ferruginibacter sp.
GTTTTACCGGCGCCGTTCTGGCCGAGCAGGCAAAAGATTTCGCCTTTGTTTACGGTGAGATTCAGGTTGTTTAAGGCAAACTGTTCTCCGTATTTTTTTGTGAGGTTTGTTGTTTGAAGTGCTGTCATTTTTTATATTTTATAATGTAATTTTCTTACTTAAAAAAATACCTAAGCCCAATAATATCATAAGGAGGCAGATGGGTAACAGATATTTCCAAACTGTTTGTTGATTGTTCGGTGCAAGCTTGTACAAAGGCAACCCGGCAAATTCCTCCTTACCAAAATGTTTTTTGCTTGCATGGTTCACAATAAGATAATCTGCTTTCTGCTGTTTAAACTCCATTAAATGGTTTTAAAAATCCTGTTTCTGTTGTAAGGAGGATCCACTGATGGAAGTAAATGCCCTCATCACTCCGCCAATTGGATTTATCCAAAACAATTGTTCTTCTTTGGTCGTTTGAGTTTCCACATTGGCCGCTATATTATTTAATACTTGCTTTTCTTTTTGCAATTCCATTACGCCACCACTATACCACCTTATTTCCACAGTATCTGTTGCTGATGTATCAATTTTAATAGTTGGAAAGTGAGCCGCAAAAAATGTATTGTGTTCTTGTAAAGGCAACTCATATAGTTTGGCCTTTTCATCTCTCAATTGGGTAATTTGTTGCTGTGTGTTAGCAGGGTATTTATACTGAAACCAACTATTGAGTATGCCGGGTATGCCAATTAATAACAGCAGCCAAATACCTGCCAGGGCGAGGATATTTATCATTGAATTCCATCCACGGTTTATGATGAATAATACCACACTCAGCCAAAAGCCAGCATACAATAATGCAATGCTTATCCATTGTAAAAATGATGCAGCCCTAAAGTTTTTATACCCATTAATGGTTAAGTAAGTAATAATAATTACAATTACAAAAGGAAGTAAACTTATGAGCCACTTAAAAATAGCCCTTGCGGTAGTTATGCTTTTTATGCCAAACTTTTGGGTGGCTAATAATTTGTAAACCCCGCTTTCTTTATCTGCTGAAGCGGTGTTGTAACTAATGGCTATAAACAATAACGGAAAAAGGAATAAAATAAAATATGTTAAATCTAAGTTACCGGTAAGCAGTTGTTCAGGGTTCTTAAATTCATCTTGTTCGCCACTAAATATCTCGGTGGCAAATCTTGTTCTTTTTATCGTTGAGTAAATATCATTTTGTCCAATGCTGATGGTTGATAGAGGATTCTCTTCTTTTACTGCATACTCCCAAATGCTCCAATCTACTGCCCATACCCCTTCAATGTCTAATCGTTTTGCCTGGCTAAAATCAGCAGTATCAAACTGGTTTTTCAATCTTAGATAAGCTCTTTGTGTGCCTGCCCTTACCGTATCGGCTTCTGTTTTTTGTATATTGTAATAGGTTACACCTTTCTGTAAACTGACAACCGCAATTGCAGTAAAAAGCACTAATGCCAGCAATAGCATTTTATTGCGAAGCAGTAATTTCCATTCGTATAAAAAAATTGTTTGTAGCATATTATATGAGTTTCATTTTTTTAGCGGTAAACACAACTAGTAAACCAGCAAAGACTGTCCATAACAACAGCATACCCGCCTCGTACCAATAATTTTTTACACTCCATATTAAAGAAGGACGGCTGTAATCAAAATCTTTAACTGTTTCCCAATACTTTGAATCTACCTTCCAATCCCAGTCGCCGGTTTTGCTGCCACCATAAGCCATTTTGGTATTGAGGTTATTCATTAAATACCTGCGGTATTGTTCTGCATCGGCAACAAATTTCAACTGGTGCTGGTAATCACTTTGCGATAACCCCATCGAGAGATTTCGAACAGCCAAAAATGGATTGATAAGTGAGGCATATTTACTGATACTGTTTTGCTGTTTTATAGCCGTTCGAATTTTGGCAAAATGTTTATCATACACCATATTGCCATAATTTTCTCCGGCATCCATCGCCAGGCCATCTACGTTTACAAGTAACTGGCTAATGGAGTCTACTTTGTATTTTTTTAATAGCGAATCTTCAAATCTTTTGTAGCGTTCACTTTGGGGATCGTGGCCGTTAATTCCTTTTTCTTCATCTATTCTAAATGCTCTTTCAAAAGCGGTACGTTGCTGCATGGGGTATATCTGTGTGCCAATATTTGCAGTAAGTTTTGGCATAACTACAATAAGCACCACCCATGTAGCCACTTGCAATAGTAAAGAATTTTTACTGCTGCTGATCCAGGCACTTGCACATACTGATAAGGTAATAAGAATAAAAAAGTAAACTAAATAAACTGCAAACCAAACGGTGCTGTGCAATACATCTTGTGGGGTAGCAGTAGCGTTAGCCATTGATTTTATTACTATCCATTGCGTTACTAAACCAGCACATGCCAATACAGTAATGATTAAAAAATTGGCGGTAATTTTTCCCGCTATATATTGTTTGTTACCGATACCTTGTGCAGCAACTAATTTCAAATTTTCCTGTTCCTTATCTGCACTTACTGCATTGAAACAAAGCAGTATAATAAACAGTGGCATCAGTACCTGCAATAACCAGCTAAAACTTACTTCACCAAAGCGGCTGCTTTCTGTACGGCTTTCTGCCGGGCTAAATTTTGGGTCGTTTTGCGCATGGGCTTCTAATCTTATTATAGACCCTGCGAATTGGCCGATACCATTATCCAGTGCCTGCACACCGTACACAGGCTTAAAAACATAATGCCCATAATGTGCAGAGTTGTGTGGGTTTTGTGGCCCCTGGTTTAGCCAGGCCTGCCGCACTTCCCGCCTTGCTGTTTCAAACTGTTGTTCTTTGGCTTTTAATACCAAAACACTGTTTAGGGTACTTACTATAAATGCAAGCAGCAATATGCCGGCAAATATTTGCAAATGGCGGCTTCGCCTGGCATTGGTGAGGGTGAGTTTGATGATTGTTTGCATAAAATCTAATTTAAAAATTACTTCAAAGAATAACCAAGCGTTACTAAGTAATTCCTAGGCATACCCGGAAAATAGCTACGGCTCCAATAACTGCCCTGTGCATAGCGAACATCAAAAACATTGTTGGCATTTATACCAAGTGTATATCTCTTTATTGAGTAGCTTACCATTGCATCGGTTATATTGTAGGCTGGCAAAACCATTGTATTAGTAGCGGCTACTTTTTTTTCTCTGATAAATCTGTCGCTGGTATGGCGATAACCTACACCTAATTTTAATCCTTTGAGTGGAGTATTGCTAAATTGATAGGTAGTCCAAAGGCTGGCAATGTGCTTTGGATTATTGTCAAACAATAGACCTATTTCATCGGGATCGTTACTCCTGGTGATCTTGGTTTCATTGTAAGCATAATTTGCTATTGCATTTAACCCTTTTACGATATTGCCTGTAAGTGTGAGTTCTGCGCCTTTGCTGCGTACTTGCCCAATTGTGGTCAACAATATGCCGTTAGGGTCATTCAGGTCACGGGTAAGTACATTATTTTTATTAATATGATAAAATGCCAATGTTGCATTCAATTTATCTTTTACCAAATCTGTTTTTAAACCCACTTCAAATTGGTTCGTAATTTCTGGTTCAAATGGGCCCCCGCTTGCCTTATTATTGGAATACTGTGGCACAAATCCATTATTATAATCTGCATAAATTGAAATACCTTCAGTAGGCTGAAAGACTAAGCCCAGCCTTGGTATAAATGCCTTAGTGTCCAACGGATTCTCCTCATAAGTTTCAAAGTTGTTATAGCTTACGGAATCAGCACGGTATTTATTTTGATAAATATTGTACCGCAGCCCAACCAATACTTTCAATTTTTGAGAAATAGTGATAAAATCCTGCACATACACACCAAAAGTTTTGCTGGTAAATACTTCGTAAGATGAATAGTAATAGTCGGCAGCCAAAGGATCGGGCGCAGGTATAAAAGGGCTGTAGTCTGGATTTACTACATTCAAAAAGCGAGCGTCATAAATCTGAAAACCTTTGGGGTAAGAGCCATTATTAAAATTGAAATCTATACCTGTGGTAATATTGTTTTTTACTTTGCCTAAGTAAAAAATACCATTTGCATAAGCATTGATAATCTTATCTGGCACCACCATTGTGCTTACCGATTTTGTAAGGGGTATTTCATTTGTTGCCGGGTCAACGTAATCGCCAAAACTATATACTTTCCTGTCGGCTGAGGTTCGTGAAAGTCCCAATAATAAATTTAAGTTCCAGTTATTATTCAACTTGTGCTGTAGTTGCGATTGCAATTGAAAGGAATTGCCTTTGTAAGCAGCATCATTTTTAAAAATTGTAAAATTAGCCGAAACAGAAAACAGATCGCCTTCTTTAAAAGGCAGGTCAGCAGAATAGTTGCTGGTTGTTCTATCACGGTTATATACACTATTAAACTGCCAAAATGTATTAGCATTAATATCCCAGCGAAGATTGGCGAAAACAGATAAACTTTTATGATCAAAATTATTGGTAAAACGGCCACCACTTTCATAGCCATAACCAGCTACATAATACAACGACTTGTTTTTTGAAAGGCTACCTGTAATATCAAACTGTGTTCGCAATAAATTAAATGATCCGCCACTTATACTGGCATTTAAGGTGGTTAGTTTTTTGGGCTGCTTGGTTACAAAGTTGATATTACCAGCCGGTGCATTTTCGCCATACAGAATAGAAGACGGGCCACGAAGCACTTCTACTCTTTCAATATTTGCCAGTGAGGCTGTAATCCCTTCCGGGTTTGCGGCGCCTTTCATGCCATTGGTTAAAAAGGAAGTTCCATTGGTGATGAAACCCCTGAAATTATAACTGCCATACGATGAAGCCAGGTTTACCCCGGCAACGTTTTTTAAGGCATCATCAACCCGGTAAAGTTGCTGCTCGTTCATAACTTCCCTTGTAACTGCCTGTACACTTTGTGGTAAATCTTTTACCGCCACATTATTTCGGGTAATGGCTGAGGAATTTTTAGCTAGGTACTTTTGTCGTGCATTAATAGTTACTTCTATAAGCGTGTTGGCCTTAATATTTAACTGAAGCGATATGTTGTTATTGTCATTCGGCTTAATAACGATATTTTCTTTTTTGGTATTAAAGCCTACACCCGTAACCAAAAGTGTGTAACTGCCGCCAGGAAGATTAGCCATAAAGAATTGGCCGTTAACATCAGTACTGGTCACTTTTTTCAAACTTTCTATTTGTACGGTAATGCCCGAAAGTTCATTGTTGTTTTCATCTACTATTAATCCAATAATGCTCCCGTTAGTTTGTGCAAAAGAGTGGAAAGAAATAAAAATGGCAAGGAGAGTAACTAATCTTTTCATGTTTTAAGTTTATATAGTAAATTTTATTTTCAAATTCCCGTGATTCGGTATCACAAAATTTAGAAACCTTTAATGTTTAATCTTTGCGATATTTTTACCCCCCAATAAATAGAATAGCGCACCTGCAAGTAATAGAAACAGGTAACTTAATAATATCTTTATTGAACCCTTTAACGAACTTTCATATTGAAAAACAGGAAATTTTGCATACAGATTTTTAGAAAGTTGTCCATCAAAAAACATCGCTGGAAAAAAAGCATCATGGTAATTGGCATGCAAAGCTTTTGTTTGCCATACAAACTGGTGATTGGCAAAGGCGTCATTTTCTGCCAGCCTTGCAAAGCTGCCATCCAATGCAGCAGCCGGGTTTAATAAACTGCTGAGGTTGGTGAGTTGCTGCCTTTGTTCGATGGCTTTAAAATAATCAGCTACATGAATGGCATTACTGTCATCCATCAACTCATGATAAACCATATAAATGGCCAGTTTAAAGGCTGGACTTTGCGGAGTGAGTTTGTGCCGCTGGTATTGTGGACGGCCCTTCACAAATTGTTGAATGATATTTATACCAAACGCATCATCTTCAAATTTTGAGCCCTGTGGTCTTCGTGACATCCGGCTTATAGATGTATTATCTACCAGAACAGATTTTTCAATCAGCAAGGTAGTAATGGAAGGTACAATGATACAAATCAGTGTCCATGCCATGCCGCTGCAGAGTGCATTAAAGCTGGTGCTTTTGCCAAAGCTGTTGATAAAGTAGAGAATGGCTAACCAAAACAGTATGTACAAATTTGCGCCTGCAAAAAATAATAGATCAGAGAAAGAAGGGGATTGATTGAAGTAGAAATAATTGATGAATAGCCCTGTAAAAAAAATAATTGCTAATAGCATTTCCACTAATAAGCCCACTAACAAATACCTGTTACCAATCCATTTCTTTGCTGATATTCCCTGGCTGGTAATTAATTTCCAGTTGCCGTTATCTAATTCAGAAGAAAGGGTATTAAAGCACAATAAAATGAGTAAGAGCGGCAGTAAAAAGATTATCCAAAAGCTGGTATCAAAATGCCCGGCCAGCGAACGCAATGGATTGGCTATTTCTGATTGCTTAAACAATTGCATAAAGAAACTTTCCAGCTTTATGGAATAGTAATACGGAAAAACATCGGCCTGACCAATGGCAAATATGAAAGTAGTATTGGGTGTTTTAGTAGCTGCCAGAATGATGGCCCAATTGCCTGCAAAAAGGGAAGCGGATTCTTCATACGCCTCTTTCCCTTTGGCATTGGTGGTATCCGCATCAAACCCTTTTTGTAATGCTGTTAGTTTGTCTAATTTATCTTGTTTAAAAGTAGTGATGGTAGCGGCTTGCTTTTGCTTAAAGGCATAGCCTTGGTAGAGGCCATAAAAACCAGCCAACAAAAAAACAGCTAATAAAACCCAGTTGTTCTTTTGTTTTTTATAAAGCCAGTAAGTCGTTTTTAAAAATCCTTCCCGCTTAGTAATGATTTCTTTTGTATTGTTTACCATCTTTTAGCTGTTTAAGGTTTTTTTACTGCTGTATAACATCAACACAACCAAAAGAATTGACCATACCAGCATCCAGATACTTTCTGTAACCACCGTTGGCATTCCCCATTGCAGGGGCCTGTTTTCTACCTGCAAATCTTTTATTGCTGCATATTTATTCTTGTCTACCCGGTAGCTTTCAAAACTTCCGTAAGCAGATCTATCTTTCATATCATTATTCATATCCTGAACAAAACTTCGTCTGTAATTCTCTGCCTGTATTTGAAAATCTATTTCAGATTCCAGGTTGGCATTGCAGCCCACCATTGATAAGTTTCTTACAGCAATAAAAGGGCTGCATGCAGAAAACCATGCCTGCACTTTTTTTTGGTTTTTTAGTGATTGAAACACCTGTCCAAAATAATGGTCATACACTTTGCTGGTGTATTCTTCGCCCTGCTGCATAATGTATCCTTCAAAATTAAATGGTAGTTGTTGCACACTGTCCACCTTGTATTTTGCCAGCATTTCTTTTTCAATTTTCATCGCCCTTTCGTCAGATGAGTTGTGCCCATCCAATCCTTTTTCCACAGTTTCGGCTATTTCCTTTTTAAACTGGTAGTTGCTGATAACCGGGTAGATATTTTCTGCAAGGTTGGCAGCCACCCTGGGTACAATTACATTGGTACACATCCATATCAGCAGCAATAAAGCCATGCTGCTACCCACATTATTAATTTTGCCAGATACAAAAACACCTAACAAACTCCAGCTCAAAAAATACAAAGTGTACGAAAGCCATACATAAAATATTGCCATTACATCTACGTTACATTTACGTATGCTGTTGATGCTACAGCAGTAAGCAAGAAATAACTGGTAAAAAATATTTCAAAAGCTAAAAAAACGGAAATGGCTTTCGAAAATAATATTTGCCGGTAGCTGGCTCCCTGCGAAAGCAGCATTGCCAACGTTCCACTATTTTTTTCTCCATTAATAGCGTTGAAAGAAAATAAAATAATCAATAGCGGAATTATCAACTGGCATATCAGCGCAGGGCTAAGCCAGCCAAACCGCATACCCGTATCACTCTCCTGGCTTTTGCTGAACAAAAAATCATTTTGCCGGTGTGGCTCCATGTACACTGACGTACCAGTATAAATACTCAGACCGGGGTCGAAACAGTGCAGCAGGGAAGGCTTTTTATAAGCATAATTGCCAAAATGTGCTGCCATGTGCGGATGCTTTAATTCCTGTACCAGCCATTCTTTTCGGGATGTTTCCTGTGCTTCCAATCTTATTTTTGATAAGCCAGATTGAAAACTTAACTGATGCCACAATGCCAACAGGCTAATGAACAATAAGAAAAGAAATAACCACTTCAGCCGGCTATCCCTTTTCCATTGCATCCATTCTTTATTGATTATTTTAAAGAGCATACCGGTTGCTTAATTAAGTTTTGTAAATCCATTGCATACCCCTGCACTTATATCAAATTCTTTTTTCACGATACCGTTGCTAATTAAATAAGAATAAATGGAATTACTTGTTGCAGCTGGTGCACTGAAATAAATTTTCTCATTATCCCACTTGGTCATAAAAGTGCTTACTCCAAAAACTTTGGGCAGTGTGGGAGCGATATTTCCCAGGGATGTTTTGGCCGTTAGATCGATTTTGTAATATTCGGCAGCAGCATAAGGGTCGTAGTTGGCATCTGTATCAAAAGGATAGGCAACCGCATCAGTGTACCGCATGGTAAATACTTGCCCGGGACCAAAATAATACAATCCTAAACATGGTTTGCCTGTAGCTGTGTTCAGATTAAAGAAATAAGCAGGGTCAAAATCTGTTGTGCCATTTTTAATTTTTAGCACGCCACTTGGTTTGCCGTTATTTGCAAAACCCATTACAAAAATATCATTGCTAACATCTTTAATTAATGCTTTAGCATCAAAGGAAGATTCAGATCCACCAACCCACATTTCACTACTTCTGCCATCGGCAATCAGTTTTGAAACTGTTCCTTTTGATTTATTAATTACAGCAACAAAAACTGAATCTGCTAAATTAGAAAAGGTAGCATCCTGGTAATTTACTCCCATAAACAAATAATCATCCCGATGAACCAATCCCAGATAATACACTTCTGTTGCTCCCGGTTTTTGCAGGCTGCTTAAATCGATCGTTCCTGTTATCTGCATGGTGGTGGGGTTGAACTTTACCAGTTTTGGAATGCCAGCAAAACCGTTAGATGCAGCGTAGGCTTCTGTTTCGCTGATAAAATCTACCGCGCCAAAAGTTTTTAATCCCAACACCGAAAAACTTCCAATCTGTTTTGGTTTGCCTGTTACATCAAATTCATATTTCCGTAAAGTGGCCGGTGCACCAAAGGTGCTGATGTAAACATTGGCGCCATATTTATACATTTGTCCTGAGCTGGCAAGTTCTGCTGCATTCGTTAAACCTACCGTGGTGTCTGTAGGAAACAGATTGGTACTAAACAAATAAGTTGTCTGGCTGGGGTAAACGCCCCCGGTGACTGTTAAAGCATAGTTTGCTTTATTCAGATTTTCCGGTTCCTTATCTTTTTTGCAGGAGAATAAAGTAATGGAACTAAAAGCAACTAATAATAAATTAAGATTTCTTTTTTTCATGATTGATTTTATTGATTGAGTAGATTTTTAAATTGATATAAGCGAACTTTAAAACTGAAAGCCCGGCCGGGCAATTGCACTTTAAAATTGTCGAAGGTTTTTTGGTTGGTGATATTGTTTACTTCAAAAGTAAAAGCAACTCCTTTTTTAGAGAGGCTGTATGTAATGCCTGCATAATGCAAAAATTGTGTGGGTATCCTGTTCTTTAATTCCCTTGCACCATCTACTTCCCAATACAAAAAATATTCGTGTGTGTAGCTGGCATTGTACCATGCCTGAAAGTTGCTATGCTCATTAATTAATTCGTTTTTAGAAAACATTATTCCCCCATTCATAAAAAAGTAAGGTGTGTTGGGTATCCTTGCATTTTTATAACGGTCGCTGTTTAAGCCACTATTATCAATGACAGATTGGTTACGCATATCCTGGTAAGTAATATTGCCATTGAGGGTTATGGAGGAAAAGGGATAATACCTCACGGCAGCTTCTACACCTGCCACATTTGCCCGTAACAAATTTTGATAGGTACTGGTAAATTGTGTGGGACGGAGGTAAATTACATTCGACACTTTTCTGTAAAAACCTGTTAACTCTGCATCTATTTTACCAGCGTTGTACAGCAGGTTTAAATTTATATTTTCACTTTTTTCAGGCTGAAGCTTAGGGTTTGGTTTTATTAGCATCAAATCCCCAAATGCTTCTTCCGCATCGGGCAGGCGGGCTGCATGCTCGTAAGATGCTTTCAATAAAAGTTGTTTAGTTAATTTAAAAGCCAGTGCTGCATTATAAGTAACATCGTTTACATTTTGTTTACTGGCGAAGATGGTTGTCCAATCAATTTGGTAGCCTTTTATTTGTGCATGTAGATGTTTTATCGAACTGGTAAAACGTAATTTCTTTTTTAATAGTAATCCTTCAATACCAATACCAGCAATATTTTTCAGCAGGCTGGATGGGGTGCCAAAATAATCTATACCACCGTAAAACTTTTGAGCTACTGTATCTTTTCCTTTCCGATGATAGTGTTGCAATGTATTGCTGAATATAATTTTGTAGTCATCATTAATTCTGTAAGTAGTAATTATTTTTGCATTGATTACATCAGTGTAGATATTTAATTCATTGGCAGAAGAAGTTATTTCGCCACCGCTGAACTTTCTACCCACCACGGCGCCATTCCAGTTGTAAATATTTTTAGAGGTATCAGTAAATAACCCTTTTATTTTATTGTAAGAAACAAAAGCAGTGAGGTTTAAATCTTTAAGGAGATTATTCTTCTGATATTTGAGTATGCTGCTAAATAATTGCTCTTTATAAGAAGCCATACCATATGGCTGTGTCATCACCAGGTTATTTTGTAATTGATCGTACAGGCCAGCGTAAGTAAAGGTTAATGAAAGCTGATCTGCCCATTTGGTGCCTGTAAAACCTGCTTCCGCCTTCAGGTTGTAATTTTTATATACATCATGAAAACGTTTTACTTCGTTAACTTCCGGGTTGCCAAACTGGTTAGGTACCTCTGCCGTTACGGTATAATTGTTAGTGGCATAATTTAAACTGGCCTGTACATTGGTATAAAAAGATTTAGAAAAATATTTCTTCGCCAAGAAATTAACACGGTGTGTATTAAAAGAGCTGATGGCATACGATACATCCAGGTAATTCTGCTTTTCTTTTCGGGTAACAATATTAATGGCGGCACCCAATGCATCCGCACCCAGGTCTACAGGTAAAATTCCTTTGTACACTTCAATACGCTCTGTTTGCTCAATGGGTAAAATATTTAAGCCCTGTGTTTCGCCTAAATTATCCTGCGGCAGACCATCAATAAAAAACTTAACCTGCTTACCCGTACTGCCATTAATTAAAAAAGACGAACGGGAGCCATAGCCACCATCTTGCTTCACTTTAATTCCCGATGTTTGTTTCAATAAGTCTACCCCGGTTACATTACTGTTGTAGAATGGTTGGTATCTACAATAGAAATATTAACAGGTTGCTCCCTTCTGATTTTACTATTTATTACTCCTTGCACCAGCACCGCTGTTAACAACCTGGCAGTATCCTTTTGCAGTGTATCAGTTTTTGCCCGTTCGGTTTGGGCAAATGCAGTTATGCCGAAGAAAAACAATGGCATGATGATGAATGATTTCAAGTCTATTTTTTAAATCGTTTCTAAATAAAGTTTCTGTAATTCATTAGCCGTAATATCAGTTGTGTTAACTGTATGTACCAATTCTCCCTGCCGCATAATACCAATCCTTGTACCCACATTTACCGCATTAAAAATATCATGCGTAGCCATAAAAATCGTTTTGCCATCGGCGGCTAATTCTTTACATATTTTGGTAAACTCTGCGGTGGCTTTTGGGTCAAGACCACTGGTTGGTTCATCCATTAAAATCACATCGGCATTTTTTGCTAAGGCGATTGCGATACCTACTTTCTGCCGCATACCTTTACTGTAGGTTGATAATCTTTTTTGATGTGCTTCCGTTTGCAAACCAGCTTTAGTTAAAAAACCTGTCAGCAATTCTTTGCTGTATTTAAATCCTGCCAGCCTGCTGAAGAAATCTAAGTTTTCTATGCCATCTAAATTGCCGTAAAGCTGCACCACTTCTGGTATGTAAGCCACAAACCTTTTGGTGGCCACATCATTTGGTTGTACGGTTACATCATTTATTTTGGCTTCGCCTGATGTGGCATTGGTAAAGCCGAGGAATAAATTAATGGTGGTGGTTTTACCGGCACCGTTTTGGCCGAGGAGGCAAAATATTTCGCCTTTCTCAATAGATAAGTTGAGGTTGCTTAGTGCAGCAGTACCATTGTACTGCTTACCAAGCTGCAATGCTTGCAATACAGGCATACAGTAAATTTTAGTAAATTAAAAAAGACGGAAAAGCAAGACAACAGGATGTTGCAATGCCAGGAAAGGGCAATGAATTAAGCTACAGGTGGACTTTTGTTTGAGAGGCGGCAAGCTGATTGCTGCAGATAAAAAGTTTCAGGTGAAGCAAGACGATTACTGTAATTACGGACGTAGGTGATTTGAATTGTGGTTACATCATTATTATAAACAGTGTATTGATGGGAGCAAATTTTACACTCATCGGAGCTGCCACTGCCTTTTGTAATAGAAAGAAAAGACTTTGCTTGTTTTTGATTTGATGTATGGTTAGGATGATTTTTACATTGGTGCCAGTACTGCACAGGCATGGCAATAAACAAGTAAAGCAATAATAAAATTGCAGAAAGCAGTTGGCGATATGTAACAGAAATTTTCAAAGCCTTTGTTATTGGTGAGCAAATATATACCAAACACACTTACTTTTGCAACGTAGATGCAAATTATTTTTTGAATGGCTTCACATCAAACACATAAACGGTATAGTAAGTGGTTGGATACGATCGGTATTGGGGCATCCTTCGCCTGTGCCATACATTGTATTGCACTACCGGTGCTGTTTACCACACTGCCCATATTTGGGGTAGAGCTGCTGGAAAATAGAGCTGTTGAAATTACTACTATTGGTATTTCACTGGTAGTGGGTAGTTGGGCTTTGGTACGTGGCTATGTACAACACCACAAAAAAACACTGCCGTTTTTGTTATTTGCCACAGGCATTATTTTACTGGCGATAGCCCGTACTGTAAGCACTACATCTCTAGAAATTTTGATTAAACTTTTTGCAGTCAGTATTATTATTGCTGCCCACATTATAAACTGGAAAAGCTGCAAAAAATTCCAAACATGCCATTGAAACATTCGATAAACAAAATAATGAAGTGCTGTTTTTATTGCACCTGTTTGGTTGTACCCCGATAAGCTACTCTTCATCACAGTAGCTGAAAATATTAAGATAAAAGCCCAATAACGCTTTCATCATTTCAATTTCAAAACGGTGATATTCATTTTCTGGATTTAGATTGCGGCCCTTTGTGTGATGCTATCGAAAGTGTTACCGCAGGTTATGAGGGAATGCCCTTATCACATATTGCCCTTGTTGAAAATGCGAATGGTAACATACAGGTAATTGAAGCCATTGGGAAGAATGTACATAAAACACCCATAGATACTTTATTGAAACGCATTGTTGATAACAATGGAAAACCAACAGTAAAAGTAGGAAGGCTAAAATCAAACTACATATCCCTGGTACCAAAAGCCCTTGCATTTTGCCGTGAGCAACTTGATAAACAATACGATGATGCCTTTTTACCTAATAACGATATATACTATTGCAGCGAATTATTGTACGATGCTTTTAAATAGGGTCTGTTGAAAACTAATATCACCAATGGTATCAATAGTTTTACGGAGTTTTGTACTAACCAAGTGCAAACAAAAATGGCAAAAGCTCTTAAAAACCGTGCATCCAAGCAACGCTATATTAGTTCTAATCAACCAAACATTCGTCGGATTTGAGTCACCCTTTTCAAGAAATTTAAATGCTGCCAACCGTTGGGTGGTTTTGTCCCACAAAATTCCATGGGATTCGTTGGTGAACGTCTATCAAAAGCAGATGAATAATAGTCAGACGGGGGCGATGGAATTAACCCACGTGTTGTAATTGGCTCATTGATCATCAAGCATCTTTGTGATTTGAGTGATAGAGAGACTGTACAGCAAATACAAGAAAATATGTATATGCAGTACTTCATCGGCTTTAGCAGTTTTAGCGATGAGGAGCCTTTTGATCCATCTTTATTTGTTGAGTTTCGCAAACGATTAGGTGCAGAACAAATCAATGCAATCAATGAGAAAATCCTGCATTTGTACATGCAGAAAAATGAACCATCTACTCCACCAGTTGCAAAAGATAAAGAAGAGCCACCACCGCCCTCCATTCCAATGGCTGAACCATTGATACAAGTAATAGCCACTGAGCCGTTAGTTCCGGTAACACATGCAGGTAAATTAATAGTAGATGCAACGGCCTGTCCCCAGGATATCAGCTATCCTACAGATTTAAATCTGCTAAGTGATTCAAGAGAAAAATCAGGAGAACTGATAGACCTGTTATACCTTCCGTCCAGGCATACAAAAAAGCCCAGAACGTATCGGGAAATTGCCAGGAAGGCATATTTGAGAACTGCTCAAAAGAAAAAGAAAACAAAAAAGGAAATACGAACTGCCATAAGAAGACAGCTGTGCTTTTTAAAAAGGAATATCAAAAACATTCACCATTTATTGGAGAATTATGAAACCATTCCCTTTGATCGTCATCAATACAAATATTTTTTAGTCATACAAACTTTGTATGATCAACAGGCGCAAATGTTCCAGGAAAAATCTCATACGGTGGAACACAGGATAGTAAGCATTCATCAACCTTATGTCCGCCCAATTGTTAGAGGGAAAATGAATGCTAATGTGGAATTTGGCGCCAAAATACAAGTAAGTCTCATGCAGGGATTTTCATTTTTAGAGGAATTATCATGAGATGCATTCAATGAAGGCACCTGTTTAATGAGAACCGTAGAGCAATACAAAATCCGGTTAGGATATTATCCCAAAGAAGTATTGGCAGCCAAAATATATTGCAATCGTGTAAACCGTGGCCGGCTCAAAGAATTAGGCATAACGCTGGTGGGTAAACCTCTTGGCAGACCCAAGGCGATGAAAAATCATATAAGACCTGGCGAACGAAATCCAATAGAAGGAAAGTTTGGGCAAGCTAAAACCGCTTACGGTATGAACCGGATAAAGGCAAGGCTTCACCAGACGAGTGAATCTTGGATTGCCACCATCATTATGGTACTGAACCTTGTTAAATTAACCGGGCAGGTACTTTGTTGCCAATTGGTGAGTTTTTTTTCTTACTCAGCGGGATACCCGAAAAATAATAGTGCTGGAAATTGTAGAAAAAATTTTAATAGCCGAAAAGCGCTCTACTTATTCAGCAGACCCGAATTAGTTTGACCGTATAACGTATTACCATTTGAAAAAAACTTTTCAAATATACACTTATTACGTCATATTATATTTAACGTAACACTAGTAGAAGTCGAGCCCGGACAAATGCTGCCATTTTGTTTTTGATAAAGCTACATTCCTGCCCGGCTTTGCAAAGCAATGTTGTACGCCGCTTTATTCTATCCACGTCCTTTTTATTTCTCTTAATACCCAATTGTTGGATACTTTTTCAAGATATGCAAGTCCGCCTGCTCCGCCGAAATTTATGTCTACCCAAGCCTTATTAAATCCGTTTGTAAATATTATTCTCGGAATGTGGGGATATGAACACAAATTCCATTCGTTTGTAAAATCTTCATTGTCTGGCAGCTGAATATACTTGCTTAAAAAATCTAGTCTTTTTGTAGTTTCTTTCTGAGATTTGATAATAATTGATAAGGGCGTTGCTCCAACTTCTTGTCCCTTATAGTAACTGAAATATTTTTTGTTGCCTAAGAAAGGTGCAAATAAACTGTCATACTTCTGTTCAAGCAAAAGGTAATGTTTAGCACTTGTTTTAATTGTCGGCACGAAGTTTTTCAGCTTGTAGATCTTATTGTTTGGTAAGTAATCAATCTGTCCGTCGGCAGTAAACAAAAAAGTATTTTCTAAGAAATAGCTTTTGTCGGCTGTGTCTGTAAACTCATATTCTATTCCATTTTGTAAAATAAAATATATGGCTGCGTTTCTCACGCTTTCGGTCGAAGAAGTTATGCTGTCATAAACACATTGAAATGCACTTTTGAGATTTGTCAGTGTATCGTTTGCTTTAATATTATTCTTTTGCATTAATACCTGAGTTTCCGTTTCCCATTTTGCAAAGAACTTGTCTGCTTTAACATTCGATTTAGTCTGATATGCACTAAGTAGCGACAATTTACCTTGCTGGCTATTTCCGTAAAGTGATAAAAGTAGAAAAAAGATAAACAACGTCTTCCTCTTCATAGTATAATGTCATTTAGGGTGTCGGACAAGTGGCGTACAGTCGAGTCACGCAAAGTAATTTCACCCCTGCGTTCTCACAGAACCGTGCGTGACAGTCTCCCGTCACACGGCTCTTCCTGTTTTTAATCACAAATGTATTGCTACATTATGGATGTACCAATTGCCAGTGCGGGAATAAACGGGGCTTCTCCTTATACTTTTGTTTAAGCCACTTAACCGCAGCCTTCTTATACAGGCTTTTCTCCCATTTAACCCATTTTAATAGTCGCACATTGAGCTGATACCAAACGTAACGTGTGTGCGTTGTCCAAAACTTACAATAATAATTAATCACTCCCTGAATAACCAGTTTTAGTTTGTCTGCAACCTCCTCAATGGGCTTTCGCCATTTATGGATGTGAAAACTTTTAAACTTTGCCAGTACACTTGTTTTGGATTTTGTGCTCATGAAACTTGATAACATCAGCTTGTTGCCACCACTGGTTTTGCGCCAGAGTGGTCGGATAGTGAAACCGAGAAAATCAAAACTCCTGGGATATTTCTTTTCAGACTTTCCCCGCAGGTTGATGATCTTTGTCTTTACCGGGTGCAATGTCAGCTTACATTCAGTCATACGTTGCTGTATCATTTTCAATACAAACAACGCCTGCTTTTCAGTTTTGCAATGTACCACAATGTCATCGGCATAGCGTTCAAAGGGCTTTTCCGGATGGTTCTTTTCCATCCATTTATCAAACACCACGTGCAGGAAGATATTGGAAAGCGTTGGTGAAACAACCCCACCCTGTGGAGTACCGCTTACCCTGTCATAATACATTCCATCCTGCTGAACAATGCCTGCTTTTAGCCATCGTGTAACATAGAGCAGTACCCATTTGTCTGCACAATAATGTGTCACCGCCTTCAGTAAGAGCTCATGGTCAATGTTATCAAAGAAACCTTTGATATCAAGGTCTATCACCCAATCATTCACCCTTGCATTTTGCCAAGCCTTGTCTACTGCCTGGTGGCAGCTTTTGCCCGGACGATAACCATAAGAACTCTCATGAAAATGCGGCTCCACAAGTTGCTCAAGATGTGATTTTACCACAGCCTGTGCTATCCGATCCACAATAGTAGGTATGCCTAATTTTCTAACTCCTGATCCTGCATCCTTGTTGATTTCAACTTCCCGTACAGGCATAGGAAAATAAGTGCCGGAAGTCATTCTGTTCCATAGCTTATAGAGATGGGCATCCAGATCTTCATCCAGATCTGCCCAGCTCATTTCGTCTATGCCAGCACTGCCTTTGTTGGTCCTCATCTTCTTGTACGCCTGCATTACCATCACTCTGGAAATTGGCTGTGATTTTGTTTCGTAATAATCGATCATTCCTTTTTGGGGTTGTAAATAATTATGAAACTCAAAACAGGCTAAACCCTTCGCTCCCCCTCCATTACAGAGGCTTCATCACTACTACGATTTAGTCCGCCGCCGCTGATTCGTACTATCCTTGTACGGCTGCTTCCCTTCTCAGTTAACAGCGCACCAGCGACTTCTCTTGTTCCATACAAAACCCTGTATTGCATTCCTGTCAACTTTGCCCCGGATGCCATGTAAACAGTAATCAGGTTGCTTTTACACTCTTAACAAGCACAAACGTAGCTGCTTGCTTTCGACATCGATCTTATGCTAACGAGGCTTCATAGTTACTTTAATTTATTCAGCTCTGCAATACGCACCTTCAAGAATCAAGTCCTTGTTTTTCCTTATCGTTCACCACAAAAACAGTTTCCAGTTGATGCAGCATAAGGTGGTTTGCAAACTACTCCTGAAAGTCGTCTGCGGAAGTTCAGTTCTCTCCATTTGTTTATATCAAGTCAGTAAGTCGGTTCGCTTGACCTCCGCACTTGAAGTAAATACTTTGAAAAGTCTTCCATGTTTTTGTACAGCACCTGATTCCTAATATTACATCTGGATCAGTTCAAGACACACACGTTTTGCATCCGAGGCCTTGGGAATTCGTAACTGGTCCGCCCGGTGTCAAAGCTAAATTGAAAAAATGAAGCACAAATTACTGTAGGCTCCCATTTTTAGTACGTCTCAATAATAGAATTTAAGTTTATTTTGAGGTCCTCCTGAGTCGAGCCCAGGTGGTCCCGCATCTTTTAAAAAGTGGCGTAAAGTCGGGCACTTTCTTTTTAAAATTATATTGTACTGGTAGTTGTTCCCCTTAGCACAGCATCTTGTCTGTTGTAATTGGGGGAACTTAAGGAAGACGTAAAATATGTTTAAAAAAAATAAATCATTTACATAGAATAATTACTCAGTATACATTAGATAATATTCTATGACCTTGAGCAAATAATTTAATGCGTTGCCCTTTTAAATGAATTTTGAATACCGTTCATGTAAAAAGCTTGAAAAAGATTTTCTTTTTTTCTTCGAAATTTATTTGCTTTCATTTCTTATGTCTTTAATAAACTTTGCGACATCCCCCATCGGTGCCAGCCAAATTCCGTTAGCTGGGTTTTTCGCATAAGCTGCGAGCTGTCTTAACATTGATAGTCGTGTGGTTTGTTCACCGCTTTCGCCCATCTCATGACCTGCCAGAACCAGCCATTGACCATTCTTCTTTGCTTCTTCAATCAAAGAAAGAATTTGATCAAAATTTTTTCCGTCCATTTCTACTCCGGTTAATTGAGCAAAGTTGCCGTAAGTTGGATCATTTGGCCCCTCGTCCATCCAACCCCTGCCTAAAAGGAACATCTTTGCTACCAGGGGCACATAGCTTTTTGTCTGCACACCTCTTCCCACAAATTTTTGACCACATGGATATGCAAAAACATTGGGTTTCACATGCAGCAGTTCCTCAATGCGCCTGTTGCATACTTCCATTTCTTTCCGCATGCCTTTCAGCGAATGGTTTTCCAATGCATTGTTACGCGACCAGGCAAAATTACCGGTGCAGGGATGGGTAAGCGTATGGTTGCCGATTTCATGCCCGTTTGCGACCGCTTTTTTCCAGCCCTCCAGTTGTTTTTCTACGCCGGAAGGAAGCACAAAAAAAGTTGCCCTGATGCCATACTCATCGAGTAGGCCGGTGCCAGCCAACACCTGGCTCTCACGGGCATCATCAAAACTCAGACTTACGGCCGCCTGCTTGCCTTGCGGCCACGAGAAGGCTGTGGGATGTTGCTGGGCTTTAGCATTTATGCCTGCCAGAAGAATCATAGTCTGCAGCAGTAATCTATAAATAGCGATTCCGTTGTTACAGTTAATGATTGTTTCCGATAACCGGTACATTCTTTTCATATAAATAAACTTTTGTTGATACGAAAATTTTTCAACCTTTTAAAAAAAACCCTAAACCGGAAAACGATCAGGGCTGCGGAACTGCTTATTTGTTTTCCCGCAGGAATGCCAGTAGATCGGCCATCTGCTGATGGTTAATTTGTTTTTCCAAACCCGTAGGCATAGACGACATCATGATGGGTTTTATCGATTGGATATCCGAACGATTAATGGTTCGTACCTGGCGACCGGCGTTTTTCAACGTGATACCTGTAGAGGTCTCACTCGAAATAATGCCCTGGAGCGATTCGCCGTTTTTTAATTTCACGTCCCAGGATCATAGCCGCTTGATATCGAAAGGTTGGGTGCTAGGATGTTCGCCATAATTGCGTCTGCCGACCAGTTGTGGATGGTACCTAAATCGGGCCCGAAGCTGAAGCCCAGCGTTCCGCGAACCTGATGACAACTGGAGCAGTTTTTCACATATACCTCCTTACCTTTTCCGGCAGCGCCATCCATGGAAAGCACCTGCTGGTATTCTTTATTGACCTTCACCCGGTCTTCATCACTTTTTGTGAGCAAGCGCCTGGCCTTCTCCCGAAGCCGCAAATTATCCTGCGCCATTAAACTTACACTACGTTGCCACCCAACACTTGCGGGAAGTACCTTACCTTTTTCCATGGCATCCCAAAGCATGGAGATTCGCGCAGTATCTTCCAAAAACGTATTCATCGCTTCATCCTGTACTTCGGGAGTTAAGCTGGTCCAGTAGCGCAAAAGGTATTGCGTGGCAGTGGTGCCAGGTATCGCACTCAGTGTTTGCAGCGATGCAATTTGAAGGGAGGATTTTTCACGAGGCGTAATTAAGGTTTCCAACAAGTCTGTGTACGGAGCCAGGTTGCCCATGCTAATAAACCGGATCGCTGCAACGCGTTTTTCTTCAGGCAGGCTTTCATCGCCTGCCATCGCGGCCGCTTTACTCATTGCTTCATTTTTCAATTCACCATCCCGCAGCCCCATGGCCTGCAGCAAATGCAGCGAAGCAGTACGCATTTGGGCAGAGGGGGTTTTGAAAAAGTTTGCTACCAGGAGTGGCTGGTCTTCATTAAAGCCAGTCCTTGCATTTCGATCCTTTATTCCTTGTGCCAGACCTTCCAACAAGGGCGCCTGCCATGCAGCAGGTGTTGGCGACAGCTTTTTTAACAAGCTGGTGTATGACAGCTGGTGTTTCACTGGCTCCAATCATTGCACATAACCGTTGCACCAGGGAAGCATACGCCGGCACGCGCGTGTCGAAGCGCTCCAAAACCAGGTTCAATAGTGCTGCTGTTTGCGCGGATGCACCCGATAAAGCCGCCACCTGTACCCATTCGTCATTTATATCCTTGAATAGTAAATTGTTCCGCACCTGTAAGGCTTCCTTTGTGTTTAGAGAACCCAGGGTGCAAAGCAGTTGAAAGCGCACTTTGGCATCCGGGTCCTGCTGCAACGACAACAAGGCCCTGGTTAAACCGGGTGAAGTAATCAAATGCAATTCAGCCAATTTGATAGCGTTTTCTCTAACACCGGCAACCGGGTCTTTTAAGACCTGGGTAAACAGTTGAGGGGTTAACTGTCCGAGCCCTTCCAACGTCCATAATGCATGGAGCCGACCTAATGGTGATGCGGTATTTTGTGCCTTGTTTATCAAAGCAGGATAAGCGCTTTTATCATTCCGGTCTACCAACAAACGTTGGGCATTCAGCCGCCACCAAAAGTTAGGGCTCGACAATTCGGCTACCAATTGTTCATTACTGGCATCGCCCAGTTTTAAACCCTTTGTCCATTCGGCTGTTTTTAAATTTTTTGGAGCGATGCGGTAAATGCGTCCTTTATCGTGGCCGTTATACAATTGTCCCGATTTCACCACTTCCTCTCCCATCCATTCGGGATGCTCAATGATTTGACGGTAATAATCGACCACATACAAGGCTCCATCGGGTCCGATATACATGTTCACAGGCCGGAACCAGGCATCCGTAGATGCGATAAACTCCTGATGCCGGCGCATACGACTGGCTACAAAACTGGCTCCTTTGTCGGTTAATTGATCTACGTGCACCAGGTTACTTACAGGTTCGTCCACAAAAATGGCTTTATCATAAGGTGCCGGAAACAATCCTCCTAAATAACGGGTAATGCCACAAGCCGATGTTATAACACCAACATCGGTCAATAGCTGCCGTTCAGGATTTTTCGTGATGGGGAACACTTCGGCCGCATGGCTGTGATCGGAAAGGGATTGTGTGGCATCCGACACAACCAGGTGCGGATTTCTTTTTAAATAAGAAGCCGCAACCACTTCCTGGATACTGTGGTTCGAATTGGTTACCAAAAAGTGATGGCCCCATTCATCGAACGTATGTCCGAACTGGGTATTACCGGAGGTAGTTTCCAGCAAATGCTGCTCGGGACGAAAGCGTACAGAACGGCCACTCGCGTTCCTGGCAAGACGCGGGCCGTTTGGATGACCCGGATAATAAATTTCCCGGCCCTCATCGCCGAATTCCTCTTTATAAGTTTGGGTAGCCACAGCACCTTCATGGCCTAAATAAATCCAGTTATCCATACCGAGCACCGGGCTATTCAAATTGTGTTGTGGGTTGGATAAGGCAAAGCCGGTAAGCACCGAGTCTTTTATGTCTGCTTTGCCATCGGCATTGGTATCTTCAAAGTAGAACAAATTGGGGGCATCAGTTACCAACACACCTTTTTTCCAACGCATAATACTGTTCGGTAATGTTAATCCTTCAGCAAAAACAGTACTCTTATCCATACGGCCATCACCATTGGTGTCGGATAATAATTTTATTACGCCTGTGCCGCTTTTATCAAGTGGATATCCATGCATTTCAACCACGTAAAGCCGGCCATACTCATCAATCTCCATATCTACCGGATCAGAAATCAGTGGCTCAGAGGCGAGTAATTCAATCTTAAATCCAGTCTCTAATTCAAATGTAGCAAGCGCATTTTCTGGTGGTAGCCCGGTATCAGCTGCTCCTGATAAAGCATCAGTTTTATTTGAACTATTTGTCGGATCACTATGGCATGCAGCAATCATCGCAACAAGTATAACCATTAACGGCAGGTTCAATACGAGACGGAAGTGAGCGCAATTCATTCCTATGATGGCTTTTTAATGTTGATTTTTATGTCTGTGTTAGTGGGAAAGGTAGTTTCTTATTCTATAATGCAGAAAAAAGCAACCAGCGTTTTCCTGATGCACTATTTATAAAAAACCACTTTCCCTTCTCAAAAATCAGCGAATTCCCCTGCTTCTCATTTTTGATGTTTAAGGCGCTGGATAAAACAAACACCACATCCGGCATGTCGTATGGTATTAGTGCTCCTTCCATCTTCACATTTCCTATCGCGGTGTACGGCAGGACAAGATTATATCATAATAATCCAAAACATACTGACTAATTTCAGTAATTGATGCTTCCTTTAAGATACCTATTTTTATCAATCCGTGTAGTATAAATAGCAGGACTATTTTTTATAGCCTACTTATATCATAAGCATTTAAAATTTGTAAGATGCGAACACACGGGCTATTGGCCCCTGTAATTATTTCAGGATAACAACATTTTTAGCCTTTGTTCTTCTAACGGTAAGTATCCCGCCTTTGCTTAAAGCCTTCCATTCATAGCCTTCTTCTCTATTATCTTCAGCCGCTTTTTTATCATCAAACAAAACTCCCAATGGTTTTTTCAAAAGCCTTAATTGTTCTGTTCCCGCTTCATCATAAACAATATACTGAAGTTGTATATTTTGTGTATCCTTTGACATGGCGTAATAGTATTTACCCATCTGGCCTTTGTAGAAAATATGTTGCACAACTGAGGTTGTTGAAAGTAGATGATCCTGAGTGGCAGGCGCCAATTCGGGCATAGCGGCCATCGAGCGCAGGTAATGACGAACAAAATCCCCATAGCCATCAGTTAACCAGTTTTCATCTTCCATGTAACGATTTTTTCCATCAACATCTACCATGTATGTGGCCCAATTCAATTGCCGGATAGCATGATCAGCACGGGAACGATCTCCTGTTAAAGCCATGAATTGTAATTCTGCAGAAGCCTGTCTTGATGAATGACTGTTACCGGGCACCCGATACGCTGTTTGCTCGTTAATAAGCGTTACACCATATTGCTTCCATTTATCATTGCCTAGCTTCAGGTAAACCCAATCAAAGATTTGTTTAACTTCTTTGCGCCACTCAGGAAAGTATTGGGGATAGTTCATCATAAACTGGGCGAAGGTGATGGCATTGACCTGGGTATCGCTCCAGCCAACTATATCTTCAAAAAAAGGACCCCACCTGTTATTTTTTAACGGATAAGATTTCATCCATTGCAGTAAATGATCAAAACCTTTTTTGTATGCTTGTACATTGCCGGCATTAAGCTTCTCTAATTCTAAAAATAGCTCCATTGTACCGGACCAGTTAGTAGTATAGCCGCTTAACTGATCGTCTTTTTCCCGCTGGTCATGCCGTTTGAGCATGCCTACTTCGCCGGTTACTGCATTTACTTTAAAAGGCATCGGTGAGTTTAAACTATCACCTGGTTGAATATGGCTGGCAAGTGTGTTTGCAATCTTTACAGCTGCATCCAGGTAAGCATTATACGATTGATTGGGAAACCGTTCATTTCTCAACAATTTATACATATTAATCAGCTCAATGCCAAACGATCCCGCTTTATCCGGTTGGGTATAATGTTTGCCAATAACCATATCGCCATCGTAAATGCCTGAATACACAAAAGTGTTGTACGGATAGGGAATATTCGGCCATTTGGCTCCTGCATCTGAAAGACTGTGTGTGAGGTAATACTCAGCTATAAACTTCATGTTTTGCTTCACCTTTTCATTGCCGGTGTATTGATAATACAGGCGCCATGAAGAAAGCGCCATGGCAAACTGATCGCCACCTAAACCTCTTGGATCATTTACTCCCGGCCGCCATACCTGGTGATTCATGTAATACGGTATCCCGTTTAGATCTATACGCATGGTATCCCAAAAATTCCAGACAAGGTGCATCATACGGTCGTAAGAAATACCCGGATCAGGATTATACCATGGAATAATTTTTCCCCCTGCATCTTTTTTAATGATGTGGTATTGAAGCTTTTCCTGCGCTGCGGCAACAGAAATAAAAGCAATAAGGACTGCTGAAAAAATTGTCTTCCTCATAAATGTTTTATTGATAGAATTGAAAATTTTGAAGGTATTCGTTGCGCATACATCATTCATCGTGGGCTTTACGTATAAACATGATTATTCCCACCACCAGGAACGATAGCCTGTACCCCTGGCTTCATCCATTTTTTCGTGGAAAAGCGGAATTTGGTTTGTGATATATTTGAAGAAGCCAGGCAATCTGATTTTCCCAAAAATGTAAACAAAATAAGTGATTATTTCGATACTTATTAATGGAATAAAACAAATTATGTCCGTAACATTGTTTGAAGAGAAGATAAGTAAACTGGAGAAAATCCCGTACCTCGCAGGGTAGCACTTGAATATACTTCAAAAATCAAATTAATCAGTTATAAAAGTAGGTCCAAAACGTGATGTAGTTTTTGCTGTATTTGGCATTTCCCTTATAGTTTGCAGTCTCTTGTGTGGGTTCGCGATAGCAGGCAAGAAATACCATCACAAAATGCGGTATCCTCAAATTGATTTTATGGCCTCCTTTCAATGGAATTCAGCACCAAATAGATAGCCGGTAAAAGTATAGGTATGCATGGTAACCCTTTTAAATTTTTATGCCTTTAATCGACTGTTATCAAAAAGCACCCATCTTTATTTGTTATCAAAATACATAAAAAAGGATTCTATTGTCATTTGTGCACATTCAATAATCAGCAGGTTTCGTAAAAATCCACCTCGTCATCTTAGTTCCAGGCGAAACTGCTGGGTCATAAATCCATAATATGCTGCCTTCCGGTTTACATAATCGCCGGCAAAAAGGATGCTTCCCGAAAGTCCATCCTTACTTATCCAATTCGATGGCATTTGCGGAAGATACGCCGTATGCTCTTTCCCGCCCCACTGCCTTTCATTATGAAATATAGACCAGGGACCCCATGGATGCAGGCTTTCATACAATTGCATCTCCGACTCCCAATTCCATTTCCGCGCTTCCTCTTTTGAAGCATTTTCCCGGTGCGGCACCATATCGCTTGATATGCAAAGTATGTACCGGCCGAGTGCTTTGTTATAGGTGATTGTTGGATGGCCAACATGGCCCGGGTCAGAAAATACAGGGCTCGCTGCGTGTTCTTCACCCGACCAAAGGGGATCGCTTCTGTTCGTATTGCCTTTATAAAACTGCCATGCCTTCCGATAGGCAACGCTGTCTCTGTGAACCCTCCCTAAAAAAACATTATCACCCGATGCCCAGTTAACATCGTTTGAGATAGCATACACATAAGGAGTAAGTTCCCCCGGGGTCTGCGTATTTCCAGGGCCAAAAGTCAGGAAAGCAGGAGCGCCAAATTTATTGCCAAAAAATTCAGGTGTGTTTTTCCCGGGCAGACGGGTCCACGTTTTTCCAAAGTCCCTGGATTGAATAATGCCAGCTACCCCATAATTTTTTGAGTAACCATCGATAAAACCGGCCTCTCCGCGTGTTGCAGGACTCATATCATTCCAGGGATGAAATTGTTTGAGCAGTTTAACGAGCGTATCCTTGTTCACCGATTTTGATGGAATGTTCCAATTGTAATCATAGATGCTTACGTATAGGCTGGAATCTACCGCCACTACACCGCACACATACCGGCGTACTAATTTATCAGGAAGGTTAGCCCTGAAATCATAAGATTGAAAGTCATTTACCGTTTCAACTTTGTGACCCGGCGGAACGCCGCTTGCCTTTAATAAATGCGCATACCATCCCGGTCCGCCAAAGTTTGCACCATCATCATCGATCAAATAGAGATTGCTATCAATGCCTAACGTCCACCAATGCATATCTGTACCGCTACCGGGATACCTCGATGGTTCGCTTTCCCACACGAGTCGTTTGATCAATTTACTTTCCGGATAGCTTATCTTACGGTGCAGCGTAAGCGTATTAATCTTTGGAGAACAAGCTGTGAAAAACAACATCAGAAGCATTGCTATTTTAGCCATGTTTATTGAAGATTAGTGTTAAGTAAGATGAGAGAACAAAAAGAAAATACGCAGAATATAAGAACTGTTTGTAATTATTTCAAGTAACGGCATTGCATCCTGGTACTCCTCTACAACATACTATTTATTCCATAAATAATAGTTCGTCTAAATATTTTCTTGAAATCAAAGATGGCATAACCTGGTGAGATATAAAAGTTTCCCCGGGTATTTCGCTATTTTCGTTTGTATATACCTGCAATAGTGCCACATCAAACCTTCATAAAATCATTCCTTCAATCAATAGCTATTCAAACACAACATCGCCTGTAACGGCACTTATAATAACCGTGGAATTTTCCTTTAAATTAAGCGCAATTTTCTTCCCGGTTTTTAAAAGTATTTCCTGTTTCCCTGTTTTTTTATTATGTTTCAACAACTCTCTTTTCCAGCTTGGCAATGAGCAACCCAGCTTCTTCAACAGCTATTTTTTTATTTTTATATTTGATGGCAGTATTTTTTGCAGTTATTTTTTTTTCTTTGAAGGACTGATAAAATGTCAGGTAAAAAGCAACAGTGAAAAAAATACTGCCTGATATGTAAGATCCTTTCACCCATCCTGCTACTGACAGGAAATATAAAAGAATGATAATAACATTGCCGGTAAGTATCCAGGTTATAAGAGAA
>JBBJMD010000146.1:0-9665 GCA_037719925.1 Ferruginibacter sp.
TTACTACCTGCATTTGTTACCTTCTCAAGTTTCATTAATCAAGATATTTTGCCAAAAAGGTAATCTCCCAAACAACAAACGTGATCCATGGAACGCTGAAAAGAAGCGAAATAGCGTAGTGGAGAGCAGACTATGGTACAAAACTTATATTGTGTTGAATTTTTTTTGAAGGTCTTCAACCCTCCTGATGTCGCATCCAAAAACCAAAATTCTAACCCGTGGATTATTGACGCCTCCGTAGGGGATTTTGTCTTTCCAAAAAAAAAATTTCTCTTTTTTGAAGCTCATTTATCAACTCGTTCTCCTGGGAACCTTCTTTAACAAAGCCGATCATGTGCCTGTTAGCTGATCCGTCTGCTATTATCTTTTTAAAAGCGTAATCTACCGCTTCCTCTTCGCTTTGAAACCGCGCTAAGATATCTCTGCCGCCTCGTTCTGTATAGTACCAGGTCCATGAATATTCGGCGTTTTCTAAACCATAACCTTCATGGATAATTCTGCCATTAATTCCATACGAATCATGATAACAATTATCTGTCATCCACTTCTCAAGTTCTTTTACGCTAATTATTTTTTTCATAAACCTTACGGAAATGTCAATTAAATAGTTTGCAATTTAACGTATATTCCTACCAGCCATAAATTATTGCTCGTGCCTGGCAGGCTTCAAGACCTGGTAATTGTATAACACCTGGGGAATTATTAACGACTGAAATTGCGTTAGCATTAACACGCTAAAATTAATTAATTAACCTGGAAGGAGCGGTAACTATTTAAATAGTATAACCGTATAGTCCCCTGTAGAGTTATCTGAAGCCATTGCCGGTTACAAGAAGTACACGGGTGTGTATTGATCACGGATTACCTGCCTTGTATTCTTTTCAAAGGAACTCAGGTAATGGTACTTATGAAATGATTTAAATTAATTGTTGCGCCAAATGCCGGGAAAATATCCTTCTAATCAATTAACTTCAACAAAATATTTTATATGGCTATTCACTGCAAGTTTTCCTTACTGCTTCTATTATTTGTTTTTTCCGGAATGGGTGATATTAATGCACAGAAAGATGAAAAGATCCGTATCATCATGATAGGTGCTCACCCGGATGATTGTGACGTAGATGCGGGGGGAACCGCAATACTTTTCGCAAAAATGGGATATGCTGTTAAATTCCTCTCCGTAACAAATGGTGATGCCGGCCACCAGTCGATGAAAGGAGAAGCACTTGCTAAACGAAGGTTTGCAGAAGCGCAGGAAGCAGGGAAAAGATTTGGCGTGCAGTATGATGTATTGGATAACCATGATGGCCAGTTATTACCAACTCTTGAAGTACGTTTCCAGATCATTAAAAAAATAAGAGAATGGAAAGCGGATGTTGTTATTGCTCCGAGGCCAAATGATTATCATCCCGATCACCGGTATACGGGTGTACTTGTCCAGGATGCTGCTTATATGGTTGCGGTACCTAATGTAACGCCTGATATGCCCGCTCTTACAAAAAATCCGGTATTCTTATATTTCCAGGATGGCTTTCAGCGGCCCAATCCATTCCGCCCGGATATTGCTATTGATATAAGCAGTGTCTTTCTTCAAAAGATCCATGCTATGGATGCGCATACTTCCCAGATGTACGAATGGTTACCATGGATAGGACATTTTCTTCCCGATGTTCCCCGGGATAGTGCAGGCAGGGAAAGTTGGCTGGCGAAAACCCGGGCACTTGAGATAACCTCCGCCGTAAGGTCCTCACTTGAAAAGTGGTATGGAAAAGAGAAAGCTGCGCTCGTAAAATATGCGGAAGCTTTTGAACTTTGTGAATATGGCAGGCAACCAACGGATGAAGAAAAAAAGCGGCTGTTCCCTATGCTGGGTATCGATTAGGGCTTTTGTCGTAGTGTTACCTGGTGCTAACCGGCATTTTATGCTCTCCATTTATCCAAAATCAAATTTATACAGGGCAGGTTTTATCTGGAATAAAAACTAAAATAATTTTATAGTTTAATTCAAAATTTATTTATGAAAATAGTATTCTTATTGGTTTGCATAGCTTTTGCCGGGTGTGGCGGCAAAACTAATGAAGATATCGCGAGGGAGCTGGTAGAAGCAAAATTGAAAACCAGTTTGGCCGGTAACAATATGAAGTATGAACCGGTTAATTTCGGGAAGTTGGGTACAGCGTTTTTAGCGTATGAAGAAACTGAAGGCAATATTGCCAATTCCAGGTCGCTCAATAATTATAAAGATTCAATTACCAATTTGGAAAAATTGATCAGTGAAACTAAAACCAGCTCACTGACCATTAATACCTACAGGTTGAGGTTGAAACAGGTATTGGATAGTACTAAAGCAATCAGTGAAAGGAACAATACAGGCAAGCGAGGATATACACCTGAAAAATTATTTAAAATATCACATGCTTATAAATTAAAAGATAAATCCGGGATTACGAAACAGACCGAGGAGGAATTTTATATTGATAAGGATTTAACAAAGGTTGTTAAGGTACATAAGGTATATTAAATTGTTTGATGAAGGATACAATTCATTATTCTTCCCTCCCTTGTTATGGCATAGTCAAATATTTTGCCATCTTATTTTTCCATCAGGATTAAGTGCAGGGGTGTTGTGTTGCGTTGCTTTTAAGTAAATTAAAATTTATGTCAGCCGTGAAACCCTTCGTGTCATTATCCCTCGTTGATTTTGTATAACCTTTATTATTATTATTGGATGTTGGTGTGGGCACATTGTACAATTGATTTTCTACCATTCCCGCCAGTTTTCGGTGATGTCTGCCTCTTCGCCGATCTTAAAACCCGTTAGCCGGACTGCAGATGATATGAAATCAACTAATTCTTCCCTTTCCAGCGTTTCGATAAAGTAATTATTTTTAAGATTCAATTTATTTAAAGCGATTACTGTCTTCTTGATTGAAGCCTGGATTTCGGCTATTTTCTTATTGGCAGTAGCAATTTCCAAAGCTGCAAGGAAGTAAATCAGTAATGACTCCGTTGCCCCGATATTTTTTACTGTAAATGGCGAAACCTCTTCCTCATCATCCTTTTCTTTTTTACGCTCCAACCATGCGCTTGTCGGCAAATTTGAGCCAGGTAATTTTAACTGGTCCAATTGTTCGGTTGTAATGTTATGTTTTTTCCCTTAAAGGTCCGATTGCAGTTTTGCGCTTTTTTTCGAAAATTTATTTTGCAGCCGAAATTGGAAGTTTTCAAGCTGTTTATCATTATTAAGGTAAATGATCAATTCAAAAATATCTTTATAATACCAATAAGCAAACCCGCTTCCAGGTCTTTTCTTGTTGCGGTAAGGCTTGCAGTCAAGTTTATCATTAACCAGCCTGGCAGTGTCACCCGGCAATAAACCGAAGGGATAGGTTTGGCCCGGTAATAGTTTTAATAACATGACATCCACAAGGAACAACTCGTATTTTTCCTGCGTAAGGATGATTTAATTATCTCGCAATCAAATCGTGTTGTAAATCCAAACTCCAAAAACAACTTTGTATTTTTCAACAGTTGGAATTGTAAGGAAACCATTACTTTCCATCAAAGCCACTGGTACACCTGGAATTTTTAATTCTTTCAAAATATTTTTAAAAATTGGATAATGGACTGAGTGTCCCCCAATAATTCGTTCAGATTTTTTAGTTCCATACAATATTATTATAGATTTCACCTCAACATTGCTCCACGCGTTTTGCGGTCGTAACAATATCTGCATGAGCATCCAGGTGTATTAGTTGCTGGCTGAAAGTTGATAAGTAAGGTAATAACAAATGTTGAAAGGCATTCCTAATTTCCTGCATCCGCGCATACGCACCAAAAGCGCATGATTATTCAGCCGCAGGGATTGACAGCAATATAAATATTTCGTGTTCCTGCCAGTAGCGATTGGATCTTTTCCAATAACAAAAGGTCTTAAGGAATAAGAAGTCATCTGTATGAAAAAAGCATCATAGGTATCTTTACAAATACCAGGGTGAGGTCTATGACTTTATTAAGAAACCCGCTTTCTACCCTGGTAAATTTGGGCATTATTAAACGTGCCTAATGGATTTTAACCTCCGTTATAAGAACATGGAATTTGCTTGCGCCTGAATTTTTCGGTAAGCATGATTACAGTTGATTGTTACTGTTACACCTTTAATTGAGTAACACTGAATCAAAAGTATAATTGAAGATTACTTAATTCATAATACTGTAATGTTAGATCGTTGGTTTAGATGAGCGACCAGGTTATCCCCGGATTCAAGTCAGCAATTCGTGTCTTGTACATGTAATATTTACCACAGGAGACTATCGCTTATCCAGGTTTGATAGAGTTTGCCAAGCCTCGTAGAGGCTTCATTTTGGTGCAAATATTTTGGTAAAATATTCGGAAGCCCTGTATGGGCGCCATTAGGATTGGATAACCCTATGGTATAGAAAATGTTGTCACTTTGAGGTTGCTATTTTGATAAATTCCCTATACCAAAATATCGCCTCTACGAAGCTTGGCATTCTGTACCCAACCTGGATTGTAAAATTTCATTAAGGTAATTACTATTATAATTTATAATACGATCTCCATCAGGAAGGCGTATTCCGCCATGTTACAATTTTCCAGCCTCGGGCCGCTCATAATTTAAGTTGTCCATAACTGTTATTGTAGACTTGTCCTTTTTTTGGATGGGTAAATTTTAACGCAGACCACAAGGCATTTATACTTATACTTTTACTTTCGACCAGCCCATAATCATACCCAAGTTTAATAACAGTAGTCAACTTTAAATCTGTATCCTTTTGCATTGATTTTGGCCAGGACACCCAAAGCATTCCTGCCGGCTTAAGGTGACTTTTTAATAAAGGAAAACTCTTATGAAACCCGGCTTGCCTAATCGTAAATAAGTGTATGTAATCGAATTCACCGGTCAGACTGTTTTGAATTTCAAGATCCGTTGAATTAATTAATTCGCCAATATCGGTCGGCGCGTCAATGAAGATAGCCCGCATACCGGCTTTAATCCCCATCTTTTCTGATACCAATTTTGTCATGGAAAAACGGTTGGTTAAATGAGATCGGGAGAACCTCATTTAAACATTTCAAATGATCTCGTTTAACATTAATGGGCGCCCATCGTCATTTCACTCTCTTTGGCCATTTTAGTATTTTTTTGCCAGAAGAAATATATGAGAAACAATACGATTAATATTGCAGGGAAGGTCATCATTTTCAGTAAGGCATTTTGCCCGGTCGCTAGTTCCAATGCATTGCCTGTAAGCCCTTTTGCAACGTTTTCTGCCCTGGCATTATCAATCCAGCTACCTATGAAAGGCTGAAATATTGAGGTAGAGAACATGCCCATGCCACCAACAATAGACATGCCAAGGGCGCTGCTTTTGGGCACTTTATGCGCAACTGATCCAATCATCACCGGCCAGAAATAACATATGCCAAGCGCAAAAACGATGGCTGCTACGTATGCCATAGGGCCTGTTACTGTGCTAAACATATATATACCAATCGTGGCCAACACCGACCCTGCAAGCAACACACCTGCCTGCCCCATGGCCCCGACAACCGGCCCTGAAAAATACCTGCCTACTGCTGACACGCCGAATGTTAGAGCCAAAATAAGCATGGCATCCGCTCCGCTGGATCCTAAAACAATACTCACCCATTGGCTGGGGCCGAACTCGGAAATTGCAGTTAGGGCCATAGCGAAGAATAGGAAAATATAAACCGGGTTTAACATAGCTTCGAAATTCTTAGCAAGGGAGTTGGCCTCTTCCAACTGTGGTTTTGGAAATGTTTTCCCGAAGAATAATATTGCGTAAATAACAGTTGGGATCATCGTAACCCACATTTGCGCTTCCCAGCCAAGACCCATTTTTGTCATAAAATAAGAAATAAGGGAACCAACAAGGATCCCGCCGGGAAACCACATATGAAACCTACCCAGCATTTTTTGCATTTTCACCCCTGAATACATATCTGCAATCATAGGGTTACAGGCTGCTTCCGTACAACCATTACCAATTCCGATCAAAAGGGTGGAAATAAGCAGGGTTGAATACCCCCCGGCAAAAATGGTCAGTAAAATTCCGATAGTGTGGCATACAAAAGCCACCATCATTATATTTTTTGGTCCAAATGTGTGGTACACCAGTCCCCCGATAATCATTGAAATAGGGAATCCAAAAAACCACATGGAATTAATAAATCCCAGTTGTTCTGCAGATAGGCCGAAACGTTCTCCTAATTGTGGAAGAATTCCTGCCCTGATAGAAAAAGTAAAGGCAGTGGTGATCAGCGCAAAGCAACTTCCGTTAAACAAGGCGCTTTTATTAACGTTTTCGTTCATTGAATGTAGGTTTTATAATTTTAAATGTTGATTAAAGGCTTAAAAATCTTCGAATCTTATAGTTAGGTTAAGGAAAAATTGTTCGCTTGTAATTGCCAGGTAAGGGTAAAAATGAGGAACCATTAATTACTACGGATTCGTCGTACTGACCCAAAATCGCGTTTAAATAATATAGCGGTGACTGCGTTGCTGATATCAAGCCACACGCAATGTAGAGCGAATTTTTGTTAATAGATTTCATAATTATTAGCAAACAGTAATTTAAAGGTCTAATCAGCTTTTATACCAATGGTGGATTTTTAAAGGTATGTACCCTTTTAAATCATTGGCAATTAACTATCATTTTGAAGGAATAAATGTATGACTTAAATACATATGTTTATTAGTAGCAGAAAAAAAAGATTTTTACCAAACGCATAGTTCCTTTATTGAGTGCACAATCAATACAAAGTTCTTCCCAATGCTAGTGCCGGTGCAGGATTCAAAAACGTAAAGTATTAATTACAAATTAGAATTGTCTAATGCTTTCCTTACCAGTAATGTTAATCATGAAACTCTTGGTAAACGCGGAGTAATAGAAGGTGATAATGAGGAAGCCCAATATTCGAGGATTTTGCTGATCATTAATTCAAGTTCGTTAAAAAGATGTGGTTTAACGAAATAACCCTGGATTTGAAAAGTAAAAGCAAGCGCTACGTCCTTTTCAGAATTTGAGGTAGTTAAAAAAACAAATGGTGTGCATTTTAACCTTAATCTATCATTATTGTTGATCCGTTCCCGTAATTCGAACCCGGATAAAAAAGGAAGGTTGATATCTGAAATTATAATGAATGGATTATGGCTAAGGGAAACCAGGTAATCAAAGGCAGTGTTTCCCTCACCAAAGAAAATTATTTCGTTGGGGTATTTTAGCCGCAAAAAAACCTCCCGTAAAAAATCCTGGTCATCAGGATCATCTTCAACGACTATTATCGGACCTAAATTATTCATTTAAATGGTATTACTTTACAAAAAAAAGGTGATTTTACCACATGCATTCCAGTCAATGGGTAAATAAATAGAATAGAGGATAAAAATCAGTTGTAGACCTTACTAATAACCAATTTAAGTTACATAAATTTGTTTCAATATACCCAGCACATCAATTTATGATCCAAAAAGTCATGTAACAAAGAAGTAAGCAGTTATTACTTGCAACACATTTTTTTTGGTTGTCAACGAGATTCGTAAATGTTTGTAGGTCACGGCAAATTTTATTTGCAGAGATGCTTACCCTGGCGATTAGATTGAATATTGATTTAGGAATTAATTGTTTAAATACTATCCTAAGTAAACAATAAGTGGATACTTTTGTATCAACAGGCAATTTTGGCTTGTAGCAGATCCCCGGTTCAAAGGAAAACAAGTATTTTAATCTTCTCAATTTGCATACTATGATTTCACTAAATGTTAATGGACATCCATACCAGGTTGATGCAAGTCCGGACACACCTTTGTTATGGGTAATCCGTGATAACCTTGGTCTTACGGGAACAAAATACGGCTGCGGAATAGCTCAATGCGGCGCCTGTGTAGTCCACCTGGACGGGGAAGCCGCCCGTTCCTGCGTTACAAAAGTTAGCCGTGCCGCAGGGAAGAAAATTGTGACGATAGAAGGGTTGTCCAAAAACGGCGATCATCCATTGCAATTAGCCTGGAAGGAAATAAGTGTACCACAATGTGGTTATTGTCATTCGGGTCAGTTGATGTCAGCCGCGGTACTGCTTAAAGAAAATCCACACCCTTCCGACCAGGATATTGATAATGCGATGGAAGGTAATATATGCCGCTGCGGTACTTATCCCCGTATCAGGAAAGCAATTCATTTAGCAGCAGAAATGCAGGAAAAAGGAAAGAAGAAAACTTAAGAGCGTTGCCTGGTAAACATGCTATCAGGACTGTTTCGTAGTGAATGAATTAATAAATTTTTGTGGTGAAATTCCTCTCGCTGTTTCTTTCCTTTTTATACAAACAGATGAAATGTGCTAAAACATTTATTATGAATGCTGAAATTAAAACCCTCCAGGTTTTGCCCGTAAACACGATGTTGATCCTTGTCCTCCTTCTTTCCAGTATTGCTACCCTTACTACTGGATTTATGGATAGCAAACATGTTCAAGGCGATTTAAAATGGCAGTCGAAAAGCTCCGACAGCAGTGAATCGGTAAAAGCGTTTATGAAAGTTTACATGGTATTGATGAGCCCCCGTTGTATGAACTGTCATCCTTCAGGTGATGTGCCTCTCCAGGGAGATAATAGCCTTTTGCACCAGATGGCCCCAAAAAGGGGCAAAGATGGTAAAGGCATTTATGCGATGAAATGTTCCAGTTGCCACCAGCCCGAAAATACACCCGGGATTCATACTCCGCCAGGCAATCCGAAATGGGCGCTTCCACCTGCAGATATGAAGATGGTTTTCGAAGGAAAGAAACCACGCGAGCTCGCATTGCAGATTATGAACTATGAACAAAATGGCCATAAAAATAAAGAACAATTATTGGAACATGCGCGAGATACTTTGGTGAAGGCCGGCTGGAATATGGGTGAAGGGCGCATACAACCCCCTTTAACCTATGATGCTTTTGTTACAGAATGGGATACCTGGATAACCAAAGGAGGATTCGCCCCGGCCCAATAGTAACTATTCCACCCGATCGGTAATTATCCTGTTGCTATTCTTTATAATCAAACTCCGCTCGCTTGCGCCAGGGTTAAACCATACACCTGCAAACTGCCGTTAAAACCCCAACTTCTCTTTAAGTTTTTGTGGCAGAATTACCGCCTTCCCCAATTATACAGCCCGGGGCCTCACCAGTTTTAACAGGATAATTTACCATGATATCCAACGGATTTTTAGTGTAACTTTTTATCAATATCTAGGAATAAGTGATCTCTTCCAGGTATGATGGACAAGAAGGGAACCTGGAATATTTGAAAAGTACTAACCAACATTTTAACCTTGCGGGCTGAACGTCTTGAAGACAAAATCATGTAGCAACCGGGACCGTTCCAATGTTTTTTCTGCCTTCTGGCTAAACATGATGGCATCCTTATGATGTATTTTTTCAAGATGCTCTCCAATACTTTTTTCAAGAAATGCTTTTTCTTCTGCAACACGAACTGATTGGAACAGCATCTTTTCAACCGATTCCGAAACATCTTCCAAAAGCGCGCTGTCACTATATGCGTGACCGGTATGGCATCGGAATCTTAAAATATTTCCTTCTTCTAAGCTTACCAGCGTACCATGACATTCAGGGCAGGTGA